>NZ_JBINJF010000050.1:0-13331 GCF_043951865.1 Halalkalibaculum sp. DA3122
TTCATTTTTTGTACGGCCAAAAAACGAACCAAAAAAGCCGCTGGGGAATGGTAGATGTTCCCCTTACCAGCTCGTTCCCGGCCGGTTGCTTTCAAACGCCGGCCGCCTCTCCCCTTTTGCCTGCCGCCATTCCCCAGACCCCGGGGCTGCTTGCTACCATATTCTCAACAATCCAATACTAGTAACCGGTAACAAATAACTAACCCGCGCCGCCGCTGCGCTTGTCCCGGGCGGCTCATAAATCCTAGGCCGGAAGGCGGCTGGAATTTTGAATGAAGAATTAAAAATGATGAATTTCGAAGGGGTACCGGGAAAAAGAGCGCGGGGGGTTCCCCCTTGTGGCAGTTATGATTGAAAAGCGGTAAATGATGTTCGAAGGGGGTGCAGGGGGGTGTTCAGTGAGGAATGAAAAATGAAGAATTAGAAATGATGAATTTCGAAGGGGAGATCGTTTGAACGTATCAAGCAATTGTTCCGATACCGGAAGAAGTGCTGTCTGACGAGGGAGCATGAGCTAAAAATTGCAAACCTGCCCTTCCCGGCCTTGAATGGGGCGCGAAAGCCGAAGCAGGCGTTTGTGGATGTTGCACCGGTGAGGACTTTGATAGCGGGCAACCGGCGCAACGGACCATCAACATCCACGCCTGCACAGGCGGCAGCGGGTGCCCCCCATTCACCGCCTTGATTTTTTTCGTCCCTTTTGTATCAAGACAAAAGGGACACCTCGGTTGGGAAAAACAGTCTCCTGTTTCTTGTTGGGGCTTCTTAATCCCTCTCCTCCTTCCATTTCCCAAAAAAAGAGAAGAGAAACAAAAAAGGCACAACTCCTTTAAAAAGAGCTGTGCCCGTCAAGCTGTTTATCAATTGGGTTTAGTGACCGTTGGTATCCAGATGGATCATCTGCAGAATGGTTCGTCCGATTATTTTCATATCCAGTCCAAATGAGCTTTTTTGAACATAAATGAGGTCATAATCCAGTCGCTTCCGCATATGCTCTTCATCCAGCGTGCCGCCGCGATATCCCTTTACCTGGGCCAGCCCTGAAATTCCGGGTTTTACCGAGTAGCGATAGAAGAAATCTTCGAAGGAGGAGTTCCAGTACGCACACTCTTTTACAGGGTATGGACGGGGCCCCACCAGGCTCATGTCTCCTTTGAGCACATTAAATAATTGGGGAAGCTCGTCCAGATTCAGTTTTCGCAGGATACTGCCGAATTTAAAGATACGGGCATCTCCTTTTTTAGTGATATCAGGCTCGCCGTTTTCAGTTCTCTTTTGCAGGATATGCATGGTCCGAAACTTGTAGCAGGTGAACGACTTACCATTTACACCGGTCCGCTGCTGCTTAAAGATTACCGGTCCACGGGATGATATTTTTATTGCAAAAGCGATAAACGGAAATACGATAAGTAATCCCAATACACCGATACCGGAGAGCATGATATCCAGCAGCCGTTTGCCGGAATATTGTTTTTTTGCGAGAACGTGAAATCTTTGGGGTAAGGTATCCTGTACAAGGGACTCTATATCGGTTTCAAGTTCTGCCTGTGAGATAATACTTTCGCGAACCGTCATAGTTTCACCATCTTCAAGGGATAATGCCTTGGTATTGCCTCTCATAATGTTATTTAAGTTTTTCGGTTAGTAACGTTATAGCCAATCACGCAACTTAGGGGTTAAATAGAAGGCCTATAATAGGAAAATGTTTGGTAGTTTCAAAGGAATTGATTACATGTGTTAAAAAATCATAAGATTAACTCAGTCTCATAAAATTGTGTGGTATTATAGTACACTTTCAGATAAGAAGTAACTATGCTCTTGAGAAAAATTTTTGCCGTCTTTCTTTTTTAAATTGCAGCTCAATTCTTAGTTTTGCTCACATTTATCCAAAAATCAAATACCCTAACAGTTGATTATACTAGTAACCGGAGCAGCAGGCTTCATCGGATTTCATTTAAGCAAACGATTACTCCAGGAGGGACACCAGGTTGTCGGAATTGATGACCTCAACGATTACTATTCAGTGGACCTCAAAACAGACCGCGTTGAAGAGTTAAAAGTTACAAGTAGTGAATTCTCTTTTGTTAAAGCTGATATTTCTGATAAAGACAAAATCGAGGAAGTCTTTCAAGAACATAATATCGGCAGAATCTATCATCTAGCCGCGCAAGCCGGAGTAAGATACTCCATTAACAACCCTGATGTCTATATCCGGAGCAACCTGATTGGATTTTATAATATTATCGAGGCCGCACGGCAGCATGATATCGAGCACCTGATATTTGCCTCCTCCTCTTCTGTCTATGGGGCTAACAAAAAAGTGCCCTACGAAGTGAGTGACCATACCGACCACCCGGTTTCACTGTATGCGGCGACCAAAAAGTCAAATGAGATGCTGGCCCACTCCTATTCGCACCTGTATGATATTCCCATGACGGGACTTCGTTTCTTTACGGTTTACGGCCCTTGGGGACGTCCGGATATGGCTTATTTCAAGTTTACCGACCTTATTAAAAGCGGCCAGCAGATTGAGATATACAATGAAGGCGACATGTACCGCGATTTTACCTATGTGGATGATATCGTGGAAGCACTGTTCCGACTGCTGGACGTTATTCCCGAGCCTTCAAACCAATGGGATGCTGAACATCCAAGCCCCGAAGTGGGACCTGCTCCCTATCGGTTGTACAATATTGGCAATAACGCTCCCATTAAGCTTATGGATTTTGTCAATATCCTGGAAGAAGCATTGGGCGTCGAGGCTAACAAAGTCTTTAAGCCGATGCAGCCGGGAGATGTGTATCGCACCTGGGCGGATTGTGAGGATTTATATAAAACAATTGGCTATAAACCGACGACAAATTTAAGAGAAGGGATTAACAAATTCGTTAGTTGGTATAACAAATATCACTCTTCAGAATTCTTGAAAACTAATTTCTGAATGTCAATAATAAATTTTGGTATTAGATGCCAGGGTTCAACTAGGTATCGGTAAGATAATCTCTTTGGCTCACTTACTAACCTATAAAGCCACTCCAAATTATATTTACCTAACCACCGAGGTGGTGTTTTAGCAGTACCGGCTATATAGTCAAAACAAGCACCGGAAGGTAGTATAATATTTGATTTAATAGATTCTATGTTTCGTTTAATCCATAGCTCTTGCCTTGGCATACCCATTCCAACCATTAAAATATGTGGCTTGAAACCATTAATTTTTTCCAGGATTCGCATATTATTCTTTTTCGTTGTTTCAAAAAAGCCGTGGTGAGTTCTAAATTTTATATTGGAGTATTCATCTTGGAGTCTCAAAGCTGCTTTTCGAGCGACTCCTTTTTCACCTCCCAAATAGAAAATCTTCCATTCTCTTTTATTTGCCAGCTCTAAAAGTGGGTTAATCCAATCCAAGTATGTGATCCGATTTTTGATATCGAGGTTGTAACCAAGTAGTTTACCCCAATAAATGAGTGACATTCCATCGGCATGAACCAAATCAGCAAGATCGAAGAATGAACGGAATTCAGAGACCTGATGGTACAAATATACACTGTGCAGATTATGGTTAGCAATAATAGCTTTTTCATCATTTTGAATATAGTCATCCAGCAACCTGTTTAGTTGCCAAATATTCAATTTAGCAAATTTGACTCCCAACAAAGATACATTATCAACTTTCATATAGATAACATCTCGATATTAACATAATTAATAAGGATAGGAGTGTTGATAAGAAGCCCATACGTATTTGCAAGATACTCTAGCTACTACTCGTGGAGCGTTTAAATAACTTTTGCCTGAATACACGGAGTAGAAATACTGGATTCCCTATTATATATCGGTCAAACATTCTGACTGGCTCCTTGAGAAATCGGAATAACCACTCTAACCCATTTTTATGCATCCATTCGGGTGCTCGCGACTCAGTACCTGCAAGAAAGTTAAAACAGTTACCACCTGTCATGATAATCCCAACATCAAGTTTACTTCTATTTTTCAATATCCAACGTTCCTGTAAGGGCATTCCGAAACCGACTACCAAAATATCCGGCTTTAGTCTGTTTATATCTTCGAGGACTTTTTGGTTTTCTTCTCCTTCCTTTTTAAAAAATCCGTGATAGGTACCAACAATTTTAAGAGCAGGATACTTTTTCAAAAGTTCATCTTTTGCTTTTTGGGCTATCCCCTCTTCATTACCCAAAAAATACATAGTCAGGCCTTCTCTTTCACAATACTCAGCTAAATCCCAACCAAAATCAGCCCAAGTCATTCGCTCCTTGATGGGAATTCCAAGAATTTTACCTGCTAACTGAATGCCAGCAGAATCGTTGCGAACCAGTTCGGCATTGTTATTCATTCTTAAAAGCCACTGATACTTATACGCTTGGTTTATACCATGAATATTTGCTGAGAGCATGATCGCGGGTTCTGATGAACTATCATCCCGAGCATACATATGTATTGCATCTAGTAATTCTTCCAATTCCAGATTGCTCACTTTGCATTTTGTGATATATACGTCGTTCGTATTCATCAATCAATTAATATAGAGCTGTAAAAATAACTTCTCATGTTTCGGCTTAATTTCTACCAACCTTTTTGTAGATATCAAATGTTTTTTGGGCGGTATTTTTCCAAGTATAACTGCTTAGAATAGCAGGGTATTTATTAATCATCTCACGCCTTACTTCTTCACTATTGACAACCTGAATCATGCATTCTTTTAATTCTTTGACATTTTGGGGGTTATGATACAATACTTGATTTTGGGTAATTTCGGGTAGACAGGCTGCATCAGAACTAATGATCGGCAGACCATATGCCATCGCCTCGATCAGGGGCAGGCCGAAGCCTTCATAAATCGAGGGCATCAAAAAGCAAAAAGCACCTTTGTAGAGTTGCCGGAGTTCTTCATTAGATACATACCCCTTTACGACTACATCCTTCTCAAGTGCACGGCTATATTGAAAGTCATTAACGATAGCTTCATTTCCTTCCCCTACAATTACCAACTGAATTTCATCATTATGTTCTTTTTTATACTGATAAAAGGCTTTCAAGACCGTACCCAAATTCTTATGGGGCAGACCTTTTCCCACAAATAAAAAATATTTTCCGTGCTCATTCAATGGTTCTTCTGGAACTCCATTGCGTATTGGCTCAACGCCATATGACTGATAAATAACGTCCACTTTTTGTTTATAAATCTTAAACTTATTGACAAGATCTTTCTTTGTGTTCTCAGAAATGGAGATAATTTTAGCTGAGCTTTTACATGATCTGTATGTGGAAAATATGCGATATATCTGCCGAAAGTAATTGTACTTTTTGATATACAATTCAGCCAGATCGTGCACAGTCACGATAATCGGAATTTCCCCGCTTCTCAATAGAATTGGATTTAACACATGGATAACATCTGCGTTGTACTTTTTCCCATAGTGTTCCAGAGAAAAGAAATGAAAAAGATGCTTTCTGATAGTTCCTATTAAGGTGTTCGTATGGTGAACCTCGATAGGTTGCAGGTTCGGATGCTTATTCAGCGCACCTTTTATATGTTTATTGACCAACACATAAAACTTATCGTCCGGTTGCTGTTCCACGAGCTTGTTAATCAAATTGACGGAATAGTTACCCACTCCCGAAATTTTGGAATCGGTATGCAGTGCACTAATGAGTACATTCATGTATCAATTCTGATATTTTTTGATCTATTCGTTCCACCTTTTTTTCCCAGCTGTTTTCACTGGCTACCTCTATTCTACGGGTAAATTTTTGCCTGCTGTCTTGTTCAACACATTTTCGAATATTGCTGATAAAAGAATCGTGATCATCCGAGAGATAAATAAGGCTATCATAGTCTGCCAAGCTGGGCAGAGCGGTTGAAACTACCGGTTTTCCTGAAGCAAGGTATTCAAAAAGCTTCAAGGGGAAGACGCCCCTAGTATAGCCGTTAATATTATAAGGTATAATACAGACATTGGATTCCGCGATGTATCCTGGTAGTTCTTCATGGTCTTTAGGACCTAAAAATCGAACATTTTGCAAGTTCTGTGGATCAATATTATCAGAACTTCCCCATCCTCCTATGGGACCAATCATGGTAACAGCAAACCCCTCCTTATCCAGCTTTTGGATTAACGTGAGGTCTACTTTGTGACTATTAATTGCACCTACGTAGAAAACATCAATACGGTCACCTGGATGATGCCTTTTAAAAGTTGCCTTTTCTTTAAAAATAGCAACATCGGCGACGTTTTCTTCCAGGATATAATTCTTGGCAAACTTTCCTTTATTATCAGCCAGAGGTTTTGAAGTAAAAATCGTTAAGTCAACCACTTTTAACGTTTGCTTTTCAAGATTGAGAAAGCGCTCTTTTTCTTTTTCTTTTTGGCCGTAGTAAGGGGATTCCTCATAGAAATCCACACAGTCATAAACTTTTAATACGGCCGGCATATCTCTCGTCCTGACAAACGCCTCAGGAGAATAATACCAGAAAATGATTTCTTCTTGCCCTGCTAAATAATGGGATACTATCTTCTTCAATATAAACCAAGAGAGTGCTCTCAAAAGATGGGGTCCCCGATATAAAAAAAGTAAAACAGGACTGAGAACCGTTACCCCATCAGTCTGCTTCCACCAAGTAAAAAGGAAACGGAATGGGTTTTTCAGAAGCTTACGCTTGTAATATCTTTTACTCTGAATGCCGGGATCAATGTAGAGAACCTCATACTTCCTGGCTAATCTTGACATCAAATTCTGCCGATTGGTCCATTGCAGATTATCCCACTCGGACGTAGAAAAGCATACTATTTTGGGCATAAAGCTACTCTCGTTGTTTTAAATTGTGTTACCGTTTTGTAAGCAAACGCCCAAACAAACCAGTAGGGAACACTTAAAAACATAACTGAATGGTAATCCCAGAATAAGGATCCAAACGTGATCAGTATCAACATCCCAAAAACAGTTTTATATTTTCTTTTTTCCAATATTTTATTGCGGATTTTGTACAGTTTATAGAAGGGATAAAATATCAAATAGGAATATAAAAATAACATGGGGAGACCTCCTTTATAAGCCATCCAGAGGAAGGTATTGTGGGGTGAGTGATCAAAATATTGAGTCTCTCCTCCCAAAACTAGCTTAAACTCAAAACTGGATCCCCAGCCTTCGCCCAGTATGGGCGATTCCAGCACCCCGTTAATGGCCGTAGTGTAGGATGCAAATCTATACATTACCGCCGGATCGGTTAGCATATTCTGGAGATTACCGCCTCCGAATTTTCCAAACACGCCCTTCAAAGGCCCAATGCTGGCTAAATTTAGCTGAGTTAAAGCCAAAATTGTTACGACACCCACCACGGTAATTTTTGCTACGTGTTTGAAGTCCACGTCTTTTCGGAAAAACACGTAGTTGAAAAAAAGGGCGGCGAGCAGTCCCAGGTACACCTGCCTTTTCAAGCTTAAAACCAAACCAATAAATAAGATAAAAAGTACAAGCCGTCGGTACCTCACATTATTATAGAAAGCAATGATGAATGCCAACCCCACGATTACCGACTTTGAACCAACAATGTAAAAAACGTCGCCCGTTGTATTTACGAAACCTTGATCAAGTAAAAATCTAAAAATGCCCCCAATAGTGAGTATAATACCAGATATATAGATTATCTTTTGAACAAGATCATATAACTCACTATCCCTATTATTCAGAATTACAAGGTATACAACGGCTATAAACCAAAAGAACCAAGAGTAATCTACCAGTGCACTTGTAAACCGGTTGTAATAGAGACTGGTAATTAATGTGAACAGACAATAGAAAACAAATATGCCGAGTGTAAGGTCGTGTCTTTTTAATCCCAGTTTGGGTCTCTGATAAATACTCACCACCAGGTAAAGCGTAACCAACCCAAGGGCGTACACACCGGCCAACCTGACTCCCCCAAAATTGACTGTACGTAACAACCCGGAGAACAACAGGCTAATAATAAGCAGATATGCCATCATGTACTTTATGTCCCGCATTGACCACTTTAAAAAAAATAGGGTCGCAATAAGAAATGCTAATATCTCAGCTACCATATATGAGACCTATGCAAATACGCATGATATTAGAATATGATTTCTAGACAACAATATTAATGTTCATTCTTGGTAATCAGCACATCTTTATAAAAGATAGTTGTTTTTTGGGCAATACTATCCCAACTATATTCTTTCACCGCAAGATCATATCCTGAAGTAGCTAGTGAATTTCGCAAATCATCATTTTTTTGGAGTTTTAAAATTGCATTAGCCAAAGCTTCACTATTTTTAGGTGGTACTAAAAGACCAGTATGCTCATTTTCTATAATCTCAGATAGCCCATCGATATTAGTTGCAACAAGGGGTACCTTACATGCCATTGCTTCCAAGGCGGAAAGACTAACCGCATCCATTAATGATGGCAAGACGACAATATCAGCTAAATTATTTACTTTTGGCATGTCTTCCAGTGGAAGATTACCTAGCATTTTAACCTTACCATCCTGAATATAATCTTCTAAAGTTGAATAAATCTTACTGATGTAGCTATCATCTGTGTTAAAAACTCTATCACTCCCTAAAAAAATAAATTTCCACTTAACATCTGGAGCACTCTTAATAATACTCTGAATAGCATCTGCTAGATAAATAATTCCTTTTACAGGTACCATCCGGCTTGGACATAATACCACGAAATCTTTCTCGATATTAACATCAATATTCCGGTACTTATCTACTTGTCGAGGAAAAAACATATTTGTATCCACCCCATTTGGTATGAATTTTTTTTCTGAACTATCACCAAATACTTCAGCTGTTTTATTTAATCTTTCAGTGCTGGCTGTGATGATGCCATCAACATCTTTGTACAAAAATTTTAAGTAGTATTGTTGAAGGATATTTCTAGACGACTTTAGGAAACCAGATGAGTGATTTGTCCAAATCCACACATTGTTCCTTTTTATAAACTTCATAGCCCAGTTACACATTCTTAAATCATGTTGATGCACAATATCAACTTTGCCATGTTCTTCAATAATTTTTTTATAGACCCTTAATATCTGTTTCGCCCTGTTATAAACGCGTAATAACCTTGACTGATCTTCATTATTTATTACTGTGTAGAGAAAAAAGTTTTCGGAAACTATTTCTTTATTTATGTCACCTGTCTGAGAGCCATTTTTTACATGTATTAAAAAAATTTTATGGCCTTGTCTAGAAAGAGCCTCTGTTAAATAGTGAACATGAGCGGCAATTCCACCGATGTTGGGAAGGTAATCCGTTGTAAGAGTTACTATTTTCATTTCTATGAATTAGATATACTTATTGACTCGTTTAAAGTATTGCAACATCGCCCTGTTTAGCACATAACGCTTCAGACTTTCTCCGGGGATGAACTTATAAACTTGTGTAGTTTTTTCAGGTATACGTTTTTTATAATCAAAGCGGCTTAAAACTTCTCCTAATAAAGTATTTACAAGGTCCAACTCAAATGGAGTGACTTTATCTTTCCAGTTCTTTAGAGGTTTTTGGGAGATACCTTTAAATGTAGCATCCGATGTACTATTCCCCCCCCAGAGTTCCCCCATGCTTGTAGGTTGCTCTAATGACGACTCGTATTTTATCTCTAAAAATTCAGATACCGTTTGTAACACTGACCCTGTATTAAGTATTACATCTTCAAACCTGACTATTTTATACCCATCAAAAGCCAGACCATTATTATTCGCATGATATAAAGATTTGTAGATGGATTGGACTGAATCCAGCAAGAAGGGACACTGTTGGTATTTTCTTCGTAGGGCAACTAAATTTGCATATGGATTTCTCACCAGATGTATAAATTTGGAATTTGGGAAAATGGATCTTATAACAGGAACCAATTCCAAATGTTCTACACTTTTTTCAACTATCTTATCCCCCTGACCATTTTTTCTAATTTCCAAAGAGTCAAAGATAGCATTTACGTAAGAATAAAAAAGCTCTTCCTCGGTATTCTGAATATTTGTATTCAGAGTTCTCTTGAACAAATCAATATCCCATTCACCGGAGGTATTGCTATCAGCATATTTTAGATCTTGATCCTTTTGCCTATTTAATGTTTTAATATAACTCACCAGTCTTTCAATCTTATCTTGCAGAGTAAGTTTTTCTAAAACTCCTCTTTTAAGTGGATAGTCAATCCAATACCCTGCAAGTTTAAAAAAATGAGATTCAAACGGTATTACCATCAACTCTGAATGGTCATCAAGCAACGCACGAAATAAACTAGTGCCAGATTTGTGGCAGCCAAGAATAAAGATCGGGATACCACTACTCATATGATCTTGTTTTTTTTAAAAGAGGAAATACGATTATTCCAATTTTTTTAAATACAAATATTGATCCCAGTAAATTCATAATTATCAAAGTGGACATTGTTGCAAATGCAGCTCCTTCTATTCCCAAAATCGGAACCATCAAAATATTAATCGCAATATTAAAAAATGCTACAAATAATGTTATATACTGCATGGTTTTCTCATAGCCTGTCATAATCAATAGGTAACCGACTGAGCCCATCATTACATTTAGATACTGTCCTACCGCTAAGATTCTTACAGAATTTGTTCCTGCAATAAACTCATTCCCAAATAGTCCTAAAATCCAGTGGGGAAAAATCAGACAAAAAAGAAGTACCGGTAAAGCTAAAATAGCCATTAAGGCTGCAGTATTCTGTGCTAGATCTTCAAGCTCTTTAATTTCTCCACTATGATAGAGTTCAGAAAACTTCGGTGCCGTAATGCTGTTGACTGCAACAAGTATAAAACTTGTTATAAGTGCTATGCGTAAAGCAATATTATAAATACCAACATCAGCCGATGATACCCAGACACCTAGTACAACCGTATCTGTCCATTTTATTATAATTTCCATTGAGGAAACAAATAATAATGGCAAACTAGTATTTAATATTTTCCTATATGGCATTGAGCCTTTCTGTCCAAATAGATCAAAACTTTTTCCCCAAAGGAAAAAAGATATCCCTGCTGCAAGAAATTGAGAGACAACGTATATATAAGCAGCTCCTTTAATACCTAGTAATAAATAAAGCGGATAAATAAGAACTACGTTAAACACTGAAAATAAAAAGGGATCTGTAATAGCTGCAAAAGTAGTCTCTTTTAAACCTTTTAAAGCGGCCGCATTAATCGAAGTTAATGCAGCAGGGAAAAGTCCTAAACTCATAATTTGCAAGTAAAAGGCTAAATCACTCTTCCCAAAAAAAGCAATTGCAATTTCATCAGCAAATAATTGAATTAGAGCTATACATATAGTCGAAACTACCAAAGTTAACAGTACCGATTTTATGTAAAGATCTCTTACTAGACTAATTTCGTCCTTGACTACATATTCTGCTACGAATCTCATTAGCGACTTGTCAAGACCAATTTTGCAAAAAATTAGTCCTACTAATATTACCGTAAGGCTTAAAAAATATTCTCCACTTACCTCTGCTCCAAATACATTAGCCAAGATAAGATTAAAAAAGAAGGCTGCGCCAGTAGCTAAAACTTTGAATACAAAAGTAGAACTACCTTTTTTCGTTACTTCCTTTAAATGATGGTTTTCGTTAAGAAAGGTCTCTAATTTTTTTTTTACTCTTTTTACCATCAAAAACACATTAGAAAGTACATCCTTCATTGTTTATTCTGGATATTATTGAATAGCACTGTCATTTTTATTCCGCACAAAATATTCAATAAGTATCCATACTATTGAAAGCAAGAAACCGACTACTGTAATTAAAACTAAAATGACCATTCCACTCGTATTATCCTCCAACGGCACCTGCACCGGCTGCAGGATACTAACCACCGGCGTCTGCTCCTGAACTTTTAGTTTTGCCTGTTCTACTCGCTGTGCAAGGGAGTTATAAACGTTGAACGCGATATCATACTCCGACTGTAGGCGCTGCTCGCGGGTCTGGGCCTGGGCGGTAGCAAGGTTCACGTTGCTGTCACGAAACTCCGCAAGCCGGCTCTGGGCCTCCTCGAATCGCTGGCGTACCTCCTCCAACTGTTGAAGTGCATGCTCCAGGTCTTCCTGCGCTTTGCGGGTACGGTAGTTGGTCATATACTCCTTGAGCAAGGCAATACTCGTCTTCCCTACCTGCGCCGCGGCGTTAGGGTCCGGCATCTCAACTGACAGATTGATAACGCCGGATTCCTCGTTCAGCGAAACCGTCACGCGCTGCTGCATATTTTCAATTACCTCCATCTGGCTCTTAGTCACCGATACCACTGAGTCGGTCGCAAAACCCTGCGGCAGTGGGCGTTTTATCTCATCTCCTTCTCCCTTAATCAGCCCGATGATCTTACCCGGCAGGCCTATGGTATAGCCCGTGACGTATGAGAAAACGGAGGGCGTATAGACCTCGTCGAAAAAATTATACACCGTAGTTGTGGTATCGAATTCAGCAAAATACACGCTTTTGTTCAGCAGCTCCAGCTGAAAGGGCAGGCTTTGCACGATCTGGGGATAGAGCGTGGGCGGAATGATGCCCTGTTGCCCCATATTCAGGTCGCCGCCGCTCATACCCAACAGTCCGCCGTACTGCTGCAGTAGGCTACTGGCCCCGCTTTGCTCTGATTGCACCTCTGGCATCAGGGTGGCCCCGGTCTGGTATTCTTTGGGGGCCAATAACGCAACCAGCAATCCAATAACGATAAAAACCCCGGTCACTTTAGCTATAAAAAAACGCTCGTCCCAAATATGTTTGGCCAGCTCTACAAGGTCGATTTCCCGTTCTTCGGTCTGGCGCTCGTCCCACTCTTCAACGGGCACAAGGCGGTATTCCTGTAGTGGAAATTCCTCGGACTGCTTCCCGGGCTTTTTGCCGGTATTGGGCTTGTTATCATTATGTGGCGTTTCGTCGCTCAGAGTATAATGGGTTATGAGTTCGTGATAAATTTTCAGTGCACAATGATACGGATTTTTAAATAGGGAGGAAAGAATAGATAATAGCGATTCTTACTGAACCTGGCAGCTGTAAGCTTGTATGAAATGTGGAGAAACAGGATATAAAAAGCATTAACGATACTGAAGGGTTACAATTTTCGATATTGATAATGTTCATTTTTTCATCGATGAAAAAACGAACCCAAAAAATCACAGCCGGAGGATGGGAATTATGAATGATGAATTTTGAAGGGGCAGAAACGGAGAACGCGGGCTTTCCCCCTTGTGGCAGTTATGATTGAAAAGCGGTAAATGATGTTCGAAGGGGGTGCAGGGGGATGAAGAATGAATAATTAATTAAAGATA
>NZ_JBINJF010000051.1:0-12013 GCF_043951865.1 Halalkalibaculum sp. DA3122
CGCCTGCGGAAATGCAAGATTATTTAACCCAACAACAAGAACTGGCTGCATGATCTGGCTTAACTCACTGTCCATTTTTTTGTAGCAATTCCAGTATCGAACTCACGTTATTCTGCTAACACCATGTAACTGGGATATGATCTTCTCATGTAATCCATCATGGGTGTTCCACACCCGACAATTTCAAAAATAACCAGTTCTTTCTTTTGACAGGAAATTGTGTCTCAGATCATTTGTCAGACGGCAGGCTAACCATCTTCCGCGCAGCTCAAAGAACTTAAAGAGGTCTTTTAAAACCGTTGTCTTACCCAATTTCAGCATGTCAGCGAAGACAAAAGGGATTAGACACTTGCTATTTACAATTTATATACTAGATTTAAAAATACCCTAAGAAACTGTTTTTACTACATTTAGAATGTTATAATATAACATCAGGTGATGGATCATATATCCTGTTTTTATCGAAAAACGACTTGTTAGCTATATCAAAAGGGATGACATAAATACCATTCTCGATCAATGTTGCGAAGCTTTCCCCTCCATCACTTCACTCCGAGGGAGAAAGGGTTATGGTCTATTTACCGCAATAGTTGTCTTATCTTTCGTTTCGTTGCTGGCGGGCTGCAGTACAACAGGCTCCCTCACCTACCAAGAACGCGCCCTTACAAAAGCGGACCTGCAAACCGTCAATATCGATCAGGTGACGGGCCATTGGGAGGGAATATATCATGTCTACCCGAACCTGATGGGAATTGAGCTCGATCTCCTGGCTTCTGATACGACGAATCTATCCGGTGAATTGCACTTTTATCCGCTTGATGAAAAACGGGGACCCGGAAGACTCTCGCCCGGGAGTTATTCGGTAATCGGCAGCTATGATCCAGTTACCCGAACGCTTGAACTAAAACCGAAAACATGGATTAACAAGCCCCGGGGCCGGGTAACGGCCTTGCCTCTATCAGGAGTTGTTGACACTGAGGGACCCGCAATAGCCGGATTTCTCGGACAACAGCGCACCCTGCGGGATCGCCCCATATACTTTGCATTAATGCGGACCGACAAGGCTGAATCGAGGCTGAAAGAACCTTTTCGCAGGTCAAGTGAACAAGTTAACCTGCAGGCGTCCGGGGTTGGGTCGATCTTCAACAAGTTGGGCAGAGATATTCCTGGTGATGAAGAAATTCTTCAATGGGCAGGCAGGTTTAGTGATGAGTACCCGGAGATTAATCCGGACCACACTGAAATGGGAACATTGTATAATAAAGTTGTAAACCTGTTTGAGGACGAACATTTTATTGCCCATTTCGGCCTGCCTTTTGAGCAGATGAGTCCCGGGCAGCGAGACATGGTCGCCGACCGCCTGACGGGCAGTTATCGCTCCTTTGGTGACCGCAGCGACTATATGCTTCGGGATTACCGGGCCTTCTCAAGAGCATTCAACAGTTCGGGAAGTCCGGGCACGCCGGGAATCACGGCTGCTCTGCTTGCCCAGCGGGTTATTCGTTCCTGGCAGCGTACCACCCAATACCGGTTGAGCCATCTGTCTCCCAAACCTGGCACCTTTGCCAAAATTGCCAACATTGAGGAGCGCTCCTCCCTCCTGCTTCATACCCTTTGGCCCAGCGAACAGCGGGAATTTAATGATCATATTGCAGATATAAGACAGAAACTGGCAACCCCTATCCTGGCTGCCAGTGCCGAGAAAGCGGTCACCAACAGCAGTGGATACGACGGGGCCCGCCGGCTGGCGTTATGGGAACAAAACAACCAGGAATTACTGCAGTATGTGGATATTTCTGAGAAAGAGTCGCTTATTTCAAAAGTAGAACACAGGCGTGATGAGCTCCTGTCGCCACTCATGGACGTTGAAATAGGTAGCCTGCAACAAATCCCGAATACGGCAAGTGCTGTCGACAAGGGGAATGAATGGTATACCGATTTCAACAATCGGTATGGGTTTGCTTCCCAAAGCCAACCCTATCAACAAGTGCTGAGCGTCCTTCAAGCCAGGCGAGAGGAGGATCTATCCCGTGTTTTGGCTTCATATGGTGAACAGATCAATAAGCTCACTCCCGAAGAAAACGTGGATGATTTCATCTCGTCCGTGCTCGTTGTCCCGGGAGATCAGTATACGCCCCCGGGGAAGACGCTTGTCCGGATGGCCGATACCCGAAAACAAACCATTGAGGCCCGACGGAAATTGCAGTCTGAGATAATGTTTGTTTTGGTTGCTACCCTGCTCCTGCAAAGTGACACCGGGAATGACCAGTACTCCCAAAAAGCCACCGATGAAGGTCCAAACTGCGTGGTCCAGGGCATAGGCCGTGTTGCTCGTGACAAATTAATTTATTTCAGCCTTTCTGCATTCTGGCCCACCATGGATGAGACGACCGTTTCCCGGTTACAACAATATATTTCAGGTTTTTTGGACAACGACCTCACCCCGGGCTCAATTGGGAAAATTTTAATACAGCAACAGGTTGTTGAAATGCTCGGAAATGACAACCCAGCAGTCCAGGATTTTACCTTGTTGGTGGAGTTGACATCGAGCCTGATAGAGAGTTGTGATGGATGATCGGTTTATCTTCGCTATTTACTTATTTAACGTGAACTTGGTTTAAGAATTCAACAACACCCTCACTTAATTACCAGTTGAAACCTTTTATTGGATCCAGAACGGGGTTTAAAACCTATTCTGGGACCACCAAATTTGTTCACTAGGTTTTCTTACATTAAATATGAATGTTCAAATTATGTTACAAGGCTCGTCCTGCCACCCATATTACGCCATTACGTATCATATTAGCAGTGCCTTCAATTTGGATTGCACGAACATCATGCCCTAAGGGAGTATTAAATACTCGACCTTTCCCATAAGTATGAGCAAAGGCCATTGGATGATAACGTTTTGTAATTTTCGAGCGGGCGCGGGCAAGTAATATCACTTCCTTCTCACCCTTGACCCCTATATACAATTCGTCATCTGTCTCATATGTTTCCATTTCTCGCGTAACTGGATGTTGGTGGTTGACTATTTCGACACGAAACTTACCACGTGGATCATGGGTGTTCTCACCATCCCACACTTTTCCGGCAATTTTGGTGTATTCTTCCCAATTCCTAAATGCCCCACACGCAAAGTGCAGCAGAAAGAGTCCTCCTCCCTGGGCTACGAATTGCTTCAAATTTTTCTTTGCTTTAGCATTTGGATCGGGTTTCTTCCAATTATTAAAATGGAGAAACACCACATCATAATTGTCAAGCTCCACAACCTCCAATTGGTAGGGATCTTCAAGTACGTCTATCTTCATACGAGGATCCTTGGTTAACTCCGCCCTTAACGCCGGAGTGGTCTTACGCCACTTATGGGCAGGGTGGTCCATACCCGTTACAATAAGTACATTTATAGAATCTTCAATTTCTGATTCAGCTCCTTGAATACCATCACTTACTTTTGTGTAGCTGGAAGAATCAAGCGAATTCTTCGAAGTATTGTATTTTGACTGCCTTGTACAGTTTAAAGTAATTAATAGAAGTCCAGTAAACGTGAGTGAAAATAAGTTTAAAAAATTAGGCATCTAAAAATACTTTTAGGTTACTGGCAACTATTGGCCGTTCAGAATATGACATTTCAATTTTTGATGTATTTGTTCTTCACTGTATCATTGAGGTCCTTAGTTGCTTCCATCTAAGGACCTAAGATACTTGGTAAGATCGGCAAGTTCAGTGACTGTCATTTCTTTTTCTAACCCCGATGGCATAATTGATATAGGACTCTTTGTACGTTTGTTAACTTCCGACAAAGAGATCTCCACAGGCTCCATCCCAAACTGTCTAACAATGAGTTTGTCAGACTTTTTTTCAACTTGGCCTGTAACTACCTTGCCACTTTTAGTCTCAATTGTCTCTATTTGGTAACCTGTTTTAATAACTTTGTTTGGTTCTAAAATAGACTCAATTAAATACTGTGGCTGAGAAGCCGCCCCGATATCCGCTAGATTAGGTCCAAGGTTTGAGGTAACATTACCTGTACTCGTTGCATGGCAGGAGGTGCATGCAGCTTTACTCGTACTGAATATTATCTTACCACGCTTTGCAGAGGCATTCTTCAAACCTGACAATACCTCCTTCCCGAATTGTTGCTTATCTTCTGGTCTATCTAACTGGACGGGGAGCTCTGCCAATTGTTTTTCCGGAATACCTAACTCTTTAAAGGTAAAGTAAACCTCTTCTATTACAACAGGATCATTTCCTTTCGTATCGTGAATCGTATTCCATAGTTCATTAACGAAAGATGGGCTGTGATCTCGCTGGCGCAACGCTCGTAAAGCCGAAATTGCAATATTATTGGAAGAATGTGTAATCCAGGATTGCCAAATTTCTGGACTTCCAGATTCACTAAATGATCCCAATGTATAAAGGGCATTCATCTGTTGAAACTCACTTTGAGTATTGTTTAGGATACGTAAGGTTGCTTCCCTAATTTCATCACTATCAATCGATGCAATTCTTACTACTCGTAATGACGCTGACTGCACTTTTTGATTTGGATCTTGTAGGCTGGCTAATAAGAAGTCCAATAATTCTTTTTGTTTGGGAGGGTTATTTTCGAGCCATTTTAATGCCATTACCTTTTCATTCGCAAGCTGTATTTTGTTACCAGCCTTTATTTGCTCAACTAGTCTTTCCGCCTTTTCTTTATTGGAAAGTGGCAAATCCCAATCTTTTACTACCGATGCAAGTGAACTTTCCTCATATCGTGCTGTCATAGCAGCGATGTAGGCAATACGCTTTTTTTCCGGGTCAGATGATGCATATAATTTTTCTAATGTAGCTTTGTCACCCCGTCTGCCCAATTCAAAGCCAATTTGATACCGTAGCCGGTCACTTGTAGCCACTTCCAGCGCCCGAAGTAGGCCTCGGCCAACATCTTCCTTTGATTTTAATGCCAACGCTGCTTCTATTCGGACCTCTCCATTTGGGTCATCCAACATAGATTGTGCTATGCTACCAAGTTTTTTTACACTTATTAACTGCGGCCGGTCATTACTAAAACTCCCTTCTCCCAGCTGCTGACCTGCTGCTTGTCTTAACTGTCGTAATGCGTGAGCGCGCACTCGCGGGGCCGCATGATTAAGTGCAGAAATCATTGTTTGGCTGGCCGGCTTCGAATTCATCCGTGTTAATGTCCAAATGGCCGTGGCTGATGCAAAGGCATCACCATTTTCCGCCACTTCACTTAATGCTGTTAGTGCCGAAGTATCGTGCTTTAAAAGCTCGCCTTGTACCTGTTCACGAATGAAGTGGTTTGGATGACCCAGCAATTCAACTAGTTTATTAGGTGACATTTCTTCAATATCTCCTGATATAGGCACTTTTTCCTGCTCACCGTCTCCTTGGTATGTAATTTTATAGATATATCCCATATTATTATTGTAATCATCTCTACCATGCCAATCACTAAGATAAAGTCCTCCATCGGGTGCAGGAACAATGCTAGTTGGCCTGAACATCGAGTCGCTGAGGGTAGATAGGAACGGAGTATCGTGTTCTATAAACCCACCACTATTCTCTTTTTCTTTCCGGCTAAATCTTCTGACTACCCTATTGGTCGGATTAAAGCCGTGGCTTCCCCAGTTCGAAACAAAAACATCCCCCCAATAATCACTTGGAAACATCGAACTATAATAATGATAGGCGGTGGTATTGGCCCCCGGTCCCATATCCATAACTGGTGGAGCAAGTGGAGTTCTACCGGCAAGCCAATTATAGGTTACATCCCGTGAACGATAGCCATAGTCCATACCGGGAATTACATCTAAATAGATATTCGGACTTTGTTCCCCATTTGATATAAGCCAAATATGCCCCCAAGGATCAATATCAAAAATATAGGGTGCCCGTAAGCCATCAGTAATCAACTCCAAATTCGAACCATCGAGATCACACCTGACCAGCCCACCACTTTGTCCACTAAAACGGACTGTACTTCCATCCGTACCTGTAAGTTCACTTTCTGGGTGATCTGCAACGGAAAGCCAAAGCTTATCATCAGGCCCAACAATGACTCCATACATGCCAAAAGGATTCCACGGTACAGCAGCATCCTTAACGAGAAGTTTGCGATCCAATAGTTGACCCTTAGGGCCTATATCCATCACAAAAAGTTCATTTAATGATGCTGCATAAAATTTATCATTGTGAACTGAGATTCCCATTACAGGATTATCAAATCCCTCTGCCACTACTTTAATCCGTTCAACTTGTCCCTCAGAGTCAAACTCAATCCGTTTAATAGGATTGGTCACATTTGCCATAGTAAATTTTTCCTTTTTTTGTCCTTCAGGCACACTAGCTCCACCATAACGATAATTATGAGCTTCTGAAACATAAATGTTGCCCTCCTCGTCCACCGTCATCCGCATAGGATTGATAACATCGGGTCCCTCAGCTATTTTACGTATTGAGAAACCTTCCGGTAAATCAAATTTATCTTCTAATGTTAATTTTCTTGATTCCTTATCTCTATCCAACGAATCAAATTTTTTTTGGGGCTGATATAATCCTACAGCCCCAAAAAGGAATATTAGTATTAAAGCTGAGTACTTCATTTATACTTAATTAGTTACCTTTGAAGCTTCTGAGATGACAGAACGGAGCCAATTAACACTGTCACTGATATTACTAGGTGTGCCTATAGTCTCGACCGAAAATACTCCATCCCATTCGGTCTCATACAGATATTCAATACATTCCTTAATATTGGAAGCATTTACCCCCTGTCCAACAGCTACTCCTGAAGAACCGATACCCGTTTCGTCACCCGTGCTTTCATCTACCATAGCCTTCGGGACATCTTTGCAATGAACATGCCGCAACCACGGACGAATTGCTTTAATAAATTCCAGCGGATCATTACCCGCAATAAATGAATTGCCTGTATCAAAATTTACACCCAGCCACTCGGAGTCGAATTCCTCTAGAATATCAACCATTAACTCAATATTGTTTGTAAATGGTCCATGGGGCTCAAGGTTTACCCCCACCTGGAAACTCTCAGCCCGCTCGAGTACGAGCCTAATATTGTGACGCCATTGGTCAATCGTTTTCTGGTCATCCCACCCCTCGGGCTTGCGACCCCCATCGGTACTTACTACATAAGGGCAGTCAAGCAGATAGGCTTTTTTGATTGCACGCCAGACATAACGAACCCCATGTACCCCTCCATTTCTGCCTGTCAAGGGATAGGCACCATCAATTTGAGAAATACTTATCCCATGTTTGTCAAGCGTACGCCGAATTTCCAATTCATCCATATCCATAGATACGGATGGCTCGTATCCGAGCCCCTCGACAAAGTACTGTCCATCAATAAGACCGAATTCAATGTGATCCAAATTATTTTCCACAGCAGACTCTATAGCCTGGCCGAAATTGCCACTCAACACCCGCCAGTTGTCCGCATGCATGCCCAATTTAATTCCAGTGTTAGATTTTGTACTCATAATATGTACCTCTTTTATTTAGGATTAGAATAATTGCAGATATCAGGTTACCTGTTATTGTTCAAAATGAGTAGATGAAACCGTTACCAACCAGGATTTTGACTAAATCCATTAAGCCTAACTTCTTTGGCCGGTATTGGGAAAAGCAGTTGATGTTCTTCAACATTAAACATTTCAGAAGTTACTCTATTTAATCGTTGTTTTTCTTCCGCACCATGGGCATTCATTATCTCAATAGCACGGTCTGTTCTGATCAGGTCGAACCATCTTTTATTTTCAAAAGCGAGCTCTACCCGTTGTTCTTGGTAGACCGCATCTCTGAATTCTGATTGGCTGAGTCCTGTTGCTAAGGGATCCAGCCCTGCCCTTTGGCGTACCTCATCGACGTAGCCGTATGCTTCACTTGTAGGGCCATCGGTTTCATTAATTGCTTCAGCTAACATTAGCAATACATCCGAGTATCGATACACAGGCCAATTTTCGTCCGTTTGACCCTGTCTTTCGTATGGCGGATGGTAGTACTTTTTGATAAATGGCATGGAATCTCCAAGGGCCTCGTCAAACCCACTATTTTCCGGATCAACATAATATCCAACCGAGGCCTCTTTTCGCTCATCTCCATCTTCATAGGCCTCTATTATACTCGGCGTAGGAATATTCATTGATTCCAACTGTCCTTGGAACCCAGTCAAGGCTACAGAAGCATTCCAGGGTCCAAACAGAAATATGAAGTTACTATTTTCGCCCTCCGCGGAAGCAGAATATTGGACCTCAAAAATTGACTCTGAGTTATTTTTATTATTCGGATTAAATACATTCTCATAATTAGGGACTAAGCTATAGTTTAAATTGGTTACTTCTCTCAAAGTGCTCACGGCTGAAGAAAAGTCTTTTTGAGTCACATATACATCGCCCAAAAGTGTAAGGGCCGCTCCCTTTGTCGCTCGTCCTATATCAGAACCTTCATAACTTGCAGGCAATCTGTTTGAAGCGTCCTCGGCATCACTTATTATTTGTTGATAAACTTGTTCAATACTTGCTCTCTCATCCGTAAATACTTCTGATGGATCCTCGATTTCTTTATTTTTTAGCGGTACAGGGCCATATAATCGGACGAGATGGAAATAAAGTAACGCCCTAATAAACTTCGCCTCTCCAATAAACTGACTTTTCTTAGACTCTTCAGGGAAAGACACATTTTCAATACGATTTAATACAACATTCGACTGTTGTATACCGCTATAAATAGCATCCCATACATTTTCTACTCTATCATTTACAGCATTCATCAGGAAATAATCTACTTCCTCCCTCGGTACACAACATCTGTTATTAGGATTAAAAAAGAATGTAGTGTTGTCTGCTCGCATCTCTGTGAAGACATAAAAATCGCCTGTATATAGTGGCTGTAACTTACCGTATGCGCCATTTATAGCCGTTTCTATCTGAGATGCTGTTTGATAGTAATTCTCCCCACTTGTAAACGTAACTGGTTCTACATTAAGAGTCTCGCTACAAGCTGAAAGAACAAATATTAATGATATAAGATATATTTGAGTTTTCATCTTGATCAGGATTTAAAATGTTAAATTAATTCCGGTTGTAAATATCATTGGAGTAGGATATGGATTTGAATCAAATCCTGGTACAAGGGCTCCACCCCCTGCCTGATTTCCATAATTAGTCACTTCTGGATTTCTGCCTGCATAGTCAGTAAAAAGAAGAGGATTCTGCACGCTTATATAAAGACGTGCTCGTTGTGCCGCCATTTTATCCAACAAAGTGCTAGGTAGTGTATAACCTAAGGTGATGTTTTTCACCCACACATAGTCATTTTTTTCTACCAATTGGGAACCACTATCTCTAAACATTCTTCTACCCCTTGCAGAACCAGCAGTAGTGGGAACATAATTATTCCCAGGGTTTTCTGGTGACCTCCATCGATCCAATAGGTCACGACTAACATTAAATAAACCATCGAGCAGATACGTTGTGAATCGATTAGCCACCATTCTCTCTCCACCAACTGAACCAGTCAGCAAAACTTTAAAATCAAAATTTTTATAGGTCAGATTATTTGTCATACCCCATGTAAAATCAGGATATGGATTACCTACAATTGTGAAGTCTTCAATAGGATTTATAACGCCATCTCCATTTATATCCTTGACTCGCATATTTCCTGGAATAGCACCTGGAAATGATGGTTGAGAATCAACCTGTTGTTGATTTTGATAAATCCCATCATGCACATACCCATAAAACATACCTATTGGTTGACCAACCATGGTAATATGGGTCGGATTTCCTTCGTAGCTTGAACCTGATAGAATTGGCTCATCACCCCGTCCTAATGCGAGAACTTCATTCTTATTGGTAGATAGATTAAGACTTGTACTCCAACTGAAACCTGATGAAACTATATTTCTTGATGTAAGGTCAAATTCCATTCCAACATTTTCGATTTCACCTCGGTTTACAAATAGATTAGAAAACCCTGAAGATTGAGGGATTTCCACATTCAATAATAAGTCTTGCGTATTTTTCTTATAAAACTCGGTAATCAGATATAACCTATCATCGAAAACACCTATATCCAGTCCAAGATTGAATTCACTTGTTTTTTCCCATCCTAAATTAGGATTACCCAAAGATTCCATTGTGCGGCCTCCAGCCAAACTTCCTCCCAAGATATAATCATTGGATTCTATCTGACTCATATATGTATAATTACCAATCTTGAAATTACCCGCCTGACCATAGGAGGCTCTAAGTTTGAGGTCACTTACCCAGTCAACATCCCCCATAAATGATTCATTAGACAAGTGCCAACCAATTGCCGCGGAAGGGAAAATTCCCCATCGATTATTGGAACCAAATCGAGATGAACCGTCTCTTCTGACCGTAGCAGTTAATAGATACCTATCTTTGTAATTGTAATTTGCTCTAGCCAGATAAGAGATTAAAGACCATTCACTTTCACTGGTTGCCCCTGTAATTCTTGCAGCTGCATTAAAAGTTTGAACATCATCATCAGGGAATTCATCACCATCAAAGCTGGCGCTCTCATTAATATTTTTTTGTATGGAAAAACCAAGCAACCCAGATACGTTGTGGCCATCTCCAAAAGTATTTTGATAGCTTAAAGTATTCTCATTCACCCAATTTAAATATGACCCTCTATCATAATCCGCCTCTGGAATAGTGGGTGGGTATGTAAAAAGGGCTCCAACTGTTGAAGGTCGGAAATACTCCCTCTGACTATCTTCCCAATCAGTGTTAAAAGTAGACTTCAAAACTAAATTGTCTACGATTTCATATTCCCCAAAGATATTAAACAGAATCCGAGTGTTTCTTGATTCTTCATCAATTTCAGTTAAACTCATTAATGGATTAGGATAAGGAAAAATACCAGCTGGACCATCAATCATGGCATTGTAACTTCCGTCTTCATTATATACTGGAGGTATAGGGCTAGCAACAAGGGCATCACCAAAACCACCACCGCCTCTTCCAATCCCTCCAGTAACGGAAGATTCGCGAAATGAAAATGTAGGTGCAATATTTACACCTGCTCTAATATTAGAAGTTAAATCTGCATCAACGTTAGCTCTTACTGAGAACCGTTGATAACCAGAGGTTTTTATTACCCCCTCCTGATTAAAATAGCCGGCTGAAACATAACTTCTGACATTCTCATTGCCTCCACTCAAACTGAAATTTAAATCATGGGTCTGTCCAACTCTTGATATTACATCAAACCAGTCCGTTCCTTCACCCAATTCTTCTGGATTTTGGTACAACTCGGGGATATCTGCATCTGTAGCCTCCCGATTTTCTTGCACTCTAATTTGATCAATGATTGATTCTTTTTTGAATCGAGCGAATTCCTCTGCATTCATTAAGTCAGGCATTTCTCTTTCCGGAATTCTCTGGAGACCGGTTTTTGCACTAATCTGAACCCTGTAATCTCCTGACCTTCCCTTCTTAGTAGTAATTAATACTACCCCATTCGCTCCTCTTGATCCATAAATGGCTGTAGCTGAAGCATCTTTAAGAACTGTAATCGATTCTATATCCTGTGGAGCTATATCATTGATAGGATTAGAAATTTGATCTGAAGATGTTGGAAGTGGAAAGCCATCAACAACATATAAAGGATCACTACCAGCTCCGACAGCAGCTATTCCTCTAATTTTTATCTGTGGTCCACCACCAGGTATACCATTTGATGTTCTAACACGAACACCTGCCATTTGGCCAGATAAGCTCTGATCAACACCTGAGACCGGCAAATCTTCTACGTCTTCCATAGAAATTGTGGAAGTAGAAGTTATGACCTCCTCACTTCGCTGTGTACCATACCCAACGACGACTACATCTTCCCCGACCAATGCTTGAGGTGTTAAAACCGCGTCAATTTGTGTTCTCCCATTGATTGGAACTTCCCGTGTTTGATAACCAATGAACGAAAACACAAGCGTATCTTGAAGACTATTAACTGGCAG
>NZ_JBINJF010000052.1:0-11878 GCF_043951865.1 Halalkalibaculum sp. DA3122
GATGCCCTGCCGGTGAGGACTTTGATAGCGGGCAACTTGCGTTACGGACCATCAACATCCACGCCTGCACAGGTTGCAGCGGGTGCCCCATTCACCGCCTTGAGTTTTTGGTTCCTTTTGGGTCAAGACAAAAGGAACACCGGTCCTTATGGAGATTCTTCGGCTGAAAGTACTTCAAATCCCGCCATGATGTCGATGATCTCTTCGGTGATGTCGCTCTGTCTTTTTTGATGGTAGTCCCTGTTCAGTGTTGATAGGTGTTCTTCGATCTTCTGTTCGGCTACCTGCATCGATTCCAGCCGGCTCCCCTGCTCGCTGGAGAGAGATTCGGCGAATGACTTGTATATCGAGACAAAGATATATTGCCGCAGCAGCTGGGAGAGCAGCTCTTCGGAGGCCATGGAGTAGGTCGGCAGCTGGTTGGTGGGCCACGGTCGACTTTGTATCGACTCCAGCCAGTCGCGATCGATAGGCAACACCTGGTGCCGCACCGGGATGAAGCTGGATTGCGAGACGGGCCGGTTGTTGAAAAGGATGATCTTCTGGTAGCGGTCTCCCGTATACCAGCGCTCCAGCATCAGCACCAGCTCCTCTACCCGCTCGCTGATGGCGGAAACCGAGTTCGGCACCTCAACGATCTTGTCCGGCTCCAACCCGTGGTTTTGGAGTGTCGAGGCGATCCGGTAGCCCATGGTTACCATTTTTGACGGCGGATCTTCCAGCCCCTCCTCCAGGCGCTCTTTGACGTAGGAGGCCAGCACCTGGTTAAACTGCCCGCACATCGGCTGCCCGGAACCAAATATGATCATGACCGACTGCTTTTCGGTGCTGTGGAGCGCTTCCTCCATCAGTCCCCGGTGCTTCCGAAACAGGATCTGCAATCCCCGTTCCACGGTGTCGAAATATTGGCGGACCGCCCCGGCGGCTTCCTCGTACTGCCGGATGCTGACGGCCGCCAGCACTTTCATCGTCTTTACGATAGAGAGCAGGTCTTTTGAGCTTTTTATTTTTCGCTTGACTGCTTCAATCCGCTGCATAATCGGCCTCCTTCTTTTCGCGATGAATCAGCGAGTCTGTTGCCTCTTTCGCCACCCGCAGCAGCTGTTCACGGTCTTCATCCTGCAGGTGCTCTCCGCGCTCGATGCGGCCGGCCACCCTCTCCAGCTCCCTGTTTGCGGCGGCCCGTATCATCCGTTTGGCTTCCGGGATGTCATCCAGCGCAATGTCGTCCAGCACGCCCTCATTCACCGCCAGCAGCTCGGCGACCTGTTCCGTTACGGTCATCGGACTGTACTGCGGCTGCTTTATCACCTCCCGCACCCTTCGCCCCCGCTCGATGATCTTGCGGGAAGACTCGTCCATGCGGGCGCTGAAGCGCGAAAAGATCTCCAGTTCCTGGAACTGGGAGTAGGATAGTTTAAGGTTCTTCGACAGGTGGCGGTAATAGGGAAGCTGGGCCGCGCCGCCGACCCGCGAGACCGAGAGCCCGATGTCGATCGCCGGCAGGATGTCCCGCTGGAAAAGCTGGGGAGAGAGATAGATCTGGCCGTCCGTTATGGAGATCAGGTTTGTGGGGATGAAGGCCGACATGTTCTGGGACTGGGTCTCGATGATCGGAAACGCCGTAAGGGAGCCGCCGCCGTGCTCCTCTTTCAGCGGGGTCGCCCGTTCCAGCAGCCGGGCGTGGATGTAGAAGATATCGCCCGGGTATGCCTCCCGTCCAGGCGGGCGGCGCAGCAGCAGCGCCAGCTGGCGGTAGGCGCGCGCGTGCCAGGTCAGGTCGTCATACACCACCAGCACGTCGCGGCCCCGCTCCATAAAGTATTCCCCGATACTCGTAGCGGCGTAGGGGGCTACAAACTGGATACCGGCCGGCGTATCCGCGCTGGCGGAGACCACAATGGAGTAGTCCATCGCACCAGCCCCCTCCAGGTCGGCGATCACCTTGGCTATTGCCGCATTCTGCTTGCCGATGGCGCAGTAGATGCAGATGACATCTTTGTCGCGCTGGTTGATGATCGTATCCACTGCGATGGCGGTCTTGCCGGTTTGGCGGTCGCCCAGGATCAGCTCCCGCTGTCCCCTGCCGATCGGAATCAGGGCATCGATCGTCTTTATGCCGGTCTGCAGCGGTGTCTCCACTTTTGCGCGGTGCATAATTGGCGGCGCCGGGCGCTCCACAGGCAGCCGTGTGCGAGAGTAGATGGGACCCTTGTCATCGAGCGGCCGTCCGAGCGGATCGAGCACCCGGCCCAACAGCTGCTCTCCCACCGGAAGGTCGAGCACGCGCCGTGTGCGGCGGACCTCATCTCCTGCCTGTATCGCCTCTCCTTCGTCCAGCAGGATGACCCCGACCTCTTTCTCGTCCAGGTTGTATGCCATCCCCATGACGCCGTGGGGAAAGGCCAGCAGCTCATCGGCTTTTACGGTGGGGAGTCCATCGACCACGGCGATGCCTTCCCCGGTATTCAGGACGGTCCCTGTTTCGTCAAACCGCAGTCCCTGCGGGCTCTTCCCGATCTGCTCCTGTATCAGGTCGAAAGTGGACCGGATGATGGTTGAGTAGTTTTGGGGCATTGGTTGTTGGTTTTTGGATTTCGGTTTACTGGATCTTTTCCTGCGTGTTTTGACGAAATGCCTCTTCCATGCCGTCGCGCAGGCGGGCTATGTAACTGTTTAGATTCCAGCCGGCCCGCCACCCGCCGGCCCGTATTTCAATGCCGAAGCCCAGCTGGGGCGATACTTCGAAACGGGTTTCCACGTGCGCGGCCACTTTCTCCTGCAGGATCTCCACGATCTGTTGTTTTTGCGTTTCTGCTACTTCAAAACTGCTCTTCACAAGAACCAGTCCCTCCCCGTAGTCGAGGGCCGAGATGACCAGCTTTTTGCTCTCCTCCCTCCCGATCGAGGCCAGTTCCCCGATAAAAAGCTCTACCACCTGCTTCTCAAGATCCCTTGTCGACAGGTCAGCCAGGATCTCCCGCACCAGTTCTATAATCCGGTCTCCGGCTTCGGCCTGCAGTTCCTGAAAGAAGGCCTGTTGCTCTCCTTCCAGCGCTTCTGTCCACCGGCGCTGCATCGCCTCCACTTCATTGCGCACTTCCGCGGTCATCTGCTGCTTTTTCTGCTCTACCTCCTCTTTTGCCTGTTGCAACATGTTTTCCTTTTCGCGATCAAGGTCCCTCAGCTTCTGCTGGTATTCCGACTCCTTTTCGCGGGCTTCCACCATCTTGAGACGCGCCTCTTCCAAACGACCGGCCATTTCCTCCTCCCTCCGGTCCATCGCCGCGATAATCGGCCGATACAGAAATCGCCTCAGCAGAACCAGCAGAATCAAAAAATTGACGATCTGTGCAACGAATGTGAAGCCGTCGATCTGCATATCAGCCCCCCGCCATGTTGATAACATAATCCCAAAACGGGTTCGCAAATATCAGGATAAGCGCCACTACAAAACAGTAGATGGCGGTTGACTCCACCATCGCCAGTCCAACAAACAGCGTCCGCGTGATGGTGGCCGATTCGTCGGGTTGCTGGGCGATAGCGGTCAGGGCCTGGGCCAGGGCTTTTCCTTCTCCCAGGGCGGGGCCTATTGATCCAACTGCGATTGTAGCACCCGATACGATAATCGATATCATTCCGATGGTTGTTATAGCGTCCATGGTTAAACCTCTGACTGGTTGTCGTTATTTCTATTTTTTAATGTGGATGAAGATGATTGCAATTCTCTTGAACTTTGTCTTGGCGCTGGTTCCGGGCTCGCCCTCTGCCCGGAGGCGATATAGACCAGCGCCAGGATGGCAAAGACATAGGCCTGTATGACGCCGATCAGCAAGCCGAACGCCTGCATGGCGACCGGAAAGAAGAGAGGTGCCAGGCTGAGCAGGATGGCGACAATCAGGCTGCCGCTCATGATGTTGCCGAACAGCCGTATCGCCAGGGCTACGGTGCGGGAGATCTCCCCGATAATATTGAACGGCAGCATAAAGGGAGTCGGCTTGATATATTGGCGGAGATATCCTTTGATCCCCTGCCGCATGATCCCGAAGACCGGGACGGCAAAGAACACGAGGGTAGCCAGCGCGGACGCCGTTGAGAGGGAGGCGGTCGGCGCGGTAACCCCGGGGACTACATCGATCATGTTGGAGACCACGATAAACAGGAAAAGGGTGCCGATAAACGGCAGGTAACGGTCTGGCTGCTGCCGGCTGGCTTCCCGGATCTGTTCGCGGATCAGCGTCACAGTCGCCTCCAGCAGGTGCTGCCAGCGGCTGATCGAGGTCCCGGCCCCGGGATCGATGCGGGCGGTCACCAGCCGGGCTCCCATTGCAAGCAGAACGATCACGACCCAGGTATATACCAGTGTGGCGTTGATCTGGATAAATGCCCATTCGAAGTATATAATATTGTCGGGATTAAATTCCATCGGTTTTCTCAAGTGTCTGGTTTGTATTGAGATCAGCCAGTCCCCATTTTCGCACTACGAAAAAGCGGGTGAGGATAAATCCGAGGAGTCCGGTTGCCAGCATCGGCCATCCCGACAACAGCAACAGGTAGAATCCCCCCATCACCGCCAGCGACCGTATGACGAAGCTTAGCAGCAGCACCCGGTAGGGGTCCCGACGAGTGGTCATCTGCCGGACAGTCCACCACAACCCGTAAAAGTACCCGTAGCCCAACACGCTGCCCGCGATCAGTGCCGGTATCAAGTAAAGGAGATTGCTCATGGTTTTGTAGGTTTTTGGTTGTTGCTTTTTTTGGATTTTTATCTCGTCTTTCTCTGTTCATTTTTTGTGCGGACAAAAAACGAACCCAAAAAACCGCCGCCGGAGGATTCCTTCGCCTGGCGACATTTCGCTGCGACTAAAAAGAACCCCAGATATTCCCCGGGATTGCCCTTCCTCCGGGTAATGCTTTTCGACACGTCCTGCTTTTCATTGTTTCTACTGCAGGGGTTCTTTCGTCACGCCTTCGCTGCATTTTGCCGGACGGCTCAGGAATCGCAAGGGCGGTGTAGAGTTGGGAATTTCAATTGGTGACATGGTTTGATTGTCCGGATTAAGCGTTTATTGTTTCCTCCCCGTTTTCACTTTCTTTTTTGATCCAGTACCACGCGTTCATGCAGCCGAGGCCGACGCCCAGCACGAGCAGCATCAGCGTCCAGGAGTAGCCGGATTCCCAGGTTTGGTCGATCCAGACGCCGAGCGCCAGCAACAGCAATGCAGGCACGGTTACCGACCAGCCCACCAGCCCGAACATGCCGAGCCCGAACCAGATGCCCCGCTTTTTCTCCTGCTGCGCTTTTGCCCTGCGGTCTGACTTTTCCGCCACCTTCAGGGCGAACTCCTCGCGCTCGCTGTCAGCCTTTTTGCCCATTGTCAGCTCCTGTTTCGCTGTTCATTCATCTCCACAAAGCGACGAATAAAGTCCGCCTCCAGCTGGTTCATCGCCATGCTGATCTCCTCTTCCTTGCGATCGGTCTGCCGGAATCGATCGCGGACCTCTTTCTCCAGCATTTCCAGGTTGTTACCTTCCACGGCATCGCGGACGGAGACCATCACGTCAAGCCCGCATTTCACCAATATGCCTTTGTCTACCGCCACATAGTGCTCCTCCTGCTCCTTCGTGTAGGTCAGTATCCCGGGAACGAGTCCGGCCAGGTAGTCGACATGGCGCGGCAACAGGCCAAAAAAGCCGTTCCCGGCCTCTGCCACCACTTTATCCGCCTTCGAATGGAGCACCAGTCGATCGGGCGTCCATATTCGCAGTGTCATCCTGTTCTCGCTCATCCGTAACTTCTCCTTATCTCATCAAGTTTGCCGATCATGTAAAATTCCTGTTCTTCAGCCTCGGGATAGCGGTCGGCCAGTATATCTTCGCACCCGGAAAGGGCCTCTTCCAAACTCACGAGAACGCCCTCCTTGCCGGTAAACCGTTCGGTTACCGCAAACGGCTGCGTAAAAAATCGTTCCAGCCGGCGGGCCCGGTGCACCAGCTGTTGATCCTCACGCGAAAGCTCCTCCATCCCCAGCATGGCGATAATATCTTTGAGGTCGTCGTAGTGGGCCAGCGTCTCCTTCACCTGGCGGGCGACCTTGTAGTGCCGTTCGCCGACCACGGTGGGTGAAAGCATTTTTGAACCGGACTGCAGCAGGTCCACCGCCGGGTAGAAACCGTGGCTGGCGCGCTCCCGGGAGAGCACGATGAAGGAGGAGAGGTGCGAAAAGGTGTGGGTGATGGCGGGATCGGTAAAATCATCGGCGGGCACGTAGACCGCCTGCACCGAGGTTATTGAGCCGTTGCGGGTGTTGCAGATCCGTTCCTCCATTTCCGCCAGCTCCGACCCCAGCGTGGGCTGGTACCCCATGCGGGACGTAATTTTGCCCATCAGTCCCGATACCTCCGAACCGGCCTGTACGAATCGAAAAATATTGTCGATCAGCAGCAGGATGTCCATCCGCTCCTGGTCCCGGAAATATTCGGCCATGGTGAGGGCGGTCTTGCCCACCCTGAACCGGGCGCCCGGCGGCTCATTCATCTGCCCGAACACCAGCACGGTGTTGTCGAGCACGCCGGCTTCGCGGATTTCGCGGTAGAGCTCTTCAGCCTCGCGCGACCGCTCCCCGATACCGCAAAACAGGCTGACGCCCTCGTAGTGTGCCACCATATTCTGGATAAGCTCCATAATCAGGACCGTTTTACCGACGCCCGCTCCCCCGAACATGCCCGCCTTCCCCCCCTTCTCCAGCGGGGCCAGCAGGTCGATCGCCTTGATGCCGGTATGCAGTATCTCCTGCGATGCGACCTGCTGTGCCAGGGGCACCGGGGCCTGGTCTATCGATCTCCACACGGCGGAGTCGACCGGCGGTTGCTCATCGACCGGTTCCCCGAACATATTCAACGCCCGTCCCAGCAGCGCTTTGCCCACCGGCACCTTCACCGGCTCCCCGGTATCGACGACTTCGGTGCCGCGGGAAAGTCCCCTGGTGGATGTCAGGGCCAGGCAGCGCACTTTTGCATGGTCGAGATGCGATACCACCTCCAGCACAACCGGGGCGGCATCTTCATCCGGGGCGGCCGCCAAAAGCTTGTGCTGTATTTCGGGCAGCCCCTCTTCAAAACGGATATCCAGCACGCTTCCCCTGATCCTGCGGATCACGCCCCGCAGGCCCGTTGACTTTTTTTGGGGATGCCCGTTTGTCAGTGACTGTAGCTGTTTCTCGGTGAAGTCATACATGCAGCTGGGATGTTTTTTGTTCGGCTTCTGATATGTACCGGATCACGTTGACGACACTGTCGGGATTCAGGGATATCGAGTCGATTCCGGCTTCAACGAGGAAGGCAGCATACCCGGGGTCATCGCTCGGAGCCTGCCCGCAGAAGCCGACCTTCCGGTTCACCGCATGGGCGCGGCGGATAATCTCCGATATCGCCTTTTTGACGGCCGGGTTGTGTTCATCAAACAGGTACGCCAGGTCCGACGAGTCGCGGTCGACGCCCAGGATGAGCTGCGTCAGATCATTGGAACCGATGGAGAACCCGTCGAAGTGGCGGGCGAACTCCTCCAGCAGGATAAAGTTGGAGGGTATTTCGCACATCATGTACACCTCAAGCCCGTGCCGGCCCCGCTCCAGTCCGTTGGCTTTCATCTCGTCCAGCACCCATACCGCTTCCTCGGGGGTGCGGCAGAACGGTATCATGACTACAACATTCTCAAGACCGATCTCCTCGCGCACTCTCCGAAGGGCGCGGCATTCCAGGGCAAAGCCTTCCCGGTAGTTTTTACTGTAGTAGCGGGAGGCACCGCGCCAGCCCAGCATGGGATTCTCCTCGTCAGGCTCAAACGCCTGCCCGCCCACCAGTCCGGCGTACTCGTTGGTTTTGAAATCGCTGGTACGCACAATTACGGGATCAGGGTATTGCGAGGCGGCGATCCGGGCGATCCCCTCCGAGAGCCTATCCACGAAATAGTCCTGCTTGTTTTTATAACCTTTGGTCAGCTTGCGGATCTTCTCCCGGTCGCTTTCACGGATCACCTTGTCAAAATGGACCAGCGCCATCGGGTGTATCTTGATGTGGTTGCCGATGATAAACTCCATCCGCGCCAGTCCCACGCCACTGACGGGAAAACGCCACCACTTGAACGCAGAGTCGGGAGTTGCCAGGTTCAGCATAATCTGTGTTTTGCAATCCGGAACCTGGTCAAGGTTGATCTCATTGATGTCGTAATCCAGGTATCCTTCAAAGACCGCCCCCTCTTCTCCCTCTGCGCATGAGAGGGTAATCTTCATGCCGTCGAGAAGGACCTTGGTGCCGGTCTTCGTCCCCACAATGGCGGGAATTCCCAGCTCCCTGCTGACGATGGCGGCGTGGCAGGTGCGCCCCCCGAAATCCGTTATGATGCCGGATACATTTTTCATGGCCGGCACCCAGTCGGGTTCGGTCATCTGCGTAACCAGGATACATCCGTGGTCCATATTCCGGAGATCCGAAATATGGTCTGCCCTGCAGACGCTGCCGTGTACAATTGAACTGCCGATACTTTGCCCGGTCAGCACCGGTTTCCGGGCGTGCTTTTTCATGGAGTAGGACTTGAATACCGGCCCTTGATCAGCAGAGTGGACCGTTTCGGGGCGCGCCTGTACAATAAAAAGCCGGGCGGTCTTTTCGTCCTTGACCCACTCGATATCCATCGGGCGGTCGTAGTGGTTTTCTATGGTAACCGCCCACTTTGCGAGCTGGATAATCTCCTCATCGTCCAGAACAAAACTGGCCTGCTCTTCGGGCGTGGTAACCACGCTTTTGGTCAACCCGTTCTCCTCGGAACTGTAGATCATCTTCTGCTCCTTGCTGCCCAGCTTTTTGTGCAGAATCGGTTTGACGTCCTTTTCCGGGCGGTCGAGCAGCGGCTTAAACACGGTATACTGGTCCGGATTCACCGTTCCCTGCACCACATGCTCTCCCAGTCCCCAGGCGGCGTTGATGAGGACGGTATTCGGGAATCCGCTCTCGGTATCAATGGTGAACATGACGCCGGAGCCTGAATTGTCGGCCTTTACCATCTTTTGAACCCCGATGGAGAGAGCTACGGCCAGATGGTCAAATCCTTTCTCCTCGCGATATGAGATCGCACGGTCGGTAAACAGGGATGCGAAGCAGCGCCTGCACACTTTCAACAGCTCATCTTCTCCCCGGACATTCAGGTAGGTCTCCTGCAGTCCCGCAAAGCTGGCAGTCGGCAGATCCTCGGCGGTGGCGCTGCTCCGTACCGCCACATCGGCATGTTCGGTGTCATATTTTTCAGAGAGCTGCCGGTACGCCTCTTTCAACCTTTCGGCCAGCGGTATCGGGAAGATCCCCTTGCCGATCATTTTCCGGATACCGAGTCCCGTTTCCTCCAGTTTAACCTCCCCGTTTCGGAACTGTTCAATCTCTTTACGAATCGGCTCTTCCAGGTCATTGGCAGCGAGGAACAGCCGGTAGGCTGCGGCCGTCGTTGCAAAACCGTCCGGCACATTTACTCCGAGCGGCACCAGGTTTTTAAGCATCTCTCCGAGCGAGGCGTTCTTGCCTCCCACTTCCCCGACATCTTCCATACCGACGTCGGCAAACCATTTGATCAGGGTGTCATTATCTGTTTCCATGCGACCTCCATCTATAGCTAGTCAATGTGTTTCTTAGGTGTACTTCGTCAATCCATTAATTTGCCCCATCCCGGTATTTCTGCGAATACGAACTCCTCTTTTACAATGATCCGACCTGCGGTCTCACACTCGCTCTGGGATTGACCCCGGACAAAATTCCTGCTTCTCAGCGCTCCTTTTCATGCCTTATCGCGCCGTGTAGCCGCCGTCCACCATCAGCGCGTGACCGGTGACAAACGAAGAACGCGAAGAGGCGAGCCACACCACCGCTTCCGCAATCTCTTCGGGTGTTCCCAGCCGACCCACGGGGTGCAGCGCAATGGTGGCCTCTTTGGTTTCCTCATCGGTTGTAATTCCCGCCTGTTCCAGCATCGGAGTATCGATAAATGCGGGGCAAATGGCGTTAATGCGGATCTGATCCTCCGCATATTCCAGGGCCGCCGTTTTTGTCAGGCCGATCAGCCCGTGCTTGGAGGCGGTGTATGCAGCGGCCCGGGCAAAGCCGACCTTCCCGAGGATAGAGGAGATATTGATGATCGATCCCTCCCCTGTTTCGAGCATGGCGGGTATTTCATATTTCATGCAGAGCCACTGGCCTTTCAGGTTCACATTTATGACCTGGTCCCACTCCTCTTCGGTATATTCGGCCGTCGATTTCATTGCGCCCCCGATGCCCGCGTTATTGCAGGCGATATCCAGTCGCCCAAATGTCTTTAGCGCCTGCCGTACCATATTGTCTACCTGGTCGGGCCGGGCGATATCCGTTTTCATCGACACGCCATCGACATCCTCCTGCTCGATCAGCGCCAGCGTTTTTGCTAGCTCTTGCTGGTTTATATCGGCAACCAGGATGTTTGCACCCTCTTTCGCCAGCGCCACGGCTGTTGCCCTTCCTATACCTGTGGCTGCACCCGTTACAATAGCCACCTTGTTTTTTAGGATCCTGGTCATAATATCACTCCTCTATATCCTGTATCCTGTTCATTATTATTTCAAAAGGCGTTGCAGAACCTTTCTCATGTTCGGCTGTTGCCATTAAATGAGATGAGGGTAGTTGCTACGCCCTTCGCTTGTTACCCCGCCGTATTTGGTTGAACGTCGAAACGGGAAAGGAGCTCATTCAGAGTCTCCCTTCCCTGAACTCTACTCTAATGAGCCGTCACTCGATTTTGACGGTCTTTGGCTTGCTCTCTTCCGTTTTCTTTACATTGATGGTCAGCACGCCATCACTGTACCGGGCCTTGATATCATCTTCGCTGACCGTATTGGGAAGCGTAAAAGAGCGGACAAAATTGCCGTAATAGCGCTCTTGCCGCATATAGTTCTCTTTCTCCTCTTTCTCTTCCCTTTTGCGTTCGCCGCTGATGGTGAGCCGGTTGTCTTTGAAGCTGATATTGACATCCTCCCTGGGAATACCGGGCAGGTCCACGCGGATAATATATTCGCCTTCTTTTTCCACCATGTCGGTATTGGGTGCCCATACATCGAAACCATTGCCCTCTGCCTGCCTTTTCCAGGAAAACGGTACCATTTCGTCAAACAGGTGATCCATCTCTCTGCGCAGTTCTTCGATCGGGGACGTTTCTGATCTTCTTGTTAGTAATCTCATAACGTTGAACCTCCATTTGTTCAAGCTTTTCAGTTATCGACTGCGTGATTTTATATCACGCTTGTACATAATTAATAACGCTATTTACCGGCCGGGCGCCTGACATAAGATCCTTGGAATGGATGTAAGTGTTTGGGGAGCGGAGAGTATAAGGGATTTCCCTACGAGGATGGGAATTATGAATGAAGAATTAAAAATGATGAATTTCGAAGGGGAGATCGTATGAACGTGTCAAGCAATTATTCCGAAAACGGAAGAAGTGCTGTCTGACGAGGGAGCGAGCTACAAAATATACAACCTGGTCTTTCCCGGCCTTGAATGGGGCGCGGAGGCCGAAGCAGGCGGGGGTGGATGCCCTGCCGGTGAAAGTTTTGATAGCGGGCAACTTGCGGGACGGACCATCAACATCCACGCCTGCACAGGCGGCAGCGGGTGCCCCATTCACCGCCTTGATCTTTTGGTTCCTTTTGTATTAAGACAAAAGGGACACCTCGGTTGGGGAAACAGTCTCCTGTTTCACATTCAGGCTCCTTATCCTCCTTCCTTGTTCATTTTTTGTACGGCCAAAAAACGAACCAAAAAAGCCGCTGGGGAATGGTAGATGTTCCCCTTACCAGCTCGTTCC
>NZ_JBINJF010000053.1:0-11494 GCF_043951865.1 Halalkalibaculum sp. DA3122
GGCACCTACCGGCTGGAGGTGACCAACCCGCAGGTGCCCGAGCTGACCCTCCAAAGCATCCCGATCACCATCACCGAACAGGACCTCAACGGGAGCGGTCGAAGATAGGCTGATCATATATGGTTCACGCAGTGTTGTTTTGCTATTCAGCCGTCGGTCGATGTCAGGACATGCTTCAAAATAAATTGATTGAATCTCGTAACCTAGATCCTGAGAAATATCTATATTCGATGAATTAAAACTTTTTAACTGGTTGATTTGCATACCTATACATAATTTTTAAAGAGGACTGCTGGTACTCTTCTTTCAAAAATCAAGAGATATGAGAGCAACTCTCAACTTTAAGCAATTTGGATTTCGTGCCACCGGCATCTTTTTAAAATTCACTATAAAGTTCTGAGAGACTAGCCAGGTAAAGGCTATATTGGGATGGTTTGCATTTAACTCGATACTTGTGGTAAGTTTTTTGTGGAAGAGGGTAAGTCATTTATAAAATATAGTCTATTAGAGAGGCCATATAAAAGAGGAACAGATGGAAAAAGATACCTCAATACAAGTTATATTTATTACCGGAAATGGTCATTCGGGGTCAACCCTTTTGGACATCATTCTTGGATCACTTGAAGGCTGTTTTAGCGCCGGTGAACTCACAAATATTACACGGGAGACCATTATGGAAGAGTATTGCTCGTGCAATACTCAGATTCCTGAATGTGAGGTATGGTCGGAAATTATCAAAAGCTGGGAAGCTAAACGAGAGATAAGCTATCAACGCTACCAGCAACTTCGATGGCATTATGAACGGAATAAAAGAACGCTGCATGCCCTGTTTAGTTTTTATCGCCCCTCCGCTGATTTCAGGGATTACTGCCTTGCTACGCTGCATTTGCTACAGGCAATCAGAGATGTGACGGGGCAGTCGGTTATTATTGATTCATCAAAGTCTCCCCAGCGCATTGCAGTGCTGTCGAAGATTGTAGACCTCCAGGTTATCCACCTGTGTCGTGATTTTACAGGAGTGATTAACTCTTCTAAAGGATTTGCCACCAAAAATATTAAGGCAGGTATTGAAGAGGACAATCCACCCCGGAAAACCTGGAAAGTTGTCCGGGACTGGATCGCCACCAATATGGTTGCTGAAATTTTCTGCGGTAGAGAGGATTCCCAAAAAGTGTTTTATAAAAATTTTGTACAGCAGCCGGAGTCTTTGAGAAATATTCACCCGTTGTTTGCAACATTGAACGGCGATGATACTTTTAAACCCAACCATATATTGGCGGGTAATGCGCTCCGGCTAAAGGAAAGTTTAAAGATTAATCCCCGCGTTGGATTTGAATACAAGCGATTAACGCCCAGGCAGCTAAAATTTGCACGCTGGATCGACCAGCTCTTCCCCTTTTGGAGTGGAATAAATACCTGACAGGAGAGGCTTAAACTCACAGATACTAAATTCTACATTACTGGGAAAAACGGAAGAATGAAGAAAATTGCACTGGTCATTCACTCGCTGGGAATTGGAGGAATGGAGCGGGTCATGTCGCAACTGGCAAACGATTTTACTCAAAGAGAGAATACCGAGGTTCATCTTATCCTGATCGGAATCAGGCGTGAAATAATTTACGATATATCCTCTTCCGTGACTGTCCATAAACCCGGTTTTGAATTTAACAACGCCAGGCGGACTGTTGATACACTGAGAACGATGATTTTTTTACGAAATCGTGTTAAAAAGATTAATCCCGATACAGTTTTGAGCTTCGGGGAGATGTGGAATAATTTAGTCTTGCTTTCATTATACGGTTCCGGCTATCCGGTATATGTTTCTGATCGAAGTCAGCCGGACAAGGACCTGGGGAAACTTCACAACCACCTGCGCCGCGTGCTGTACCCCGGGGCAGCCGGTTATGTTGCACAAACCGAAGTAGCCAAACAGGTCTGCAATGCAAAAAAATGGAATCAAAATATACAGGTCATAAGCAACCCGGTTCGCAAAATTGAGTCGGATGAGGCTGTTAAAAAACAAAATATTATCCTGACTGTTGGACGGCTGATCAAAACCAAACACCTGGATCAACTCATAAAGATGTTTGCTGAAATAGATCCGAAGGGATGGAGACTTGTGATTGTCGGGGGAGACGCCAAGAAAATGAATCTTTCTACCCAGTTACAAGCGTTAATATCAGAGCTGAACGTAGAAAGTTCGGTTTCTTTGGAGGGCTACCAGAAAAATATTGAGTCGTATTACCTGAAGAGCAAAATATTTGCTTTTACCTCCAGCTCCGAGGGGTTTCCCAATGTTGTGGGAGAGGCGTTATCCGCGGGACTGCCAGTCGTCTCGTATGACTGCGTGGCCGGGCCTTCTGACATGATTGAGGATGGAGTAAACGGTTTCCTGGTAGATCTGTTTGACATGGAGATGTTCAAAAAAAGACTACAGGAACTGATGAGTAATGAAGATCTAAGAGCGCAGATGTCAAAATCTGCTACCCGTTCCATGGAAAAATTTACTGTAGACTCAATAGCAGACAAGTTCTATGAGTTTATAACACCTTAAGGTATGATATAAAATTTACTTCGGCATTTGCTTTAAATATAAAGGCATGAATACATGAAATTATTAATCAATACGGCGACAACACATAAAGGGGGAGGGGTTCAGGTGGCCGGCTCGTTTATTGAGGAATGCCGCAGGTTTCCGGAACACGAGTTTCACGTCGTGCTTGGAGAGATGCTATCTGAATTGGTAAACCAGGAAGAATTTCCTGCAAACTTTATGTTTTACAATATCGGTTATCGTCCGGCAACACGCGTATTTAGTTTGCAATCACAGGACCAGAAGTTCAGGGAACTGGAGATGGAAATTCGGCCGGATATAGTATTTACAACCACAGGACCCGCCTATTGGCGTCCAAAGGCCCCTCACCTGGTTGGGTTTAACCGGGCGCATCATATTTACAGGGATTCTCCATTCTTTTCAAAAATGTCAATCTGTAAAAAAATAAAGTGGTATTTGAAAGGGGCCGTGTTGAAATACTTTTTTAAGCGGGACGCAGATGCCTATGTTGTCCAAACGGAGGATGTAAACCGGCGTCTGCAGAAGTGGCTGCAAACGGATGAAGTCTATACCGTGTCCAACACTTTCAGCCAATACTATGAAAGTCCCCGGAATGAGAAAAACAAACTGCCGGAAAAAACAGATGGTGAGTTTCGTTTTCTAACGCTCTCGGCCTGGTATCCCCACAAAAACCTGGAGATTATTCCCGATGTGATTACCGTGCTGCCGGCAGCCATAAAAGAGCGCATCCGGTTTGTATTGACGCTTCCGGAGGATGATTACAGGAAGCATTTTCCGGAAGAGATGGATGGAACGATTATCAATATTGGTCCCGTAAAACCGGAGGAGGGTCCATCGCTGTACCAGGAGTGTGATGCCCTTTTCCTGCCCACGCTGCTTGAATGTTTTTCCGCTTCTTACGCCGAAGCGATGAAAATGGAGAAGCCGATTATTACATCCGACCTCGGGTTTGCCCATACGATTTGTGGAGATGCCGCTCTTTACGCGGACCCGATGGATCCGCACGCATTTGCCGAAAAGATTATTAACCTGGTGGAAGATCCCCGGTTGCAAACAACCCTCGTGCAGAATGGGATACAACAACAGCGGATTTTTGCTACGGCCCGGGAGAGAGCAGAACAATATTTAACTATTTGCAAAAAGTTGGCCAATGCCGAAAACGAAAGAAAATAAAAAGATTGTCGTTGTGAATCAGGCGGCAAACTACCTGACCATCGGGCTGTGCAACGCGTTTGCCCAAAGGGTGGAAACGGTGGAGTTGATTACCGGAAGCATCCATGTTCAGGGGGAGGAGCTGGAACCCTCAATTGGGGTCTCCAACATTAACAAATGGGTAGAACGCCCGGCTTATAAAAAATTGCTTTCCTATCTCTGGGCCTGCGTTCAGATCTACGGACTGCTGCTGTTCCGGTACCGAAAATACGAGGTATTTTTCATCTCGCTGCCGCCCATGGCGTACCTGATGTCTGTAGCACTACCCAACCGGTGCAGCATGCTCATATGGGATGTCTACCCGGATATCTTCAAAGTGACCGGTATGGAGGAATCCCATCCCATCTACAGGATCTGGGCGAAACTAAACCGCGTTGCCTTCCGCCGGGCCTACAAGTTATTCACGATAGGGGGGAAAATGAAAACCCTTCTTTCCCAGTATGTTGAACCGGAGAGGATACGGGTATCCCCGATCTGGTCAATCTTTCAATCAAACGGGAAAGTTGAAAAGGAGGACAATCCGTTTGTCGAAAAACATGGGCTTATTGATACGTTTGTTGTTCAGTATTCAGGTAATATCGGGTTGACTCACAACGTGGAGGTGATGGTACAGCTGGCGGAATTGATGAAAAACCACGAGGAAATTTTGTTCCAGATCATTGGACGTGGTCCGCGCGTTCCGCATCTCAAATCACTGGTGGAAGACAAGGCGTTGCCCAACTGCCAGTTTTTGCCATTTCAATCTGACGAGATGTTTCCATACTCGTTGTCGGCCGCCGACGTGGGAGTGGTGATCCTGGATGAGGCCACCTCAAAGGGGAGCGTCCCCAGCAAGTCATACAACCTGATGAGTTACGGTATCCCGGCACTGTACGTCGCTTCCGACGATTCTGAGCTGCACGACTACGCAACAAAGTATAACCACGCCAGGTGTGTGCCACACGATAAGCTTGAAGAAGCGGTGAACTTTATCCTGGCGTTAAAGGAGGATAAGCAGTTGCATGAAAAATATGCTCAAAATGCACAGCGGGCATCAAAAAATTATCGGCGTTCCAACGCGGATAAAATCGTAGCGCAATACCTGAGTTCCGACGCATGACAAGGACAACATTGAACATAGTCTGCCTGGTCAACCGGTACATGCCAGGTAACTAACAGAGGGGTTGTAAAACTCTCAATTCCTCGTTCTGAGGAAGTTGTACTCCCGTTCCCGTTAAAAGGTCAATTGGGTCGGTGTACAACTAACTCCAAAAAAATAGCAGGACCTGCAAAGGTTTCTAACAAGTTTTATTAGAATTCTTATGTTTCTTTCAAAGATGAAAAACAGGGTTGCGTGTAATGTCAAAAACCTGGTGGGCTGGCGGACCCGTCGCAAAATAGTTGTGTTCTCCGTAGATGATTACGGCAATGTCCGGCTTGATTCCCGGCAGGCCCGTGAACGCATGGAGCAGGAGGGGTTGCAGGTATTATCACCCTTCAAGGGATTTGACCTGTACGATTCGCTGGAAAACAGGGGCGATTTGGAGATGTTATATGAGGTGTTGACCTCGGTAAAGGATAAAAATGGTAACCACGCGATCTTCACCCCGTTTGCCGTTCCGTGCAACATCAATTTTGAAAAAGTGAGAGAGACCGGCTACAAGGAATATCACGGCGAAATGCTCCCTGAGACCTATTCAAAACTCTCCGCCCAACAGCCGGAGGCCTACAAAGGGGCGTGGAGGCTCTGGAAAGAGGGCATCCGGAAGGGACTATTGCAGCCGCAATTCCACGGGCGCGAGCATCTGAACCTGAAATTGTTCAACGAAAAACTGCAAAAGCGAGATGAGAAGTTACTCACAGCCCTTAAAAACAGGTCCTGCGCGCGTATATCTTCAGAGGAATATGAAACAGTTTCCATCCTGGCGGCCTTTGATTTTTGGGATGTCAATGAGAATAATCAATTCCGTGAAATAATTGTTGATGGACTCGATGCCTTTGAGCGGGTGTTTGGATACCGTGCAACTCACTTTAATCCACCCGGCGGACGCGAGCACTCGTCCATTCATAAAGTGTTAAAGGAAAATGACGTCCATTTTATTGATACTCCCATGATAAAAAGAGAGCACCAGGGCAAAGGTACATACCGGACTAAACTTAATTATACCGGTAAGAAAAATAAGCACGGGCAACTGTTTTTGGTTCGGAATGTAGTGTTTGAACCCACGCAAAATCGCGGTGTAGACTGGGTAGACCATGCATTGATGCAGATTGAGGCGGCGTTCCGATGGCATCGTCCCGCAATTATCAGTTCTCACCGGGTTAACTTTTGCGGGCATATAGATGAAAAAAATCGAAAAATCGGACTGGAGGCACTTCAAACACTGCTGGCGGGAATTACGGCAAGGTGGCCGGAAGCAGAGTTTATGGCGGCGGATGAACTGGGCAAATTGATCGCATCGAAATAAAATATAAGCGTAACTGGCAGGGTTTGCTTTGGGCAGTTATGATGAAATAAATTAGAATAAAATAATTCAGAGTTTGATTATTTTTGTTAGTTTTTAATGAGTGATGCTATTGATTTAGCAAATGATTAAAAAATGGACTTTTGAAAATGAAATTAAAGAGAGTTTTATACTTGGGTTATTATCTCAAACAGCTAGACAGGGAAAAATTTTCGCTTTTCCTGGATCATGCAGCAGAATTAACGGGTAGATCCAGGTTTTCGCTCCTCTCCGACATCCTAAAGTCCGTTTTTATGTACAATGTTTCCATCCTGGAGTATTTCCAATTTCGTTTTTTTGAGCTCTCAAAACAGGAACGCGAGCGCTGGGCAGGGATGGGCCAAATGTATGAATATCAGCTCAAAATGAATCCCAGAAATAGCCGCCATATCCTGGATAACAAGACGCTTTTTTACAAGCATTACGGCGATTTTTTTATTCACCAGGTGGCTGATGTGGAAGATCTTGAGAACAATCCGGAACTCGCAGAGTCAATCCTTTCCAACCCGTCTGGAAAGCTGGTTTTTAAAGTTTCAGATGGAAAGTGTGGAGCACAGGTTAAAATTATGAACTGTGAGGGTTTCGACCGCCAGGGCCTGGTCACGTTTATGAAAGAGAACAACTTTGGGTTGGTGGAGGAGTTTATTGAACAACACCCGGAGATGAACCGGCTTTCCCCTTCTGCGGTGAATACGATACGCGCGATTACACAGTTGGATGACAGGGGAGAAGTAGATATCCTGGGATGCCGGCTGCGAATCTCTGTCAATTCATCGGTCGATAATATGGCCGCAGGAAACCTGGCGGCTCCCATTGATGAGGCTACCGGACGCGTTAGCGGACCCGCGGTGTACAGCGATATTACAAAACCGGAACAGGAGTTCCATCCGGTTACCAACGTAAAGATCCCGGGATTCCAGGTGCCCTTTTGGGACGAAGTTCTTGCCATGGTACATGAGGCGGCCCTGGCTCATCCCCAAAACAGGTCGATAGGCTGGGATGTGGTGGTTACTGATAAAGGTCCGGGCCTCATTGAAGGAAATCACGACTGGTGCAAGCTGCTGTGGCAGCTGCCGGTTAAAAAGGGCCTTAAGTCACAGTTGATGAACTACGTAAAGCAGTGATGAAATTAATGTTTTTTTGAGAGTAAAATTACCTGTAGAATAAATAAACCCCGGCCATATCCAAAAGCAGATCGAGACTGTTTGTAAATTTTCAAGGAATACTTTTGGCAATCAAAGATAAAGATGAGAAAGCGTTGGTGTCGATACGGCTTTTAATTTTTTCCAAAATGTGAAGGTTTGAGATGTATGCCCGATTTTTTAAAAGATTCCTGGATCTTCTGGCATCTTTGCTGCTATTGTTATTATTGTTGCCCCTTTTTATTCTGGTTGCGTTGCTGATAAAGCTGGACAGCCGGGGACCGGTTTTTTTCATACAAGACCGCTTAGGTAAAAACCTGAAGCTCTTCAAAGTCTATAAATTTCGGACGATGACCGATAAAAAACGAAGTGTACAGAAAGTGATCGGGAAAGCGGAAGGCGTTACCAGGATCGGGTATTACCTGCGGAGGTTCAAAATTGACGAGTTGCCACAATTGATCAATGTATGCAAGGGAGAAATGTCGCTTGTGGGCCCCAGGCCCAGCATACAGGAGCAGCTTGAGGAGATGAACGTGGATGAAAAAAGACGATATTCGGTTCGCCCGGGTATGACGGGCCTTGCCCAGGTGTGTGGGAATATCCATATCAGTTGGAGTGAGCGCTACAAATATGATTTGGAATACGTTGAAAATGTTTCATTTCTGAATGATATGAAGATTATTCTGAGAACGGTACTGATTATCTTTTTGGGTGAAGAAAAATTTATCAATGAACCGCTAAAATTGAGAGAAACGCAGTAATGACTGAATCAAACCCCAGGATTGCACTGGCAGGGAGCGTCAACAGCAGTCGTAAAACCCTGGAAAAACTGTTCGAACACGATATGAATGTTGTGGGAGTGCTGGGGCTGGATCCCTCGGTCTCCGGGAACGTCAGTGGTTTTGTTGATTTAAAAAGACAGTGTGAACAGGAGGGATTTGGCAACTTTCGATATTTCACAGATATCAATGCAGGGGAGGTCCGCCATTTTATCGATGAGTGGCGGCCGGACTACCTGTTTGTGGTTGGCCTTTCCCAGCTGGTAAAAGAGCCATTATTGAGCCTGCCGTCATCGGGATGTATCGGGTTTCATCCGACCAGACTGCCGGAAGGCCGGGGACGTGGCGCGGTAGCCTGGCTCATACTGGGAAAAGCAAAGGGCGCGGCTACATTTTTTAAAATGGGAGCAGGCATGGACGATGGCCCTATCCTGGCTCAGCAGCCATTTGAAGTAGAGGAAGAGGATTATGCCCAGGACGTCATCGATAAAATAATCGGGGCGATCGGCACCTGCCTGGATGAGTTGTTGCCTGGGATGCAGGCCGGAACTGTTGAGGCCAGGGAGCAAAACCATGCAGACGCCACCTACCTGGGGAAAAGAAATCCGGAGGATGGATGGATCAACTGGCAAGATTCCGCCCGGTCCATTGTCACGCTGGTCAGGGCCGTGTCGAGCCCGCTGCCGGGGGCATTCGCCTGTATTAAGGGGCAAAAAATCATCATCGACCGGGCCTCGGTTGAAACAGAGCTCAATTATATCGGAGTGGCGGGACGTATTCTCAAAAAAGATCCACAAAAGGGAGTGTTGGTTCAGGCCGGCGATGGATTGCTGTGGCTGCATGAGCTGAGAGGTATTGCGCCGGATGAGCTGCGAGTGGGACAACAATTTGGTTCGCTGGAGGAATATCGCTTCGAACAACTAAACAACAAAATTGTAAAACTGGAAAAGCGGCTGTCTGATGAATGAAAACATACTTATTGTAGCTCCCCATTGTGATGATGAAATTTTGGGGTGCGGCGGAATTATGGCAAAGTATATTTCAAAAGGGTATCCCGTCTATGTAGCGATTATAACCAACGGGCACCTGGGAGCCCCGGAAATTTTTCCACGGGAAGGCACTGAACAAGTGAGGGAAGAAGCGTTGGAGGCGCACAACATACTGGGCGTTAAGGATACGTTTTTCCTGGATTTCCCTGCTCCCAAACTGGATTCAATTCCTGCATATAAACTCTCTATGGAGTTAAATAAATTGATTACCAAGCTGGGTATCACCACGCTTTATATTCCTCACCGGGGTGACATTCATAAAGATCACCGCATAACCTATGAGGCCTCGCTGGTGGCTGCAAGACCGATAGACGACTGCCCGGTACGCGCCATATATGCCTATGAAACGCTTTCTGAAACAGAATGGGCTCCCCCTTTTGGGGATGATGCGTTCATCCCGACCGTATTTGAAGATATTGGAGCATTCCTTGATAAAAAGCTTGAAGCGTTTGAATGTTACAGCACGCAGATCAAGACGTTCCCCCACTCCCGTTCGCTGCATGCCATAGAAGCGATATCAAATTACAGGGGATCCACGGTGGGAGTGGAAAATGCGGAAGCTTTTATGCTGGTACGTGAAATTAAGTAATGGATTTTAAATACCTCCTTGAGGATTTATTCAATAGTGAAATTATCCTGAACTACAGACAACGATACCATGAAGAATATATTAGTCACCGGCGTTGGCGGACCCACCCCTCGGTCATTTGTACGTGCGGTTAAACTGTCAACGGAAGAGACTGCAGCCTCATATCGGTTTGTGGGGGTAGATTGTGACCGGCTTGCCTATGGGTTGTACGATCGCACCCTGTTTGATGCGGGGTATACGGTACCCCGGGCCGACGATGAGAGCTACTGGTCGTCGATCAACGATATTATTGAGCGGGAGAATATTCATGCCGCGGTGGTATTACCGGAAGCGGAGGTCCTTGAATGGGCCCGCAACCGGTCCCGGCTTTCGCGAGACGTGTTGACGCACCTGCCGGATTATACCCTGGCGATGGCCCTGGTTAACAAGCATCGACTGCATGAATACCTGACCGATTCGCCGTTGATACCGAGGTATCGCAAAATTGATCCATCATCCTATAGCTATCAAGCGGTGGCCGAGCAAATAGGGGAAGTTTTCTGGATCAGGAGTACCGAAGGGTCCAGCGGACTCGGTTCCCTGAAAATAGAATCTGCCCCGGCCCTTGATCAATGGATCTCCATCAATCAAGGAGTGGATGAATTTATTGCCACTGAATACCTGCCCGGCAGAAACATGGCGTGCAAGATGCTCTATTTTGACGGAGAGCTGAAACGAACGGCCTGTGCTGAACGCGTGAACTACATTATGGCCAAGGTGGCTCCTTCGGGGATTACGGGAAACACCGCGTTTGGGCGGCTCATCAACGAGCCCGGGCTGATCCGCCGCTCCAGGAAAGCCCTGGAATCGATATCAGAAGAGCTGGAGACCGGGCTTAACGGCATTTTTACCGTTGATTACAAGGAGGATGCCGATGGGCAACCAAAGATTACGGAGATCAACATCCGTCATGTCGCCTTTACCTCCTCGATAGCAGCGGGGGGCGCCAATATTCCGGCAGATACGCTGGACGCGATGTTTTCAAACAACGGCAGCGGAATGAAAAGAATCGATTACAGGTACGAAGAGCCACTGGTATTTCTGCGGGACGTCGACTCCGAACCGATTGTGATGAGGGAGACAGATCTGCTCGATTCCAGCGAATAGCAGGTGCTGGATTTTATCAGTTAAAAGTTACAGGTTAAATGTTAAAGGTGTCAATCCTTGGATTTGAGAATATACTATTGTGTTGAGAGGTGGCTTACCACCGACCCTATTGACCTTTTAAACGGGAGTAGAACTCCCTCACAACAAAGACTGGGGGGCAAAGCCCTCTTAGTTGTCAAAGCAATAAATTAGCTAATTCCTGATAACCGATAACGAAGCTACAGCCGGTTATTTTTTGGTTCCTTTTTTCATAAAAAAATACCACTGCAATGGGAGTTATTCCCAGGTTTTTTAGGAAGCCTTGAATAGAAGCAAGAATTCGATCAAGGTTCTGCTCCTCTATGTGCTAACCCGGATTTACCTCACCAAGAAATTTGTTCTTCGGCAAGGCGAAGGGAATAGCCACGCAGACGTACCTTCGTACGTTGAGCAGGCGATTTTCCCTTTAACGCAGCTGGAGGGCAAATCGCGCGGCACGTTACACCCTGTTACATACAATGGCCTGTAAAATATGATGTA
>NZ_JBINJF010000054.1:0-10780 GCF_043951865.1 Halalkalibaculum sp. DA3122
TCACAATGTTGTTTATACTGATTAAAAAGATAAAGATTATAATAACTACATTTTCACTTCATACTCCGTTAGCAAGATAACATTTCCTGTTGGGTACTAAAGAGGGGTTCAAAACGCGAATCTACTGTCTTTTGGTCATCAACTACACTCCCGAAAGGCTCTCGTCGCCCTGCCCATACATCTGCTTGAGCAGCAGGCTCACCATTAGAGGGCTTTAACCCGGATTATTCACGAAGTAGAACAAATTACAGCTTAAGCCAATGATATTATTATATCTGGCGGAAATACCCGGTAGCTCAAATTTGGGTATTGTCACAAATAGCTGCGAAATTGGGCCGTGCACTTCGTTCAAGTAGCAAGGGAAGCACGCTTTAGCAATATACAAAGTCCAGACCGGAAAAGATCAAGCATACCAAGATTCGAACTCCCATCGGAGTATTTCAGACCATTGGAGGGCTAAAACTCCTTCCCCAGAAAGGAAAAGCCTGACTTAATTTTACAAACCGACATAGGATTACTGTTGAAGCCTGTTCAGGTTTCTGGATTATTTGAAATTCTACTTTCAAACGCATCAAGCATATTACGTAACTCTTTTGCAATCTCCTGATAATCAGGATCATCTATAATATTGTTTGTTTCCATGGGATCCTTTTGAATTCTAAATAATTCCTCAGTAACCGGATGATTCTCGTGGTAACGTATAAATTTGAACTCCGGCGTTCTGATGAATCTTGACCGAATCGACTGATATTCTTTCTTATTATCCACTTCGGAAGGTAGTGGATAGAAATTATCGAAGTTATTTTCTCCATACACGGCTTCATGGATCTCCTCTTTCTCAGAATAAATCAACGGCATAATGCTTTTACCAGGATAAGAACTGGGAATTTTGAGGCCGGCTATATCCAGTAACGTTGGAGCAATATCCACATGTGATATGAGGGCCTTTTCCCGTTTTATTCCTTCTTCTTTCGATATTCGTGGATCGTATATGATCATCGGGGCTTTAGCTGATTCTTCATACAGAAGAGCCTTGCCCATTAGCTGTTTTGAACCGGCAAAAAAGCCGTTATCAGAGGTATATATAATAACGGTATTATCATCGATACCCAGCCGTTCCAATTCATTGCGAATTCTTCCAACCACGTTATCTACTCCGGTAATAAGAGCGTAATAATTTTTTATGAATTCCTGGTATATACTCTCTACTTGAATATGCCAATTCTTCCTGTAATCTACGCTTTTGCCGTAATAATCCTCGGTTCTGCCAAAATACCATTGGGCATTGCGACTTTTTTCCTTGACAACGTCAGGCAAATTCTTGTGATATTTCGGATCATCGTTCATCATTCGTGGAATGTCTACATTTTCGTACTTATTCCTGAACTCTTCCGCTGGAGTAAATGGGGCATGAGGTGCTTTAAAACTGATCGATAAAGCAAACGGTTTGTCAATATTTTGGGCTAAGCGCAAGAAGTCTGTAGCCTGGTTTCCCATAAATTCAGTGAGATGTCCAGCCCCCGATATATTCTTATATCCATTGAATTTGCCGTTACTTGGAAAATAACTGCCCTGTCCCGGGAACCCGTTCCACCGATCAAAATACTCAGATGGCATATACTCACTTCGATTTTCAAATCCATCATTTTTTACTTTTTCTTCTCCGCCCACAGCAAATCCAAACTTGCCGATAAAACCGGTATAATATCCAGCGTTGCGCAATTGAACCGGGTAGCTTGCTTCAAACTCACTTTTTGTAATGATATAGTCAGTTGGTCTGTCAAAACCCGCTTTATGTGTACTCAAGTATTGACCTGTCATTACAGAAGCTCGGCTGGGTTGACAAATAGGAGCTACATGATAAGCGTTGTCAAAAGATATTCCATCGCCAGCCAGTCTATCTAAATTCGGTGTGATAACATATTCATTTCCCATAAATCCAAACGCATCAGCTCGCTGGTCATCGGCCATCAAAAAAATTATATTTGGTTTTTTTTCAACCGTTTGATCTTTCGGCTGACAGCCAGAAAAACCGATGAGAAAGACCAGGATTAAGATTAATTCAAGCTTTAAATTCATTGCAAATCCCAGGTTATTACTCTTCTCATACTGTTTATATTTATTGGGTTTCTACAAGGGGAATATTTTAAGCGGTATAAAACATATGCTTACAACCCGCAAGATTTTTTAACACAAACAACATTCCCTACTACTCTATTTTTTCTATATAGGTATAATACGAGGGATATACCCGTCCCTCGTTGTCCTGTAATATAGCCGTCATGTCATATTTGCCCGCAGACAGGGTACCTTCAAAATGCACTGCTTCCGCACCCGGCTGAATAGGTTTTGTCTCCCCGATATCCCCTAGGTAAAGCGTGGCTTGTGTCATGCTAACATTATTACTACCAGGCATGGGAGAACTAATCTCAATAGTCTCTTTTCTTGCTTCCACTTTTTCGTTGATCGCAAGCCCGCTCTCACGTGGATAACGGCGAAGGCTAATGCGATATCGGCCTGGTTCCCCCAGTTCCACTTTCAGTATGCCCTGCCCTGTTGTTGCATCCAGCGCCCCGTGCTGATGCCAGGCGTTCTTGTAGGGATATATATGCATGTCATGGGAGCTGATGCGAACTGGATTCTCGTAGCGTGTTCCCGCTTTTATATACGCGTACCGTTCATTGACGTTTTGCTCCATCAGGGAGGTCCACCACTGTTCGTAACTTTCCCTCAGGCGGTCCACCACCTCCGGATACTTGCTTGCAAGGTCATTTTCCTGACTTCGATCTTCTTTTATGTTATACAGTTCACGACCATTCACCAACCGCCAGGTCTCATCCATGACTGCTGATTTACGCCATTTGACCAGATTGAGTATGCGCTGGGAGTCAACTATGAGGGTCCGGTTTTCTTCCCACTCCGGATTCTCTTCAAGCAGCAGGGGGGCGAAGCTCTTCCCGTCCAGGGGATTGGTTTCTACAAATCTCAGGTCTGCCAGTTCCGCCAGGGTTGGCAGCAGATCGATATGGGCCAACAGCTGGTCGAGATCTTTGTCCTCTCCTATATTGCCGGCTGGCCAGCGCAGGGCAAAGGGCACCCGGTGCCCGCCATCATATTCGCTGTTCTTGGTACCCCGCAATCCCGCATTGAATCCATATTCGGTTCCATTGCGCACTCGATATCCCGCTGCCGTGCCGTTGTCACCCAAAAATATAAGTATCGTATTTTCCCGGAGCCCGAGCTTTCGGATATGGTCCTCCAGACGCCCTATGTTATCATCAATATTCGTAATCATCCCGTAAAATCGCTTCTGATCTTCCAGCAACCGGTCTTCATCCTTGTACAAATTGTAGTACTCCTCGGGCACATGAAACGGAGAGTGGGGAGCATTCGTAGCTATATAAGCAAAAAACGGTCTTTCCTGGTGTTCCTCGATAAAGGCCATGCTCTCATCAAAAAATATGTCCGTGACGTATCCTTCATACGTGCGAGGCTCTCCATTCTTCCAGTAGGTATCATCAAAGTAGTTATTGCCCCAGTAATCGGGTCCCTGCGTTACGCCACCTCCTCCGTGACGCACCGCCTGCTGGAATCCCCGGTCCAGCGGTCGGAACGGGTAATTATCTCCCAGGTGCCACTTGCCAAACATGCCGGTGGCATAACCGTTTTGCGCAAAGATCTGGGCCAGGGTCTTTTCATCCTCATAGAGCAGTGAGCGGCCCGCGATGGTGTGCCACGTGCCCACGCGATTGGAATACCGGCCAGTCATCAACGCCCCGCGGGTCGGTGTACAGGTCGGGGAAACATGGAAGTTGGTGGCCCGTACCGACTCTTCGAAAAGATTATCCAGATGGGGCGTTTGAATAATCTCGTTCCCATGAAAACCCAGGTCCCCGTAGCCCTGATCATCCGTCATAATGAGGATGACATTGGGTTTATTACTATCGTTATAACGGTCATTTACCTGACCATATACCTGTGAATAAGTAACTAAAACAAGAATACTGAACGTGAAAAATCGAAAATATAACTTCATTTTAGTAATTATTTATTGGTGAAATGACCGTTATGCGAGTGCTAATTAGTTTTAGTATCCGGGGTTTTGAGTAAGATTTCCATTATTACGCAGTTCATCCGTCGGAAGAGGAAATAGCAAATCTCTTTCTTGTAAAGTTGACCCATCTACAAAAGAATGCCCTACATAATCGTTAAACGTATCAGCTTCAATGTCATAAGCTTTTCTGGTACGGACCATATCAAACCATATTTCATTTTCATAAATCAGCTCATGCCACCGTTCCTTCCAAATTGCCTCACGAAATTCTGATTTAGTCAGGCCTGAAAGATCAGATATTTCGGCTCGTCTTCTTATTTTATTAACAGCTTCATACGCATCTGAGGTCGGTCCAGAGACTTCATTTGAAGCTTCTGCAAAATCCAGCAAAACGTCAGCGTAACGAATGACCTGCCAGTTTAACCCCGACTGTGCCGTATTCAGGTGTGCTTGTTCATCCCAAAATTTATATATGAAATGATTAGGAAACTGAACGGTTTCATTGCGGTCAGACTCAGAAGTATAATTAGTAAAAAAGAACACCTTCTCTTCTGCTCTTTTATCACCGGCTTCATAAGAAGCAACAAATTCATCCCGCGCAAATCCGAACCCTTGTTCAGAAGAATAAGCTGAGACACCAAACTTAAATGGCGGCAGACCTATCTGAAGTACATCGTTATTTTGTTCTCCTTGTAAATATTGGACAGAGAATATATGTTCAACCGTATTGTCATTGGAAGATTCACGAAAAGGAAGATATAAATCAAACAGCGAATATTCTTGGGAATCGATTACCTCTTTAGCTTTATCTCGCGCGAGCGTGTAATATTCGGTCCCCATCTCTAACGGATAGCCGGCCATCGTTAAATATACATCTGCCAGCAGAGATTTAACGGCACCTAAAGTTACTCTTCCACTTGAATCATTAAATGATAAACCTGAGCTCTCAGCTGCAATCAGATCGTCTACAATTAATTGATAAACCGATTCAACTGATGAGCGAGAGGGTTCTAAATCAGGACTACCTAAATCAACCGATTCCGTTATCAATGGGACTTCACCAAATATTCGCACTAAATTAAAGTAGTAATACGCTCGTAAAAAACGTGCCTCCCCCAACAGCCTATTTTGCGTAGTTTCATCCATTTCGATGTTAGGGATTTCAGCAATTGCCAAGTTTGCATTACCGATACCTCTATAATGGCTTACCCAATAATTATTTACAGCTGGATGATCAGCACTCATCTGGAGATCACTGATAATTTTAAAATCGGGAAAACCACCGTTAGGTGTAAACGTTGAATTAAGGGCACCTGTACGCAATTCAGTCATTAACCAGGATGCCTCTGATTGTACAGGATAAAGGCTTTCATACGCGGCATTAACAATTCCTTCGGCATGTGATGGTTGGGTAAAATAATTATCTGTATTTAGATTGGATGGATCTTGGTGACTTAGGAAGTTTTCACACCCCATCAACAGAATTGTCAGAAAACCACACGATAATAAAAGATAGATATTACTTTTGATATTCATGGTTCTATACTTTGAATGATTAATTAATTTCTTTTTTGGCAGAATTATAAGCTAAAACTTAACCCCAGTTGGAAAACTCTGGGCTTGGGGTAGCTGTACAGATCATCGCCTTGAGAGAAGTTACCCGTAAACGATGATACTTCAGGATCAAAGCCGGGATACTCATCTATTAAAAAGAAATTCTGCATTGAGGCGTATATCCTCACATTTTTCATATTGCCCCATTTTTGTATCAATTCAGATGGAAAATTATACCCTAACACAATATTTCTACCGCGAATAAACGAGCCATTTTCAATTCTTCCTGTAGAACTTAACCTGTCTTTATAGGCAGCAGTTGGCCTGATTTCAGGTACCATCGTGTCTTGATTATTGGGAGTCCAGGCATCAAGAACTTCGGTAAGAACATTCGTTATTCCAGTTCTATCAAGTGTAGTAGACCTTGAGTTAAATGCAGTCTCATTTCCATACATATATTGTATGTCAACCATTAAATCGAAATTCTTATAGGTCACATTATTAATCAAAGACCCATAACCATCAGGATTACCATTACCAATGATAACCCGATCTTGTTCATTGATGGCACCATCATTATTGATATCCTTATACTTGATATCACCTGGAAGCCGATTGTATTGTGCAGCCTGAGCCGCTTCATCCGTATTCCAGGTTCCAAGCTGAATATATCCATAGAAAGAGTTTACAGGTTCTCCTTCACGTATGATTCTATTACCTGTTACAGGGTTACCTCCTTGAACAATATCTTGACCACCGGTCAAGTGCAGGACCTCATTTTTATTGATAGAAATATTAAAAGAAGTGCTCCAGAGAAAATTACTTTTGCTAATATTTCTAGTTTTCAGAGTTAACTCCACACCCCGATTCTCCATACTGCCAATATTACGGATAACGGTACTGTAACTACTCGTAGATGGTACTGGAGCAGCCAACAGCATATCATCGGATTTTTTGTAGTAAATATCTCCTTCAAATTCTACTTTATCCGAGAATAATCCTAATTCGACACCCAAGTCGATTTGGGTATTTTTTTCCCATTTCAAATTAGGATTAGCCATCTGATTTAAACCAACCCCGGTTACTCTGGTACCACCAACTATATATGAATAGTTACCTAAACCTGTAACTGTGCTGTAGTTCGGTATTTCGGAATTACCGGTAACGCCATAGCTAGTGCGTAGTTTAAGGTTGGATATTATGGAACTGTTCTCCATGAATTCTTCTTCAGATACTCTCCATCCAATAGCTCCAGATGGGAAAAACGCATATTGATTATCTTCAGAAAATCTAGAAGACCCATCAAAGCGTCCTGTTATTGTGAACAAATATTTGCTATCGATTGTATAATTAACCCTCGCAAAATATGAGTTTAGGCTATGCGCACTTGCATTGGACTGTGGTGGTCGGGGATTAGAAGCTATTCCCAGATTATTATACTCAAAATAATCATCAAGAAAGTCATCAGCTCTTGCAAATTTCGTGAAATTATCAACTCGCTCCCACGATAACCCCAATAAACCAGTGAAGGAATGCCCTTCGAGCACGTCAGTCTCGTAGGTTAAATAATTCTCAAATTGCCAGGATTTAATTTTTTCGTCAGATATTTCAGCCCTACCATTATCGGAAATAAATCGCAGGTCATCACCGGCATAGAATTTAGTTTCCTGGTCTATGATACTTAAACCAAAAGTTGTTCTTAATTCTAGCCCCTCTGCCAAGTCAAAATTAGCAAAGGCATCTGCCAGTGTATTAGTACCGTCTAGAATTCGTTTTGTCTCATTAACAAGTCTAACTGGCTGAGCGCCTCCTTCCATACCTGGATAATCAGACGTTCTTCCAAAGGTCCCATCAGGGTATCTAACAGGAGTGATTGGTAATGCCTGCAGTATTGATCTTGTAGGCGTAATCCCCCCAGCACCTACTGCCCTGGGCTGACTGGCTTCCTGTACACTATAATTAATGGTACCACCAGCAGTTAACCAATCATTGATCTGATTGTTAATATTCAAACGTCCTGAATAACGTTTTAAGGAGGATTTTTTAAGAATTCCTTCCTCATCTCTGTACCCAAGGTTTACCGTATAACTATTATTCCTGTCTCCCCCAGAAAAAGACAAGTTATGACTGTTCGTAAGTGCAGTTCTAAGGGCCTCTTCTTGCCAGTCTGTATCATACAATGGCTCACCAGACGAATCGAAAAGCCTTGGATCTGTTCTTTTAGTAGCAGGATCTACAACACTACCAGCTAATCCATATTTAGCTGCATTTTGGAAAGCCAAGTCTTCAACAGCCAGGAATTGTTCTGAGTTAAGTAATCCTATCTTAGACCAAGAGGGAAGTTTACTTGCGCTAAAAGACCCATCATATGAAACCGTACTTCCAACTTGTGCAGGACTTTTTGTAGTTACTAAAACCACTCCATTTGCCCCCCTAGCTCCATATATAGCAGTTGCAGAGGCATCTTTAAGCACTTCAATCGACTTTATATTACCTGGATCCAAATAATCTATAGGAGAAGTACCATTAGACAAATTAGCTTGAGGAAGAACAACACCATCAACAACAAATAATGGATCATTGGGACCTGTTATTGAAGAATTCCCTCTAATTCTTATCGTAGCCCTACTGCCGGGTCTACCCGAATTTCTAGAGACACTAACTCCCGCTATTTTTCCTGATAAGCCCTCCTGTACACTAGTTGGAGAACTTGCTTTGAATGCCTCTTCGTCAACCGTTCCAACCGAACCGGTTAAATCAGATCTCTGCTGCGTACCATATCCCACGACAACCAGTTCTTCTCCAGAAATGGCTTGTGATTGGAGTTCAACATCAAAACTTGTTCTACCCTCAATTGGAACTTCTGTTGTCTGATATCCGATAAACGAAAACACCAGCGTATCCTGCAGGGATGGCACACCCAACTCAAATCCACCCTCGCTGTCGGTGGAGGTACCTGTGGTCGTACCCTTAACCAGTACATTCACCCCAGGCAACGTTTCTCCGGTCTGGGCATCGGTGACTGTACCGGAAACAGTTTCAAGCACGATCTCCTTTGCCGTCTCTTCTCTTTTCAGCAATACCAGCTGGCCGCTCTCCGAAATGGCGAAGCGCAGGCCCGTATCCTTTAACACCTTCCAAAGGGCATCATTCAAAGAAATGGAGGTGCGCCGAAGGGTTATTTCCGCATCGTCCGGCAGCGCATCTTTAGTGTACATCAATTTCAGATCGGCCTCCTTCGAGAGAACCTGCAGGGCCTGTTCCAGGCCGGCCTCTTTAATATCAATGCTGATAAGCTGATCCAGGATCTTGTCGGTATCACTGTCCTGCCACACCGTTTTACCGTTTGACAAAACCAGCGCCGAAGCACCTTTCTTCTCGTTCCCTTGTTGTGCCAGCAGTCCCGGTACTACCATTACTGTCAGCAACAGTATCCCCATGAGTTGTATCACTAGCTTTTTCATAAACTATCCCATTTTAATTTTGATAAATTAGAGTTGATTTATCTCGTTACCAGTTTGACCATATTACTCTTGGTCACTTTCATGTTGTGCTTGAAAAATGACTGTCCGTTCTTTCTTCTGAACTTTTAAATCCAGCGACAATGCAATACCCTTCAGTACCTCACTCATCGACTGGCTGTAATCAATTTCCGCGGTGAGCCTCTTGCGGGCTATCGCGTCATTTTCGGTTCTTATCTCAATGGCGTACCACCGCTCCAGTTTGGGAATAATCTGACTGAGCGGCCTGTCTTTAAAGATGAGCTTGCCTTCGGTCCACCCCATGTACCAGTTCATGTCAACACCGGAGAGGACCTCCGGGTCACTTTCACTGCTAACCCTGCCGATTTTATTTTTGGTAACAATCGCCTGTTTCGAGCCAGCACCTTCCTCCACGGGTTCCCGGCCCAGCGCCACCTTACCTTCCGAAACCACAACTTCGACCTCATTACGCTCATCAGGCCATGCTTTTAACAAAAATTTGGTCCCCAGCACACGGGTAAATGCACTTTCGGAATGTACGGTAAAGGGCTTCGATTCATCATGCGTGACTTCGAAATAAGCCTCCCCCTCCAAAAACAGTTCTCTTTCCCCTGAATTAAAGGAGAGGGGGACCTCCATGCGGCTGCCCGCGTGGAGAACCACCCTGGAACCGTCACTTAAAATGTAGGTCGCCCGCTCCCCATTTTGGGCGACGATTTCCCGTTTGGCAATTTCTGCGGATTCGCTGTCCTGAGAGGTTAGTTCATTGTAATTACTATACGTAAAAAGTCCGGCAGCCAGCATCACCGCCGCCGCGGCCGCTACCATCACCAACCGCCGAACGACTTTGTGTGAATGGGAGTGCGTATGCTGAGTGGGCGCCTGCGGCAATTTTTGCTCACGCAGTATTTGGCCGACCTGCTCAGAACCGCGATCGAGCCGGTCCATATCCTTTACGAGCCTTTTCCAGGCATTTTCGGGATCGACCTGGTAGCCGGGAATACGTGACTGTTCCCAGACCTCACGAAGCTCCTCCACCTTTTTTTCCCGCTTCGGTTCTTCGTTAATCCAGGACTCCATAGATCGCTTCTCCTCACTGTCTAGTTCACCGGCAAAATATCGGGCCAGCAGCTCCCAGGGTATATTATCGTTCATTCTTTTCGACATTCAGCGTTAAATTATTTCCTCGTTTCAATACCTATTACACCCGAGCCTGGCGGTTCTATGACAAAAAAAATGGATTTTTTTAGAAAAGAGGGACTGCTGGGCTATTCACTTGAAAGGCGCTTTTTACCCAAGTGTCAACGTTTCTCTTTTAGATGGCTTTGCAAAACCGTTGTTTTTGCTCTGTATTTTCGAAGATTCGAGGCTGCTTGCTATCGCCAATATCCTTGCCAGCTTATAACCAGTAACGAATAATGAAACGGAGGATCTGCTTCCCTTTCGGGGTTTGTTCACACAAAAACGAACAATCCTACCATCGGAAAGGAGCAATTGTGTTTTTTTTGAGGAAGTCTAAAAAAAATGCAAACCTGTTTTCCCGGCCTTGAATGGGGCGCGAAAGCCGACGCAGGCTATTGTGGATGCTGCACCTAGTGTAATGAATCAAAAAAACGTAAACTAATTTTAAGCTACCTGTTGGAATACTGGCGCCACCCATTCCCCCTTTGAAGGGGGCGCAGGGGGATGT
>NZ_JBINJF010000055.1:0-9866 GCF_043951865.1 Halalkalibaculum sp. DA3122
TGTGAGAATTAACATCCCTAAGATATTGAATATCAAGCGTTTGCATGGCCTTTCTTAGTTTAAAATTGTTAAAATCCTAACCCCTAAACGCGTTAATTATAAAAGGCATATAAGTCATCAGACACGCGCTTCTATATGTCTAAGTGCCTTCCGTCCTATCTATCACCCAGTATAACGAGCATCAAAACTCTGACTGAAATATTTGCGATTATTTGATGAGTACGAGTTGGCACTCAATCAGCTGTAGTCCATCCAAATGTAATTCCACGCACAGAATTTCAGGGGATTTCACAAAAATATTTCGAGCGTATAAACAATTTTGTTGTCCCCCTGTTGTCCCCCTGTTGTCCCCAGCCAATTCAGATGTGAAAAATAGGTCGGATTTCGACCAAATAAATAAGCCCTTAACTCATTGCGAGTCAAGGGCTTAGGGTTTTGCGATCCGGACGAGATTCGAACTCGCGACCTCCTGCGTGACAGGCAGGCGTTCTAACCAGCTGAACTACCGGACCGTATGATAATTACTAAATTAATTTCAAAAGGCTATATGTAATCATTACTCCTGCCGTTTTGAGAGCTTCAAATATAACGTTCTTATCGGTCCTATGTCAAGATAAAATTCAAATAAAATATATTCGAAAAGAAAGAAAATTCAGTTATAATGAGGGTAAAGATAGAAAGCGCCATGATGAATCTAACGCCATCATTTACTGAAGTTTCTCACAACGTAGAAGTTGAGGTCCGACCGCTCTATCTTGAAGACAAATCGAATCCTGTAGAGCGTAAACACGTCTTTGTCTATTTTATTACAATCCGGAACCGGGGAGAAGGGAGCCTGCAGCTTTTAAAAAGACACTGGCTGATACAAGATTCTATTGGCCAAACATACGAGGTCGACGGCGACGGGGTGGTTGGCAAGAGACCGATTATTGAGCCGGGAACATCGTTTGAGTATAACAGTTCGTGCGTACTCAAATCATACAGCGGGGTGATGGAGGGGTATTACGTTATGGAACATGAGGAGTACGGAACCATCAAAGTGAATATCCCGAGATTTGCGCTTCGTGCGCACCGCTTAAACTAGTAGCATTTTTCGGCGCGGGACTGCGAGACTGGGAAATGATTTTATAAAAAAGGAGGGCCGCAAGTATCAGTTGCGGCCCTCTGTCGGGATGGTGATGGGATGTTAGGGATAGATTCTTATATCTTTAACGCTTCATCAAGTGCATTTATTATAGTGTCGCTTTGCGGTTTTACATCACTTCGAAAGCGGTGCAGTAACTTTCCATCTTTACCAATCAAAAACTTTTCAAAATTCCATTTGATCTCGCCAGTAAAATCAGGGTTATCTTGACTGGTTAAATAATCAAATAGTGGATTAATATCGTTCCCTTTTACTGAGATCTTGGAAAACATCGGGAACGTAACTCCGTAATTTGCCTTACAAAACTTTTTTATCTGGTCATCCGTTCCAGGTTCCTGTCCTCCAAAATTATTCGCAGGGAAACCCAAAACTACAACTCCTTTGTCTTTATATTTCTCATAAAGAGCTTGCAACCCTTCGTACTGAGGAGTATATCCGCATTCGGAAGCGGTATTAACAATTAAAAGAACATTACCTTCAAACTGTTTTAGGGGGATCTTTTCTCCTTCAATATTATTAAGTTCAAAATCGTGTACGGAATCTGTTGTTTTATCCGTTCCTGAAAAACTCACTAACGAAACAATCAATAAAATTAAAAGAGACTTCATAAGTTTGACCCCTTTTGTTCAACGCTGAAAGTATAAGGTTTAAATGTGAATATTACATGAAGAGTTCCCAATGAAATATAATTTCCGCGAAAATCGTAAGTATTCCGTTCTTTTATTATTTATATCACTGTTGATGCCCCTGTCTATTACTGAAGAAGCGCGTGCCCAGATGTTTTCCGTAGAGGAGAATGAACCGGTGCGGGAGCGTTCATTAATACCGCCAAATGCCGTTTACCTGGGGTTGGAGCCGGTTGAGTTCACCTACCGGGGAGATGTCTCGAATGCCAATAGCGGAGCCTACGCCTTTGACGGCCCGCTATTGCGAATGCGATTTGAGACCTACGGGTTCGAAGCGTATATAGGGGTAGGAGGTCGGTTGACCGGCATCGATGACATAGGGTATTTTGATGCCGGGGCCAAAGCTGTGCGAGGATTGCGCCTCGTCCGCCAACCAGGCTTTCAGTTTCAGATTCCACTGCAGATAAAATCAAGTATTAATACGGTGACCAACAACCAGGGTGTGGCCGGCGATGCACAGTTCCGGCAGGGAACCCTGGAATTCGGCGCGGGTGCGCAGGTGAATGCCCGACTGGGACAACAGGTTCGAATCTCCGCTGCGGCGATTCCAAATTACGGGTTCTCTTTTGCAACAGGCGGTATCTTCGGGGGACAAATTTATGAGCTGGAAACTAAGAGTCGGCTTTACGTAGACCGGGTATTCGGCGATGTGGGAATCACGGCCGGCTGGGATTACGGATTTAAGCGGTTTGATGTTGAAGAAAATGAGTTCGATTACAATCTTCGGTCATACAGTTTCATTATTGGAATAACGTTTTAAGTTGATAGCATGAAATCGGAAAAGCTACTTCTTGAGCTAGAGCAACTTGTGGAACAGGCCGGGTATGAAATACGCAAAGAGCGGGGTACATTTCGCGGCGACCACTGTATTGTGGAGGGTGAGAAGCTTGTTGTCATCAACAGGAATCGCCCGGTTGAGTTGCAGGTGGGTATTCTGGCGCGTGTACTTCAAAAGCTGAACATGCAGGATACCTACATAAAACCGGTTGTCCGGAAACACCTGGAGGAGCTTTGGGATCGGTTCAACCGGTTTGGGGAAAAAGAAATGGATGAACTCGACTTTGACCAGGAATAATGAAATTTACTTTTCTAGGTACCGGAACATCTATGGGCGTCCCCACAGCCGGGGGTTTTGGCAGTGAACGTTTAAAGGGGGATCCGCGTGATGAACGCTGGCGCTGCTCGGCCTGGATCGAGACAGAGCAATCTTCGATTGTGATCGATACGGGGCCGGAATTTCGCCTGCAGACCCTGCGGGCGGGTATTACCCGGGTGGATGCTGTCCTGATTACCCATGAGCATATGGATCATATCTCCGGACTAGATGATCTGCGCCCTTTTTGCTATAAACAAAAGCAGACCATACCGGTTTATACCTCCCAAACCTGTAAAGAATCGATCAAACGAAGGTTTGAATATATGTTCGGACCGGACCGGTACCCGGGGGCTACCTCGGTTGAACTGAATGTGATTGAAGACTCGTTCCAGTTTCAGGATCTGAGAATCACCCCGTTGCCTGCCAACCACGGCAAGGTGGATGTGCTGGGTTTCAGGGTGGGGAATATATCCTACCTTACCGATGTAAAGGAGATTCCTGAATCTACCGAGAAGTTGATCAAAGGTTCAGAAGTGATGGTGCTGAGCGGACTTCGCTGGAAACCGGAGCACCCTACGCATATGACCATTCCCGAGGCCGTAGAGAAGGCTACGAAACTGGAAATTCCCCGTACCTATCTGATCCACATGAACTCCAGGGTCAATCACAAACAGAGCAATGAGCGCCTGCCGGAGCATGTACGCCTGGCATACGATCAGCTAATATTGGAAGTGGATTAGTCTGGAGTTCATGTGGATCAGATAGGTACGGGCACCGCGTTGCCACCGCTTCAATGGTAGTGTTAAACCTGCGGTGTGAGTCCGGAACGGGTGCCTACAGAAAGGATTTTGTTTCTTCAGACTCCTCTAGTGCAGTCACAATTTTTTTGACTCCCTGTGCCTTGTCCAGATTACAGATCAGGATAGCCTTGTCGGTCTCCACAATCGCCAGGTTTTCAACGCCCACCAATGCAATCATTTTGTCGCTTTGCGTTTGGACCAGGTTATTGGAAGCCTGTTCAGTCTTCAGGTGCTGTGTTTGTACGACGTTGCCATGTTCATCTTTGTCGCGTAATTCGTAGAGAGCGGTCCAGCTGCCCACATCGTTCCAGCCGAATTTTCCGGGTACCACAAATACGGATTTAGCGTGCTCCATAATCCCGTAGTCGATAGATACGGAGGGGCAGTGTTCATAAAAAAGGCGGAGCGTGTCGGGGGAGTTGGGATCTGCAGTGGCGAGCTTTTTCAACTGGGTATAAATCTCAGGCTGAAAAGCCTGGAATTGTTCTATGATCGTCGTGGCTTTCCATACAAACATACCGCTGTTCCAAAGATAGTTGCCTGCACTGATAAACTCCCGGGCCTTTTGTTTGTTGGGTTTTTCAGTGAACTTATTGACTTTGCGAACATCATGACCGTTGACGGTTTCTCCGCTGTCACTGTCAAACTCAATATATCCATAGCCTGTTTCTGCCCGTTCCGGCTGAATGCCGATGGTTACCAGGCAGTCCTCTTCTGCCTTGGCAGCGGCTGCTTCAAGGATGGAGATGAAGCGTTGTTCCTGCCTGATGTAGTGATCGGCGGGTAACACCACCATGGTAGCGTCGGGGTCGCGCTGCCGCAGCAATCCCGCGGCAAAAGCTACGCAGGGCGCCGTATTCTTGGCCACCGGTTCGCCCACGATATTTTCTCCGGGAAGATCGGGCAGCTGCTGCTCTACCAGTCCTATGTATCGGTCGTTGGTAATGACCAGGATCTGTTCAACGGGGATCCGCTTCCTGATGCGGTCGGCGGTCATCTGCAGCATTGTTTTGTCGCCGAACAGGTTGAGAAATTGTTTGGGTGTTTCCCGGGTGCTTTTTGGCCAGAATCGGGTACCGGAACCCCCGGCCATAATGACGGCATGTAACATGTTAAGAAGTTGAATATTGGGTTTTAGCATCCGCGCAGGGCGGAAAAGTTGATTGAGTTGAAGGTAGGGAATTGACACGGAATAATGAAGCAGACAATGGAGTGATGAAGCAGTAAATAAAAAGGTCCTGCTTTTACACAGGACCTTTGAGGGTTTGGGATGGGATGGTAGGTTGAGAACTTAGTTTTGTTTTTTGGGCTGTACCACATTTTCCACTACATGAACCACCCCATTTGAGGCTTCAACATCTCCCTCCTTAACCGGTGCGCCGGTATTGGGTTCTACTTCATCAGATCCAAGGGTTCCCCTGAACAGATGGGTTATGACCACATTTTGCAGCTGATCGGGATTTTCTTTCAACTGGTCAGTGTCAATACCCGATTTTTCAAAAGCTTCATCGGTTGGGGCGATAACGGTAAAAGGCCCTTCCTGGGTGAGCAACTCCGGTAACTGTGTTTCTGCCAGTAACTCGGAAAACGTACTAAGCTCATTATTGGAGTTTACCACCTCCATAACCGTATCGTCCTGGGCCTGTACATTATTTATGCCGATACCGATAGCTAATGTAAATACGAGAAGTCCGGTAGAGAGTATATTAAATACTTTTTTCATAACTTTTTCCTATATTTGGTTAGTCTTGGATGACAGTAAATGGCTGCCGGTTTATTGTTCAAACCGCTCTCTTCCCTTATTGTTGCTGCCTTTTAAAGCTTCTTACATTACTTAACACCGCCCCCTTGTCTTTTTATCTTTTTAACAATGTTTGTCTTTATACGGCCATTTTATGGCCGATTGCTGAGCGGCATTTTACACTACGATCCCTTTTCAATACATGAATGTGATATGAGTTGAGTCGACAGAAGTTGACTTCCTGAGTGCCAGGAACGGACAAGCTGGTAGGACGTGCTAAAATCAACTGTTACACCGAAACTTGGGTGCGCTCCACTTTGGTCAGGGTAAAGCTGAAGGTCGACCCGACGTTGGGTGTGCTGTCGATGAAAAACCGCTCTCCGTGGGCTTCCATGATATGCTTGACGATCGCCAGCCCCAGTCCCGTGCCCCCCTTTTCGCGCGAGCGCGATTTATCTACCCGGAAAAAGCGTTCGGTCACCCGGTCAATATATTTCTGATCGATACCGATGCCTGTATCCTGTACAAACACCTCCACTTTCTCATCGTTCTTGGGATATGGCTTGATGCCGACGGTAACCCGCCCACCCGGCTTGTTATACTTGATGGCGTTTTCGATCAGGTTGATAAGCACCTGTTTGATCTGGTTGCGGTCGGCGCTCACCAGCAGATTTTTGTCGAAGTCCTGCACCGAGATCGATACATTTTCTTTCCTGGCCTTGTATTGCAGGCTTTCGGTCACATCCATAACGACTTCACGAAGGTGAAGATCCTGTACATCGGACTTCAATTCGCCCGTCTCAAGCTTGGAAATTTCCATCAGGTCCTTGGTCAGGAATATCAGGCGGTTGACGTTGCGCATCGCCTTTTTCAGGAACTGCCGGTTGACATCGGTATCGTCGATAGCCCCGTTGAGCAGCGTTTCGATGAATCCCTGGATCGCAAAGATCGGCGTTTTCAGCTCATGGGAGATATCCCCGATAAACTCCTTGCGGTAATTCTCAATCCGGTTCAACCGCTGGATTTCCCGCTCCACGGTTTTACTGGCACGAATCGACTGCTTGATCAGGTAGTCGAGCTCATCTCGCCCGTCGGTGGTCAGGTTTTCGTAATCCTCAAACCGCTTTCGGGCTATATTGCGGGCGATGTAGTTCAGGGTTTCCAGCCGGTCAGATTCGGCCCTTGATACGACAAAATAGATAACCACGGTGGAAAGCAATACCAGGAGGCCAGCACTCACGCCCGCAAAATACCATCCCTCCTGCAGGTAAAACCGGTTCAACAACAGCACAGATGCCCCTATCAGCAGGGCAGAACGTATGGCGATTCTAAATGCCAGCCGGGAGCTCCGGCTGAAGGGTTGTTTCCTCATTCTTTAAAGCGATATCCTACGCCTTTTACCGTTTCGATATATTCGTCTCCCAATTTTTCCCGGATTTTACGCACATGTACATCCACAGTGCGATCCACAACATATATATTGTCGCCCCATACGTGGTTGAGCAGCGTTTGCCGGTCCATGACCTTCCCTTTGCGGCTGGCCAGGAAGTACAGCAGCTCAAACTCTTTTCGCGGCAGGTGGAACTCCTCCTCCCCGCGGGTGACGATGTAGCGATCCTTGTCGATGGTAATATCGTGTACATCCAGTCGGTTGACCGGCTCTTCGGTTTCTTCAAACCGCCGGAGAACCGCCTTGATCCGGGAAATAAGTTTTGTCGTGCTGATCGGCTTGGTGATATAGTCATCGCCGCCTTTGTCGAGCCCCTCTACTTCCGTCTTTTCGTCGCCCCGGGCGGTCAGAAAAATGATGGGGATACGTTTCAGATCTTCGTCATTCCGCATCACCTCTACCACTTCCAGCCCGTCCATCTTGGGCATCATGATATCGAGGAGTACGAGGCTGGGCCTGTGCTCGCGGGCCACTTCGATGCCCTCTTCACCATCTTCTGCTTTCAGGACGTCAAAGCCCTCTTTTTTCAGGTTGTATTCGATAAGATCCAGCAGATCCTGCTCGTCATCGACTATGAGAATGGTTTGCTTGTCAGCCACGATGTCAAAATTATCTATTTGGGATTAAACCTTGCAAGATACGAAAATATCCTGTCGGATTTACGCTCCAATAGTACAAACGAGCCTGTTCAATTTAAAATGAGGGGTGTTAAGTTATTGTTATCTATTCGCCAGGGAATGAAATAATGACTTCAGCTCTTACTTGTTGAGCATGCTGAGCGCCTTTTTGACCAGTTGCTGGAGATCATCAGGCGACCCATTATGCCGGGCGGCGGCCATCACCGCTTTTTCCGCTTCTCCCTTGCGGAAACCGAGGGACTCCAATGCCGATACAGCCTCTTTTTTGAGGCTTCCAGGCAATGATTCCGATCCATCCGACACGTTTTGCGGTACGCCCATCGATAGATCCGCAATTTTGTCTTTTAATTCCAGGATCATCCGTTCGGCCGTCTTTTTGCCGATTCCCGTAATCTGTTTCAGTGCATCTTTGTCGGATTGCGCCAGCGCCGCTGTAATCTGCGTGGCGGGCAGCCCGGAGAGTATCGTGAGCCCGAGCTTTGGTCCCACCCCTTTTACGGTGATCAACAGTTCGAAAAGCTCTTTTTCTTCGGGCGTGGCAAAACCGAACAGTCGCTGATCGTTGTCGGTAATGTGATGGTAGACAAGCAGCTTGACTTCAGTGCCCTTTTTAGGGAGTTGTTCCAGTGTCTGCGTTGATATTTCCACTTCATATCCCACCCCGTTGACATCGATGATGGCAAATTCCTGTTGCTTGGTCTCCAAATTTCCTTTTAAATATGCAATCATGTAATCAGTCTTTTACGCGATCGGGATTCTGCTGAACAAAGTCGGCCCAGCTCGACTTACTGCTGTTTTGGTGCTTTTTTTTCTTGCCCCCGGGGATACGGCCTCCGATACTGTTCCTCTTCATCAGGTGGCACCACGCCACCGCCAGTGCATCCGTGGCATCATTGGATAACTTGTCTTTGGGCAGCTGTACAGTCTTGTTTAACATAAACGCAACCTGCTGCTTGCTGGCGTTGCCATTCCCGGTGATCGATTTTTTTACCTCCTTGGGATAGTATTCGGTGATGGGAATACCCTGGTTGGCTCCCGCCAGCATTATGGCGGCCTGGGCCCGCCCCAGCTTAAGCATGGCCAGGGGATCCACTCCATATACCGGCGTCTCCACCGCCAGCGAGGTGGGGTTAAACGACTTGATCAGTTTCGAAACCCGGTCATAGATAACCTTTAGTCGTTCGGAATGCTCCTCAATATCGGCCAGACGAATGGTGTCGCAGCGCAATGCCTTGAGAGAGCCGCTTTCTTCCGTTAGAATGGCATAGCCGGTATTCCGGGAGCCGGGATCGATCCCTAAAATGATATCAGGCATAAAAGTTCGGTGTAATATAAAAGCAGTTGTTATCCTTGTTCAATATAACAGAATGCACCGACCCAAACATAACGCAATAGCGAGGGCATCCTAAAAAGCCGCGAAAGCTTTTTTCCCTTTGGGTTTCTTAATCAGCTTTCCAAAGACGCGACATGTCGCGCCTCAACGAGCCCCATGCCAGCTTTGGCTGGAGCGGTTGCCCCATTCACCGCCTATATTTTTACGTTCTTTTTGGATCAATCCAAAAGGAACACCTGTATTATAGGAATAGGCTTCTTTTGCTTTTGGAGTTTTATTCCCTTCTTTCCCATTCATTTTTTGTGCGGACAAAATGAAGACTTTATTGCTTGGAGATAGCCTTCCATTTCTGATGGTATCTTCAACAACTTTCTTAGGTGTTTCTTTTTTGAACGAGCAAAAAAGAAACGAAAAAACTCGCCGCCTGAGAATTTTTTGTGGCGTTTCCTGCGCCGCCGCTAAAACCATTGAACTCGATCCGCTGAAAAACGCGGATCTCAGACAGCAATGGTTTCTTTACGCTCTGGCTCCGGGCACTTGATTCCACAAAAAATTCTATAGGGCGGTGGGGAATGCTGAATTAAAAATTTGGAATGGAGAATGGATCTTGGTGGGCAGCAGAAAATGGCAGCCCTGCTTCCGGCCTTGGTAAAGTTGACCGCCCGGAAGGGTGCGGAGGGGAGCGTGAAGAAAAAATCTGTGATTTTTTTAGCGGAACGACGCCCCCTTCAGGTCAAGTTTACCTCAGCCGGCGATTTTTTTCGTTCATTTTTTCATCGGTGAAAAAATGAACACCCCCGAATTTGTAGTAGGCAGCTCCAACGGTGTTTACCGGACAACAGTCATTAAAAATCAGGAATGAAGAATGGAGAATGGGTCTTGGTGGGCAGTGAATAATTGTAGATCTGCCTTCCCAGCCTTGAATGGGGCGCGAAAGCCAAAGAAAAATCCAGTACAGACGCGACATGTCGCGTCTCA
>NZ_JBINJF010000056.1:0-9632 GCF_043951865.1 Halalkalibaculum sp. DA3122
TACCCAAATTTGAGCTACCGGGTACTTCCGCTGGATATCATAATATCATTGGCTTAAGCCGTAATTTGTTCTACTTCGTGAATAATCCGGGTTAAGTGATTTGAGGGTTCAATTGAATACTATTCCAACATAATGTCTTAAATGCAACTCCACCCGTGGTGATTACGCCATTCTTGCGGGTTGATTGCGACAGCGGGTTTTGGTTAATTGATAATAGTTTTACCGGAGCCAGTCACTGTTAATTAATGCCCAAACCGATGAAACACGTATCCATCCTCATCCCACGCGGTAATGCCAGTGTCGTAAACATCGGCGGTACGCACCAAATTCTGTCGATGGTGAACCAGACGTTGCAGCAGCTGGGACGGAAGCCGGTGTTCGATATCCACCTGGTGGGACTGGAGCAGGAGGTCCGCCAGTCGCCCGGTATCTTTTCGGTTACCCCCGACTGCCTGATGACGGAAGTTGGGGAAACAGACCTGATTATCATTCCGGCCATTTTTGATGATGTGCCTGCCGCCAAAAAGAAAAACCAGGAGTTTATCCCCTGGATTTTACACCAGTATAAAAACGGGGCGGAAGTGGCCAGCATGTGCGTGGCGGCTTTTTTCCTGGCCGAGACGGGCCTGCTGGATGGCAAAAAATGCTCCACCCACTGGATGCACGCCAACAGCTTTCGGAAATTGTACCCCGAAGTGGAGCTGGTGGATGAAAAGATCATGACAGAGGAGGACGGCATCTACACCAGCGGCGGAGCCTACGCTTTCCTGAATTTACTGATGTACCTGATCGAGAAGAATGCCGGCAGAGAGGTGGCGGTGCATATTTCCAAAGCATTTGCCATTGATATCGATCGCGAAAGCCAGTCGCCGTTTATCATGTTTGAAGGACAAAAAGATCACGCCGACGAGAAAATTAAATCGGCCCAGGAATACATCGAAGAAAATTACGAGCGAACAATCCGCGTGGATGAACTGGCCGATAAACTGGCACTGAGCCGCCGTACGCTGGAACGGCGATTCAAGCGGGCCACCTCCAATACGGTAACGGAATATGTCCAGCGCGTAAAAATTGAGGCGGCCAAAAAAGACCTGGAGCGAACCCGTAAAAATGTGACCGAAGTGATGTACGAGGTCGGCTATTCAGATACCAAGTCCTTTCGTAACCTGTTCCGCAGGATCACCGGCCTGACGCCGATCGAATACCGTGAGAAATACAACCGCGATGCCGTAGCCGTCTAAAAACCGACCTTTTTTTGGCATCCCCAGACAGATGACCTGCCGGCAATTGGTAAGGCTGAAAGGGTATTTTAGATGCCCGGTTTTCCCTCTATTGCCTTCAACTATCTCTCATTTAATACGGGGGATAGCAACCTTACCGGAACGAAAAGCCTCAACACAAAAAGCGGTTTTAACAGAAGAGATGTTTCTTTTGTCTTGATACAAAAGGAACCGAAAACTCAAGAAGAATTTAACTCCCCGGGCGGACCTCATCCCGTCCGCTGTTCAGATGAATCGCCTGCTCCTCATAAAACAGAAATTCTTCGGGTTTGGACATGGTGCAATACCCCGTTCATACGACCTACTCCTTCGAAATCCTTCATTCATAATCCCCCACTCCGCTGCATGCAGGAATGGCACGAGCGAGACGCCCGCGCCAGTATTAGAATTAAGTTCAATGGTTTTAGCACAGGCGCGGTTTCGTTATTTGCGGACTGGTTATTCGTTTTTTGAATTAAACCAATAACCTATCTCCGGCGACGAATGTTGCGGTTTGTCTTCTTCGATGAAAAAATAAACAGGGAATCATGATTAAGAAGCCCCGAAAGGCAGATAGTTACCAACATTTTCATGAGATACTCTAAATGATCTGGATCCCTTTATTACCCGGCGGGCTCCATCTGCCGTTCCTTTTTACGGCGGCGATGTGCTTTTAGATATCGCTCATCTTCAGCATACGTCGTAGGATATACCGTGGGAACCGGCTGAGGATCCATATTTTCATCCACATTTACAAAGGTGAACACACAGGTATTGGAAAGCGCCTTGGTCACTTTATCCAGGCTGGTGCGCTCAATATCGATTTCAATGCTGATAGAAGTTTCACCCGTATATACGATGCGACTGGTAAAATCGAGTTTGTCGCCAATACGGATCGGCTGCAGAAAGTTGATCCGGTTCACGCGTACAAATACCGGCCGGTTTGGGGCGATCTCCTCAGCGTGCATCAACGCCAGCTCAAACGCCCGGCGGATGACGTAGCCCCCAAATATTTTCTTGGGTACGTTTTCATGATCCGGGTACATTCTTTCCATGCTGCTGCGAGTAAGATCTCCGGCCAATAGGCCGTCAAAACCCTCCTCTTCCTGTGCCTGGTGCAGTTCACGGAGGTGATGGAATTCCTCTTTACTCGGCGGCTCTTCCAGCGCGTCAATCTGCCGGCGGTAGGACTTGCGTCGTTCTATCGCCGCCTGGTATCGCTCTTTTTCCAGGTCGCTTTCATATTCAAGCGGGGGAATGGGCAGGCTTTCGGCTTCTTTCCCTTCTCCGGTACGCGCCACCATCGTAAAATAACAGGCCGCCAGGGAGTGTTCTGCCTCCTTATCCTGGTCAACCCTGATGCCGACCTCCATGGAGGTGCGTCCCACATAATTGATGCGAGCCCTAAGATAGACATCCCTGGTTATATCGCCCGGAACATGCAGGGCGATATCATCGACGGCAGCCGTCACCACACGTGCCCCAGGTTCAAACCGGTGGACATAGTCCAGCGCCACATCTTCGGCCAGCTTGTCGAGATGCTCCAGCAGTCGTCCCCAGCGCATATTACCGGGAATCTGCCTGTCCACAATCATAAATTTACGACGTAGCTGACGGTCACTGCTAAACGGGAGGGTTCGCTCAATGGAGGTATCTAAAGGACGCATCATTGGATAATTTTAGGTGAAAATACGTTTAAATATAAAAAACGAACTTATGGCATCACTAATTCAGTACAATTTTGTATTTGGCTCATCAAAGTTCAATCTGTCTGAATTTTTCTTCTCCAAGAGTGACTTTTGTGAATTTGCCTCTGAAAGCGATAATATTTCATTTTTAATTAAAGCCATGTTGACCACTGGCAACCGGAATTCTATACTCTTGCCCGCTGCGCTCTCATTGGCTACATTGCAACTCCGCCTGCGGAAGACTGTTGAGTGATAATCCCCGTATTCCAGGCAAGCCCGCGCTGGCTGCAACTTGCATCGAACTGAGTTTTTGTTATCCCAAACTGCTAGAAACCAGGAAAAATATTCAATGATGAAACGGAGTTTCCAAGAAATTTACGAGCAGCTTTACCAAATTTTGCGAAACTATGATTTCCCGGAAGAACGGGCCCGGCTTATCGCTCAAACGCACACCCAGTCTAGTTGCGACGGGGTCTATTCGCACGGACTCAACCGCTTCCCTTCCTTTATCGATTATGTGGAGCGCGGACTGATCGACGTTGCTGCCGAACCGGAAAAAGTGGGCTCTTTCGGGGTCCTCGAGCGTTGGGATGGCAACCTGGCGCCCGGGGTCTCCAATGCTCATCACTGCATGGAGCGGGCGATGACGCTTGCCCGGGAACATACGATCGGCTGTGTGGCACTGCGCAACACCAATCACTGGATGCGCGGCGGTACCTACGGGTGGCAGGCGGCAGATGCCGGGAAAATAGCCCTGTGCTTCACAAATACGAAATCCAATATGCCGCCCTGGGGTGGCCGGGAAAACCGGATCGGGAATAACCCTTTCATCATTGCTATTCCAAGAGAAAAGGGTCATGTGGTGCTGGATATGGCCACCTCCCAATTTTCGCTGGGCAAAATGAATACCTACAAGCTCAACAATGAGTTGCTCCCGTTTGCCGGCGGCTGGGATAGCGAGGGAAACCTGACAAAAGATCCCGGAAAAATACTTGCCACGGGACATGCGCTGCCCGCGGGCTACTGGAAAGGATCAGCGCTGACAATCGTCTTGGACATGCTGGCTGCCCTGCTTTCTGATGGCAATCCAACACACAACATTGATGATGACGAGGAAATCGCCATTTCCCAGGTTTTTATCTGCATCGATCCCGAAAAGTTCGCTGATGGCAACTTGAAAAACCAGTTATTGGATGAAATTATTGACCATGTACATGATGTGCCTCCAATACAGGATGGAGAACGTACATATTATCCCGGGGAGCGGACCCTGGCAACGCGAAAAGACCACCTGGAATATGGAATCCCGGTCAGTGAATCGGTGTGGAAAAATATTGAACGGCTTTCATCGCAATCCTGCTAAGCCGACACTTTTTTCTGGCAGCAACAACGTACCTGGATTATATCAATGTCTTCTACAAGGATATTATTTTTAAATCCTGGTGAATTATTCAGGTTGTAACCCATACATCCTTTTCTGAAAAATGAATAATATGGCTTGGTTTTACTTAATAATTGCTGGTTTGTTTGAAATAGTGTGGGCGGTAGGCCTGAAATATTCTGAGGGTTTTACCAGGCTCTATCCAAGCATTGGTACCGTCATCGCAATGGTGATCAGTTTTTATTTCCTGGCTCAAGGGTTAAAAGTTATTCCGGTGGGAACAGCGTACGCGGTATGGACAGGCATTGGAGCAGTGGGAACGGCGATACTGGGAATGATTTTGTTTGATGAATCCAGGGATCTGCTCAGAATCAGCTGTATCCTGCTTATAATCGCCGGGATAATAGGCCTGAAACTTGTCTCTCCCGATTAGGTAAATTTCGCAAAATCAGGTTATGCCAGACAATCCACGAGTTCCGTTGCATCCTCCCTCTGTCGAGGGGCATCACTGCACGGTCGGTCTGCGGCTGGCAAAGCTATTGTATACAAACAGGATCCTACATTGACATAAGGGGACCGAAAAATTGCAAGCGTTTGGGAAAATTAGTCAAATTCCTTGCATTTATTAAAAAAATTAAGACATCTAATTCATTGCTAGTCAATGAAGTAATATGGTTGTGAGGATGCCCTAATCATACTATTTAATAGCTGATAACGCTGCATTTAACAATCATGAGGGGATACATATAAAGCATCCCCATATGATTGTTTTGATCGGTGTTAGAGTGATGAAAGTATCCCGTTCCATTTGAGCTCAACAAAGAAACTGCGACCGGGATCGTTGAGCGGCAGGGTAGATCCCTGCAAGCTACGGTTCAGGTGCTCGTGGTACGTCACGTCAAACAGGTTGTCTACGCCCGCCGAGAGCTGAATGCCGCGTCCCAGTTGGGAACTCAGCTTGAAACTCGTCAACAGGTAACCGTCCGTTGGCTGCTCAACAAACGATTCGGCCACACGGGTTTGCTCAGCTACTCCGCGCAGGTGCAGTTGAGGAATCAGCTTGCCATTAAGGAAGCTGTAATCCAGTTTAAGATTGGCCTCATAAGCCGGAATCTGTGGCAGATCTTCATCAGCCGTTACATTGCGGCCGATAGTATAGGCTGTGGACAGGTTGTAACCCAATTTATTGCGCCCATTGTTTTGGAACGTCAGCTCAAATCCGTACAAGGCAGCTTCTTCCACATTCACAAACTGCTTTACGCCCGGTGCCCCCATCTGTTTGGGATTCAAATCGGGACGAACGGCCGCGCTGATATAATCGGTCACGTAGCTGTAGAACAGTGAAGTCTCAATACTGATGACTTTGTTCGTATAGTTGAGCATCGCATCTACCTGGTGGTTGGCCTCGGAGTTCAACTGCGGATTGCCTACGTATTCATAGGGATCCATCCCGATGGCCAGGTAGTTGACAAAAAGCTCATCCATGCCGGGGTAGCGCTCCGATCGTCCAACCCAGAAGCCGGTCGTCCAGTTCGGATGCAGATCTTTGGTAAAGCCGGCGCTGGCACTCCATCCCAGGTGCTCCTGGTCGAGCGTTCCGAGGGACTGGGCAAAATACGTATCTGGATCGCCGGCATTGGAGTAGTAGTAGTCGAATCTGGAAGAGATCACCACGTTCCATTCGCTGATAATCGGCTGGTATTCCACCACACCGCCAAAACGATTGCGTTTTCCACCCTGCCAGACGTTATCGGTGACGGTCTGCCCGGCCATGGGACCCATGTTGAAATCGCGGGTGCGAAATCCCTCCATATACCTGAGCGTGGCGTCGGCGCCGAAGGTCCAGCTGCCCGATGTCCCCGGTAGCACATAGGAAATATCGTACCCGTAGGTTTCCGTGGCCAGGTCCGTAACCGCTTCGGTCATTTTTGACATCTCGCGATCCAGGTTATCCATAACGTGTGCAACGTACGAGCCAAAAACCGAGCTTTTAAAGCGTCCCCTGCCGAGATCAGCCTTGGTATAGGTAAGCGTGGCGTTGGTGATGTTGTCTTCCCGCATATCCATCATCAGCGCCGGGTATTCCACATCCCGCGCAAAATTCTGACTCAGTTTGGCTTTAAGGGTGTTGGCACTATTTAACTGGACCGATGTTTCCACCGAATATTCGGCATTCGACATCCCGGCGCTAACGCTGTTTCCGGAACCGTCCTCATAATTTTCAGTGGATGCAAAAGCCCCGTATATGTTGGTCGTCCATCGGCCGCCCTCTTTTTTGATGCCGCCCGCATAGCGCTGGCGGTCGATGTTGCTTTCGTAACCGGCGGTTACGTAACTCGAAATAGCAGGATTGCCGAAATGGTTCGCCTGCTGTGATTTGAAATTGATGATACCGCCAAACGAGGGCCCGTGCTTCAGGGCATAGGGCCCCTTAAGAATCTCAACTTCTTCGATCTGCTCCATCTGAATGTGTGTTGTTGGGGGATCCATCCGGTTGGGACAGGCACCCTGGGATTGCAGCAGGCCGTCCATCTCCACCATCAGCTGATTTTTTTGGAAACCGCGCAGTACGGGATCGACGCCAAAACCGCCGCCTTTGCGAATGCCTGAAATATTGGGCGAATCCTTGAGAAACTGTCCCGCATCGTGCGAAAGGTTAACGGTCGAGATGGCCTGCAAAAACTGGTCGGGCTGGGCGGAGGTTTTTCTTGCCAGCACCGTAACCGGGCTCAACGCCTCCCTGGATTTTCGCAAGTAGATTGTTGCTGTTCCATCTGCACCATCTCCCGCATTGAGTTCAACGGTTTCAGTTTTGTAGCCCACATAGGTAATGCGCAGGATTAACGTTTCGACATCTGCAGTAAAGCTGAATTCGCCGTTGGTATTCGTCGTTGTAGTTACACCGCCGTCCAACCAATGCACGTGGGCACCGGTTAACGGTGTACTGGTTGATCGGTCCAGCACTTTGCCTGTAAACGTGTGTTGAGCCCAGGCGTAACCCGGGAAAACAGTAAGGAGTAACAGTCCAATTGCCAAAGAAAGTATTTTTTGTGTTCGCATGATTCTAATATGGTTTCGTTCATCCGCATCACAATCGAGATATTGCTATTGCAATAGCGTTACCGCACAGTGATGCAGCGTGATTGATGAAATTTGATTGGAAAAAAGGAGATCATGCGGTTGGCCGGGGCGGATGGAAAATGTCATCCGTAAAGATAAACAGCCGATGCTGCTTCATGCCGGGAAGGATGGAAGTCGGGGAAAAGGAGATCCCGCCAAAAGCCGAAACCAGCGGGGCTTTAATCTGAAATGGAGACGCTACACCAACTACTTCGTTCCCGTGATGGGTACACCCACAAATGGTGACGGTGTTGTCATTTTCTGTATTATCCGAGGAGTGGTGACTGCAATTGCAATGGTGAGTCCCATTCATGTCGCAGGTGGTCCCAGAATCCCCTGATTTTGCGCATACCATAACGTCGTTTTTGGAATGGGATAACTGCTGTATCAAACCCGGTGGCAGGCTTTGCAGCGACCAGGCCGAAAGGAATAAAATCAATATAAACGGTGATATGTTATTAAGCCGAGTCAGCAATACAAATTGCGTATGATTCAGTTTTTGTTGCCGTGAATTAATAAAGACTCTACATGACAAATCTTGTCATCACATTATTTCAAATTGCAATACTAGAGTAAATTTACAATATTGTGAGTAAACATTCACATACTAAATGAGTTAGATTATGAAACATCAATTTTTGCTTCTTTGTGTGTTGGTGATATTTTTTTCAGTAGCGATGGTTGAGATCGGAAGTGATCCCGTGCAGGATGATACACAACCGATTACAACGATCATGCAGCGTCTGATGATGGATATGCAAACCATTGAGGTTGGTATCTGGAACGAGAATTACGAAACGATCTGGTCGGGTGCACATAATATTGTCAACCACCCCAAAATTCCGGCGGACCAGCGAAGCGAAATTGCCGGTATTCTCGGCAAGCAAAAGATGAAAGCTTTTGCCGCGTTGGACATGCAGGTGCATAACCAGGCAGATTCACTGGCCAGAGATGCAAAAGCACAAAACATGAACGAGATCTTGAAACATTACAGTATTATCCAGCAGGGCTGCGTAAGCTGTCACTCGAATTTCAGAACGCAAATCATTGAAGGAAGATAAGTGGGCGATACCAAAAGGAAAGCGATATTGGAAACGGCTTTACAACTATTTGTGAAGCACGGTATAGATGCGACGTCAGTAAGGGCCATAGCGCAGGGGGCTGATACTGCTGAGGGAAATATATACCGCCATTTTAAAAGCAAGGATGATCTTGCACGGACCATCTTTTTAAATTGTGCCACGAAGTTTCGCAGTACGTTGAAGAAAGCCGTGCAAGAACAATCCGGTCCGGAACAGAAGATTGAGATATTGGTTCGCACCATGTTTGAATTTGCCTTTAATCGCACACTGGAGTTCTCCTATATACTCATTGCCAATCACCGCGAGGAGATTATTACCCGGGATATGCTGGCCAAACCGCTGCCAAAAGATATTTTTGAGGAAGCGCTGCAGGAGGGGATGGAGCAAAATTTATTTCAGGTGTCGGAGCCGACGATTACCGTTGCCTGGATTGTGGGTATGGTACAGCGCAGCACCATTTTTATTCAACGGAATATAACTTCACTTGAGCCGGAGAACGTGATTGATGAGACGGTAAAAGCCGTTTTGCGTATGTTGAAAAAATAAACAGATAAAAGATGATGAAGAACCTTCAATGGGAAAAGCAACTATTTTTTATAATAGTGGTGTCCCTTTAGGCTTGATCTAATCCCGACAGTAGTACGGGACCAGCAAAGCTGGAAGCGGGTAGGCCAAAAGATCAAGGCGGTGAATGGGGCACCCGCTCCAGCCGCCGCAGGCGTGGATGTTGATGGCCCTTTGCGCTTGGCGGTTGCCTTCAGGGTCCTCACCGGTACAACATCCACCTACGCCTGCTTCGGCTTCCGCACCCCATTCAAGGCCGAATTAGCAGGGTGGTATTTAATCTCTTCCTGAAGTCGATCTGAGGTGTGTACTTACCGATCGCTAAGCGAACTCTTCCAGTTTAGAATAGGGCATCCTCAAAAGTCAGAATATCACTTTCCAATTATTAGAGTTATTCCTTTTTGTCTGAACAAAAAGGAATCCAAAAAATCACCGGTTAAAATTAGTTATTGGTTATTAGGAATTAGTTATTAGTTCAGCATTTTAGCCAAATAACTAATAAACCAGTAACAAATAACTAAACCGCGGCTCACAAATC
>NZ_JBINJF010000057.1:0-9471 GCF_043951865.1 Halalkalibaculum sp. DA3122
TACGCGTTCAAATCGATAAAAATTTTAACAGTGCTTATTCCATTGGTTGCCAATAACTTACGAGAATTCAAAAAGTCCTTAACGGGACACTAGTGATCGTAGGATTACTGATACCACTACGATTACCTCCGTTTACAACAGCTCCCCCATAATTCGCATTATTACTCTTAAAAAGAACGTTGGTGAGAACGGGGCTGCTTGCCCCTGATTTGCCACCTTCATTATAAATAGCTCCACCTTGAAGAGAAGCTTCATTGCCGATAAAAATAACATTGCGTAACGTAGGGCTGCATTCATTACTGGTCCCATATCCGTCGCAGTAGAGGCCCCCACCATATCTGTCAAAACTACTACCATTGGCCTGCCCACCAGTAACAATAAGACCATCAAGCTCGGTATTCGTTGTAATGTTGGGATCTACGTCGTTACCTCCTTCATAAACATCCCCGGCGTCAAGAAAGAGCACGTTGTTACTATTGTTACCGCTAATATCATCGGCATCCATCGTGACACCGTTCGTTTTGGTATCGTTGTTGTCAATATCACCCGAAAGGATTGTAGCATGACCCGAAATATCGCGCTCATCGATCTGACTTTCGGTGCCGTCAAAGCCGCCATAGATTTTAAGGCCGTCCTGGTTGCCGGTAATGGTAAAAGAGGCGGTTTCGTCTCCATCAGTAACATTATCTCCCTCATCAGGGTAGTAGGTGCCTTCGGCGATCCAGATCTGGTCGTTGCCCGTGGCGTCAACAAGCGCATTTTGGAGGCTGTTGTAGGCGTCGGTCCACGAGGTACCGTCGCTGGCCCCGGCGGCATCGGCATCAACATATATAATTTCTGCCGGATCACGCGTAATTACGGCATCTCCAGCATCGGTACGTGTTTTGAAACCATCTGGAGAATTTCCAGAGAAGGTCATTGTCATATCAGAACTGTCAAAGGTATCGTCATTGTTTGTATCGAGCGTAAGCGTGTTGGTACTGCTATCAAATTGTATGAATGTTCCATCAACACTGCTTTCTTCACCCTCAATAACGATCTCGTCGGTTAATCCCAGGTCGGTAATAGTGTCTTCGTTTAATTCATCAGCAGTACCGATAAACGTATTTTCCCCCAGTCAGTTCGTCGTCGCCGAGGCCTCCATTTATCGTATCATCACCGCCTGCCCCGATGATTGTGTCACTGTTGTCAGTGCCTGTAAAATTAGTTCCATCTGTGTTGGAGGTGGTGAGCGTATTGATGTTGGTTAACGTGATGTCAGATACATCTAATTCACTGCCAGCTGTTTCGAGGACGTCACTCCCCATCTGGTCGCTGGTAGCAAACTCCGTTACATCGTCAAATTGTGTGTTCTCGTCTATCTTGAATGTTGTAGAATTACGGGCCGTATTTTTGATGACTTCAAATCCGCTCAGGTCACGTCCGCTCAGGTCCGCGGTTGTGCCGAAATTACCGGTAAGTGTCTCGGTGCCGCCTCCCGTAGCTGTAAAGTCGGTAACGTCGGCCAGTACTCCCTCATCAATAGTGAGTTCAGCTCCGGGATCCATCAATCGAATCTCATCCCACTGCTCAAACTGTTCCTGAGGCAAGTCAACCTCGGATCCGTAGACAAGCAAGTTGTTCGTACTGTTGTTCTGCCCTATACAATCCGTAAAATCATCGAGGCCACTTGTCGCATCCACACTAATATCGAACGTACCACTGCCGGTAGTGCGCAACGTTGAAAAACTCTGTATCGTCGAGGTCGTAAAGTCGAATGAGCCACCACCTTCAAGAACTACCCTATCCTTCCCAAGCCCTCCATCCAGGATGGAATTCGAATCCAGATGATCCGGGTCCACAATACGCAGCCAGTCATCGCCCCCGGTCGTGGTCTCCCCACCATCAATCCCCGTACCATCCGTAACATCGAAGCCAGCGCTCGTGGTTATCAACGCAGGCGGTGCCGTGGTAAATTGATACGTACCAGTACCATCGAAGGACTGTATTTGATTACCTGCTGTATCGGTAAGCGCACCGGCCTCAATATCAAGGGAAAAATCCCTGGGATAAGATAGCGGGCTGTTGCCGGGATCAATTGTAAGCGAGGATCCGCTGATCGTTAACGTACCCCCATCGGCGCTGCTGCCGGTAGCCAAATCAAAGTTTTCGTATACCTGATCATAGGTCTCATCTATAATCGTAATATTTCCGTTACCAGCCTCAATGGGCTCCGAGAAGACAAGCTCAATGTTCGTATTGGCGGAAACCTGAGGTGCTCCATTAACAGGCATTGATGCGTCGGTATTCAGTAGAGGCGGCGTGTTGTCAACAATAAATGTTTCGTGGCTGGTGGAATGGTTATCCATATTGTCCACCTTTGCGCTATCCTCTTTTACATCGTTACCCAAGTAGGATTTATTGGTGAATACACCGGAAAAAGTGGGTTCGTCAAATTCAACAGTTTTGGTATCCAGATAGGCTTTCCCATACGTCAGTCCCGTAATACTGCAGAACATCAGCAAAAGAAAAACTATGCGTATTTGTTGGCGGAATGTTGTTAATGAGGTATAAAGAAGGGTTAAGCCTTTTTTAAGGGCATCAGATAGTTCAAGTCGCATGTCAGATGATAGTTTAGAGTAGATACCGTACTGTCCGAAAAAGCCAGGTTTTGTTTTCTCTCACTAAAGAAAAGAAATTCTCTCTTGCCGGGTATATTCAGATAAGTTCAAACCAGGATACTCAGATAAGCCCAAATCTATACAGGTGATCAATATTAGAAATTTTGAAGCTCAAAAAGAGGCTGCTTTACATTGGTGAGTTGTACTCACGATATCGACCGGGCGTGGTATCAAATTCTGCTTTAAATGCTCGGATAAAATTTGAGGGATTGTTAAATCCCAGCTGAAAAGCGATTTCGGTAACCGTCAACTCAGACTCTTCAAGCTTCCTGCAGGCCAATTGCATTTTTTTGCGCCGGTAATATTGGAAAGGAGTTGTATTGAATTCTTTTTTGAAATGTCGTTTTAATCCAGACACAGATATTCCAAACGTGGCGGCCAGGAAATCCATACCCGGGAAAGGGGTCGCAAGACAATTATCCAGGTAGCTGGCTACTTTCCGGGCCGTATTTTCATTTACTCCTATCACTGATGAATCTGTCTTGGTTGAAGCCTTTACCTGAAACAGTTGCGCCAGCGCACTGCTGATTGTTTTTAAAAGTCGAAGTTTATTAACTGATTTCCCCGCGGTTATCTTTTCCATGTCAAAAGCCAGTTGATTCATGAATTTTTTTATGGGTGCGGGCGATTGCGGGAGGATGAATAATAGATCATTACATCCCTTGATTATTTTTTGAAGTCGCCAGTGGGAGATATTCTGTGGCTTTATGTACTCTTCAATAAATTTGTGACTAATAATAATTTGCAGGTTCTCTTCGTGGTAGCCCTCCGGGAGCTCGGCAATATAGCTGGCATAATTACTAAACAGGCCCAGCGTACTCTGATAGATATCATAGTGTTGATTTTCGGAGATTAGCCGGGCGGTTTTGTTCTGGTCCATTGAGCATTTCAGCGTATAAAACTTGCCGTTGGGCCGAGGGGTGAGCTTCATCCTGTGTTTGATATGGCACGCCGTTTTCTGGTGTAAAATCAATACATCATCACTCAGTACCTGATAGGAAAAATCGAAAGAGTGATATGAATTATCCGCCCGGTAAAGGTTGTTACGTGGCTGGTGTACCAGCAGGTCGCCCCACTGGTCCATAATGCTATGAAAGTTGGAAATCGGGAAAAACTGCTGGGTTAGTTCAATAACTTCGTTTTGCATACGCTAACTGCCAACACTGTACTTCTGTTGTTAACCATCCAGATTGTTAGGGTAAAAAAAAGTCATGTAAAATGCAGAGGGTAAACAGGGCTTGCAGCCAGCATTAAAAGGAGCTCTGTTCCAGTGACTCTGTCATGACCACGACCGCCCGAAATTTTCCCGGTATCTATCCCATCCCGTAGAACTTTGCCCGTTCTTTAAAATAGGGGATAAAGACTTTTTTGAGCTCTGCATGTTCTGATTGTTCCAGGTCGGGATCATGTTCCATCAAATTCCAGGCGGCGGTTTTGGCCCGTTCCAGGATCTCCCGGTCTTCCACAATATCTGCAAATTCAAAATCCGGCAGACCGCTCTGCTTGGTGCCTAGAAAGTCGCCGGGTCCCCGCAGCTTGAGGTCCGCTTCCGCAATTTTGAAGCCGTCATTTGTTTTGGCCATCGTCTGCAGCCGGTAGCGGCCCTCCTTGCTGATATTGTCGCCCTGCATCAGAATGCAGTAGCTTTGCCGGCTGCCCCGCCCGATCCGCCCCCGCAGCTGGTGGAGCTGGGAAAGGCCAAACCGCTCGGCGTGTTCAATAATCATGATGTTGGCGTTGGGGACATCCACCCCGACTTCAATGACGGTTGTGGAGACCAGGATCTGGATCTCGTTATTGATAAAGGCCTGCATCACCGCATCCTTTTCCTCCGAGGTCATCCGTCCGTGCAGCAGGCCGACGCTGTAATTCGGGAATTGAGAGGCCAGGTTTTCAAAGCCCGCCGTGGCATCCTTCAGGTCCATCGCCTCCGACTCTTCCACCAGCGGATAGACCACGTACGCCTGTCCGCCCTCCGCCAGTTCACTCCGCATAAAGCCATAGATATCCTGACGGCTTGTATCCCTGCGGACGGCCGTTTTGATCGGTTTGCGTCCTGCCGGCAGCCCTTTGATGACAGAGATATCCAGGTCACTGTAGAGAGTCATCGCCAGCGAGCGGGGAATCGGGGTGGCAGACATCACCAGCACGTGGGGATGAGAGCCTTTCTGCAGGATTGCAGCGCGCTGTTTTACCCCGAAACGGTGCTGCTCATCGATGACCGCCAGGCCGAGATTGTGGAAGTTCACCTGCTCCTGGATTACGGCATGGGTACCCACCACCACCTGGCAGCCGCCCCCTTCCACATCGGTCAGGATATCGGTGCGGAGCCGCGATTTCTGGTTGCCCACCAGAAGTCGAACATTGATATCGAGCGGATCCAGAAATTCAGTAAGCGTGCGGTAGTGCTGTTCAGCCAAGATCTCGGTTGGGGCCATAAATGCCGCCTGGTAGCCGTTGTCGATCGCCATCAAAATGGCACCGATGGCCACTACGGTTTTTCCGGACCCCACATCGCCCTGGATCAGCCGGTTCATCTGCAGGCCGGAGCGCACATCCCTTTTGATGTCGGAAAGCGCCTTTTTTTGTCCCCCGGTCAGCTCAAACGGGAGTATGTCTTTAAAAAAGTGGGTGGTGCGTGTACCCATCTTGTCAAACAGGGGGCCCGACTGCCGTTCAATGATGATATACTTGGTTCTCGCGATGCTCAGCTCAAACAGGAAAAGCTCTTCAAACTTAAATCGCTCCCGGGCCTTCCTGTATTCCCGGGGGCTTTCGGGAAAGTGTGCCATGCGGTATGCTTCGGCACGTTCGGGCAGGTCATGCTCATTTAATATATGTGAGGGGATAAACTCCGGCGGAGTCTCCTCTTGTAATATCTTTCGCTGCCACTGGTTGATCAGCTTGCTGGTGATGTAGTTTTTGGAAAACGCCTTGTTGCCCGGGTAGACCGGCATGATGCGGGTCAGATCCTGCAGGTCATTTTTATCCCCCACCTGGTCCACATCGGGATGGGCCATCGAGATATACCGCCCGTACCGCTTCGCCTTCCCGAAAAAAGCGTATATTTCCCCCTTTTTAAACTGCTTTTTAAAATAGTGTACCCCTTTGAACCAAACTCCCTTCATGGAGGCAGTATCATCCTGGATAAACACCTCGAGCCGTTTCTTTTTTCCGCGACCGGCTTCCTGAATCTTTTTAACACGCCCCACTACGGTTACCTCCTCCCCCTTTCCGTCGAGGTTCCTGATCGGGAGTACGGTGGTGCGGTCGAGGTACCTTCGGGGCAGAAAGTGCAGCAGATCCCCAATACTCTCAATCCCGTGTTCAGAGAGTGCTTTTAACCGTTTTGAATGCAAATTCGGAAGATCTATTAACTTCAATTGATATAATGTTATATATCAGTTAATCTTATTTTTCAACCCTTTTGAACACATTTACTCCGGCCAAGAGGGGATTGGCAATAAAAAGAAAAAAAGAGAAAGTTTTTGGCAGAATTTATTTGCATCGGTAAGTACATATTCCTTACCTTTGGCAACTCTTGTTTGACTGAATAACCAACAAAACGAGCATAAAGTGCCAACAATCCAACAACTTATACGCAAAGGTAGAAAAAGTAAGACGAGCAAGACAACTGCTCCTGCCTTGGAAGGGTGCCCTCAAAAGCGTGGCGTCTGCACCCGTGTTTACACTACAACACCCAAAAAGCCAAACTCGGCCCTGCGAAAGGTGGCTCGTGTGCGTTTGACCAACGGCATGGAAGTGACCGCCTATATTCCCGGCGAGGGTCATAACCTGCAGGAGCACAGCATTGTGTTGATACGAGGTGGCAGGGTGAAGGATCTGCCCGGTGTTCGATATCATATTGTCAGGGGTACGCTGGATACGGCCGGTGTTGAGGATCGAAAGCAGGGACGTAGCCTTTACGGGACCAAGAAGCCTAACTAAGTTGTTCGTCACTTTAAGAAATTAACTGAACTGATATGCGAAGAAAGACAGCAGAAAAACGTACAGTACAGCCAGATCCGGTATTTGGTGATAAGCTGGTTACGCGTTTTGTCAATAACCTGATGAGAGACGGCAAGAAGAACATCGCACGCAAGATTCTTTATCAGGCTTTTGAAATTATTGAAGAAAAGACGGGTGAAGAGGGTATTGAGGTATTTAGGAATGCCCTGGACAATGTGACGCCCGTGGTTGAGGTTCGCTCGCGGCGTGTGGGTGGCTCAACGTACCAGGTGCCGGTGGAGGTTCGTCCGGACCGTGGCACCTCGCTCGCGATGCGCTGGTTGATAAATGCGTCCAAGAGTCGTAATGACAAGTCGATGGCCCGCAGGCTTTCGCGAGAACTGATGGATGCCTCAAATAATGAGGGCGGCGCCGTGCGGAAAAAGGATGAAGTGCACCGCATGGCAGAAGCCAATAAGGCGTTTGCTCATTTTAGGTTTTAACAATATTGCCGTTCGGGCAAGATTATGTGCGTTGCTCGTTTGTCGGCAGGTATCATTTTGAAAAAAAGAAAGATTTTTGAGTTTTAGATTCTAATACTATGGCTGAAGCAACAAAGAAAGTTGACCCCAAAATACAGGACAGGATACGGCGTACCCGGAATATCGGAATTATGGCCCACGTAGATGCCGGTAAGACAACGATTACCGAGCGGATTCTTTTTTACACCGGCCGGAGTCATCGGATGGGTGAGGTTCATGACGGCGCTGCCACGATGGACTGGATGGACCAGGAGAAGGAGCGGGGTATTACCATTACTTCTGCGGCAACGCACTGTGAGTGGAAAAATCACCGCATTAATATTATTGATACGCCCGGTCACGTCGATTTTACCGTAGAGGTCGAGCGTTCGCTTCGCGTTCTTGACGGCGCGATCGGTGTCTTTGACTCTGTTGGGGCTGTGCAGCCACAGTCTGAGACAGTCTGGCGGCAGGCTAATAAATATAATGTGCCGCGCATGGCGTTTGTCAACAAAATGGACCGCGTCGGGGCTGACTTTTATAATGTGATCAGGGAGATGCGGGATAAACTAAGTGCCAACCCGATCCCGATACAAATTCCGATCGGCAAGGAAGAGAATTTCCGCGGCGTGGTAGACCTTATTAATATGCGCGGCATCGTCTGGGATGATGAGTCGCTCGGGGCCAAGTATGAAGAGATTGAGATTCCGGATGATCTGAGGGAGCAGGCCGATGAGTATCGTAAAATTATGCTCGAGTCTATTGCGGATCACAATGATTCCCTGATGGAAAAGTATCTGATGGAAGAGGAAATTACGGAAGATGAAATTGAGGATGCGATTCGAAAAGCCACCGTGGCACAGGATATTACTCCTGTCCTATGTGGCTCGGCCCTGAAAAACAAGGGGATCCAGATACTGCTCGACAAGATCGTTGAATACATGCCGAGCCCGTATGACATTCCCCCGGTTAGCGGAAAAGACCCGAAGGATCATGATATAAAGATGGAGCGCGCCCCGCGGGTTGATGAGCCATTCTCCGCGCTGGCATTCAAAATTATGACCGATCCTTATGTAGGTAAGTTGACGTTTTTCCGGGTGTATTCCGGGGAGTTGGAAAAGGGTTCCTATATCTATAATGCCACCACGGGTGAGCGCGAGCGGGTTGGACGAATTCTTGAAATGCATGCAAATGACAAAAAGGATCTCGACATTGTGAGAGCCGGTGATATTGCGGCTGCTGTCGGGGTAAAGGAGGTTCGCACCGGCGATACATTCTGCGATGTTGAAGAGCCTATCTTGCTGGAAGAAATCACATTCCCCGAACCGGTAATCAAGCTTGCTGTTGAACCAAAGTCGAAAGCCGATGCGGAAAAGCTGACCACCGGCCTGGTCAAGCTTGCCGAAGAGGACCCCACATTCCAGGTCAAAACCGATGAAGAGACCGGCCAGACCACTATTGCCGGTATGGGAGAGCTTCACCTCGAAATTATTGTAGACCGTCTGAAGCGTGAATTCAAGGTGGAATGCAATGTCGGCAAACCCCAGGTTTCCTACCGCGAAACGATCACTAAGAGTGTGGCACACCGTGAAATTTACAAAAAACAATCTGGTGGTCGCGGGAAGTTTGCCGATATGGAATTTGAAATTGCTCCTCTCGACCATTTTGATGAGTACGATGAGGATGATAAGAAGGTAAGCGTTGACGAAGGATTTATGTTTATTGACGAAATTGTGGGTGGAAATATTCCCCGCGAGTTTATCCCGGCCGTGGAGAAGGGATTCAAAGCGGCTATGAAGGGGGGCATTCAGGCAGATTACCCGGTACAGAACGTTGGGTTCCGCCTGTATGACGGATCATATCACGATGTTGACTCCGACGCGTTTAGTTTCGAGCTCTGTGCGAAGCTGGCATTCCGGAATGCGGCACGAAAAGCCGGTCCCACCATTCTTGAACCGATTATGGATGTCGAGGTCATTACCCCCGAGGAATATATGGGAGATGTAATCGGTGACTTGAACGGCCGAAGGGGAATCATCGGGAAGATGGAAGACAATCCCGCAGGATCGGTAGTCAATGCAAAAGTGCCACTCTCAGAAATGTTTGGTTACTCTACGGACCTGCGATCTGTTACCCAGGGACGAGCGGCCTACTCAATGGAATTTGCTGAGTATGCACCGGTTCCCGGCAATATTGAAAAGGAAATTTTAGAATCAAGATCATAAACATCATTAAATAAATTCTGTTATGGCAAAAGAAACCTTTCAGCGAACGAAGCCGCATGTAAACATAGGAACGATAGGTCATGTGGATCACGGCAAGACGACCCTGACGGCGGCCAT
>NZ_JBINJF010000058.1:0-9391 GCF_043951865.1 Halalkalibaculum sp. DA3122
TTTTATTTCAAATCGATTAAAAATAAAATATCTATATGTCATTGTTGTACAAAGAGTTACGCGGAATTATCTTCTTTTTAACCGGACACTAGTGAAATGAAATATTAATTAAGTTCATAATTTCATAATTACTGTTTTTGGACAGATAAGGGCTCTTCTTCAAAATCGCTTTCGTTGACCCATCCGGCATCTTCCTTGTTAGCCTTTCCATTCATATATCGCTGGTAGAACCACCGAGTTTGCTCGTGTGCATACCGGTAGGCATCGAAGATATATCCGCGGCCAAACATGCGCGGATCTCCCTGCTGTTTTAATTTTCGATACAGTTCTGTTTTTAGACTCTCTTTCATTTGGCCATAGGCCGGATCCTCGGCCAGGTTATGCAGGCAGTCCGGGTCTTTGGCTATATTGTAGAGCTCCTCGGCCGGGCGCTGGCCAAAGTTCCAGTCCCAGAAATGATACATGCCCGGCGTGGTGCGGTGGTCCAGCAGGTACGTTTTGGTGGGACTTCCATCGGTATTCAGGTAGCCCGTCTCGGGGTTGCCCACCGGCCAGCGGTCCGGCTCAAAGTTCTTCAGGTAGAGCATATCCCCCCGGATGATCCCGCGGACCGGGTAGCCCCAGTCGTAGGGGCGGGCGATATCGTGGCGCTCCTTGCCCAGCAGCACGTGGTCGCGGGCCGGGTTGACCTGTCCCTGCTGGTTGAAATAGAGAATATCGGTCAGGCTGCGGCCGGCCGCCGGGTGCATGCCGGTTTTTTCCCAGTTCAGTCCGGCCAGCTCAATGAAGGTCGGGGCGAAGTCGGCAAAACTGACAACATCCTCGACCACCCGGCCGGGATTCGCAATTCCTTCCGGCCACATGACGGCCAGCGGCATATGGGCCGAGTGCTCGTAGGTCTGCCCTTTGACGCGTGGGAACGGCATCCCGTTGTCGGCGGTCACCACCACGATGGTATTGTCCAGCTCCCCGCGCTCCTCCAGGGCGGCCAGCATGCGGCCCAGGTGCCGGTCGAAGTGCTCGATTTCGAAGGCGTAGTCCAGCATATCGGTGCGAATAGAATCAGAATCAGGCCAAAAGTCGGGAATATCGTCAATGTCAGAATGTTGCTTCCCTCCTTTTTCGATGCCCGAACCATACTCATACCGCCGGTGGGGTTCGGTGCTGCCATACCAGAATGCAAACGGCTGGTCGGTGGTACGCTCCTGCAGAAACGCCTCGAAATTAGCGGCGTAATCGTTGTCGGAAATGGCCGGGGTTGGCGGGGTGGTTCGGTGCTGCTCGTAGGGCGGTCCGGCCAGATGGCGAGGGGCCCCGTCCGCAGTTTCGGCCACGCCCGGCGCCCAGCCTTTGCCGGTGTGCCCCACGTGGTAGCCGTGCTCGGCCAGCACTTCGGTATATACCTTAAACTTCTGCGGGAAAAACGGCACGTGATTGGCCGCCTCCTCGAGCTGCCAGGAGTTACGACCGGTCAGGATGATCGCCCGCGAGGGCGCACACTTGGGATTGGGCACGTAGGCCCGGTTAAACAAAACTCCCTGTCCGGCTACCCGGTCAAAGGCCGGGGTCTGCACCCACTCGGTCCCGTAGGCCCCCATATGGGGGTAGGAGGCATCATCGGCAATGGCAATCAGGATGTTGGGGCGATCACTAGCGACTTGGGCTAGTAGAAATTTGGTTGGAACCAGAAAAAGCATGAACATGAATAAGACTAATACTATCCATTGCATGGAAAGCGATTTAACGATACTATTTCTCAATTCTTTTTTCATTAAAAATTAATTGTTGTTCATATTATCAGTTGGTAAATATTAAATGCAAATAGTTAGCACTTGCCAAACTTTGCTAGGTCAAATACTATGAGACCATTAAAATAATCTGGTTTTGAACGCCCAAAACACTTTATCTTATAGTAGAAGTGAACATATTTAAAGTAATTTTATGGCCATCCTAACTAAAATAGGCTTATGTTTGCCTCTTTTTTGAAAAGCTCTTTATTCTCGTATAAATTACATTTCAAATGTAAACTACTTGCTACTCGTAACATCGATGAGTTAACTTTTAACTCAGAACGGTTAGCGGTATTTGGTGATACATAAGTAATGTTATCTAAATTATGGGAAGTCTTACGATAATTTCCCATAATATTGCAAGCATACTGAAAGCTCCCTGAACTGGAAGTGCAAGGAGGGCGGGATGCGGACTGAAAGTCCTATTATAAGATAAAGTTCGAGTCATCTTATTCATCTTTGACTTTTATGTTGCTCCAAGTATAGTTGGATCATCTCATCGGTAATATTGCCCGTACTTAAAGCTTCATATCCTGCCATCCAGAAATGGCGTCCCCAATAGTATTTAGTCAAGTGTGGAAACTCCTCCTGCAGCAGCCTTAAGCTTCTTACTTTTATTGTCTTAATCAGTTAACTGATCGTTGTTCGAGGTGGATATTCAATATGAATGTCTACATGATCTTCACTTATGACTACTTCTTCTACTTCACAAATCTGAATGATCAACTCTCGAAACCACTTTTGAATGTCACCTTTCAATACATGGTAACGATAATTTGCAACCCAGACTAAATGTCGACTTATAGAATTAGAACCTTGGCGTAGTTTCTTTCTATAGCCAGAATATTTATTCTGCTATAGGTTTATCGAAACAATAAAGTTCTGTACTAAAATTGCAGGTTTTTCAATTCTATTCTGTGACCAATATAGTCTTCGCCTAAAGGCTAGAGTTTTCTCACATTCCCAGAAGGAGACAATAAATATTTGTATCAAAATTTTAAGTTTGACAGATAGTGTCCATTTTTTTAAAACCCTGGATGAATTGGATTCTGCTCTAGGTTCGAATTCAATATAATTTCCTCTTCCGGTATTAAGTGAGGGATACAATCACAGGTTGGTGAAACTTCACCTGAAGGACCTGACCAACCAGTTGGATTAACATAGCTTCTATCAATGGGACGATTATTATTAAACATATCGTAGGATCTGTGCCCCTCCCAAGCTAATTCTAATCTTTTTTCCACAAGTACAACGTCCAACACCGTATCATATCCTTTTAAATCATTAATGGAGTAAAGTTGATTTCCAGATAGACCTGCCCGCTCTCTGATCATATTCACCATGTCAATGGCCTCGTCCTCTCTATTTGTTTTAGCGTATGCTTCAGCCTTTATCAAATACATTTCTGCCAGACGTAACACAATGGGTGAGGATAATAGCGGTACTCCCCCCTCTCCTGTATATTTATTTATGTAGTATTTTGAGTAGCCGTTTCTTTTTTCAACCTGGTATCCACTATCTTCAGAAGAATCAGGAATTCGATTTCCATTTTCATCATAAATATAATGAGGATCAATAAAATTTATTCGTTCATCATTTTCATGTTGATAAATAAGTTCCCTGTAAGAAGCAGAGGCATAAATCTCTCCCCAACCCCCATCAAGACCATGATACATTGATCCAATTGAACCTTTTTCCATATTTTCACTTTCCATTAGTTTAATGGCGAAAATTGTCTCTGAATTATTTTCTGGCAAAATGGTAAAATAGTCACCAAACTGCTCAGTGGGAAGGAGTTCATATCTGCCAGAGTTAATGACTTTATCTGCATATTCAATAGCATTTTCATACTGTCCCATATAGAGATACATCCTTGCTAACAAGGCGAATGCAACCTCTTTAGAAGCATAAATAGAAGATTTTTCTTCAGACATCAATTCGGCTGCTTTTAACAGGTCATTTACAATAAACTGGTAAGTCTCTTCAACTGTACTTCTTGGAGGAAGCGCTTTTGTATCGGTATTATCCCTAATCATTACTCCCAAGTTCTCTTCGGGATTTTGGGAATAGGGGCGACCAAAAATTCTAACCAAGTCAAAATGCATTAAAGCTCGTATAAATAAATTCTCTCCCTTCAACTGTAAACGATCCTCAGATGCATCATCACTTATCGATTCTATAACTTGATTTACTGGATATAGTCCTCGATAAGTGGTTTGCCAAAGTTGTCTTGCTCTATCATGGTTAACATTATGTTCAAATGCATATGTCAACATAAGATTATCACCTGTTGATTTGACCAACAAGACATCGTCACTAGTCATCTCTTGGGTAAAATGCCTATTTCTAATATAGTTTCTTGTCCTAAGCGTACTATAATTCCCATCTGTTATATCTTTTAAAAGTTGAGGTGATTCTTTTACGACATCAGCTGTCAATTGATCATCGGGACGATATTCAAGTGAATCACAATTTGTCGCCATCATCAAAATTACCAGCCCCAAAAGTGTTATTTTTTGTGTATTCATCTTTTTGCCTGAATTTATGTTAAAAATCGATTTTCATTCCTAAGTTGACTTTCCGGGTGGGAGAATATCTTGAATTTGAACCCTGATTTATTACACCATCCTCTATACCTACATCAGGATCACCACCACTAAAATCTGTGAATACGAACATGTTGTCTATACCTAGATTAAACTGAACTCTTTGCAGACCCAAGAAATCAGTAAGTGCGTATCCTAAATTCATATTTTGGATGCGAAAATAACTACCATCCTCTAAATAACGGGATGAGGGTTGATTTGAATTTTTATTACCACCAGCAATCATTCGAGGATGTGTAGCTTGATCACCTGGTTCTTCCCATCGTACCCAGTTATCGTCTCGTTTCATTTCATTATGGGCCATGTGAGCTCCATCACTATCTATTCGCATACGATGGGCAAAATAAATTTGCTGCCCTATTGAATAGTTACCAATTATTCTAAATGAGAAATTCTTATAAAAAATCTGATTTTGAATACCTCCTGAGAAATCGGGATATGCGGACCCCACAAAAAGATTACTAGCTTGGTTGTAACTATTTGTAGTCAGGATATTAGACGGTTCAATATGATCTCCGGCATCTATTTTATTACCATTTTCATCTTCCCAGCGGATCCAGAGTGGGTCTCCGTTTTCAGGATCAACGCCAGCCCATTCCCTCATATAGAATTCATTCTTCGGATGCCCTTCACTAATCCTGTAAAAACCACTTCCGATATCCGCACCATCATGTAATTTCAATACCTCATTACGATTGAAGTTTATGCTGAAACTCGTTTCCCAATTAATTACACCTTGAATATTGACGGTATTTATACTGAGATCAAGGCCCTGATTACGTACGGTACCAACATTCATTACCTGACTAGCAAATCCACTAGCTGAAGATAACGGAACACGTTGTAATAAATCCTCATTATCCCGATTATAGAGATCAACCTCTATAGTAAAACGATCTAGAAATGCAAACTCTACCCCTACATTGGTCGTATAGGCTTTTTCCCATGTTAAGTCAGGATTAGGCAGACGGGCTGGTTGTGCTCCAGCACTACCGTTATAAGTAGTATTCGAAGAAAACTCATATGTGCCTAAAGATAGGTAAGGTTGAATATTAGCATTACCAGTGCTTCCATAACTTGCTCTTAGCTTCAGTATATCTATCCATTGATTCTCTTTCAAAAACGTCTCGTTGCTAATTAACCAACTCCCTCCCAAAGAATAGAAATTGGCCCATCGGTTATTTGCACCAAATCTGGATGATGCATCATAACGTAATGAACCAACAAGAAAATAGCGGCTCTGGTAATTGTAGTCTACTTGCCCGAAATAAGATAAAAACCCGGTTTCATTCGAAATACCTCCTGCTGTAGTCCTCGGACTTCCTGATGCTGACAACGCTGTTAGACCTAATGCAATATCTGAGCCAACAGCCCTCGTCCAAGAACTCCTAGAATAGCTATATTCCTGACCTAAGACACCTGACAAATTGTGCTCTCCAAAACTTTGATTAAAATTGAATACATTCGAAGTCAGAAATGAATTTCCATAGCCATAATCTTGAGTAACCAATCCACCAGCTGCATTCCCATCCTGATGTAATTTATCTACAAGTTCAAAAAAATCTTGACCTGTGAAACCAACCCGATTTTTGGTCGAAAAAGTTATCCAATCAGCAAGGTTCACATCCAATTGTAAATCAAGATCTAAATTACCATTTTTGTCTTCGCTAGATTGGTGTTCTCTATTATAAAAATAGTTAGAACTTGCATTACCGAACCATGTATTACCGGGACCAAGTGGATTGTAGGGTGTTCCATCCTCTTCATAGGCTGGATCCCACGGCATATTGTTATAATATTGGTTTCTAGCACTACCCTGTCCTCCAACCGGGTCTAAAGGACGTCGATTAACACCTGCATTTAATCTCGTATTGACAGTAAATAAATCTGAAATTGTATGTTCTAAACTTGCTCTTAGATTCATTTCTCTATATTCGGTACCAAGAAGTGTACCCAATTCATTAAAATATTTTCCACTTACATAAAATTGTGTCTTTTCATTACCCCCGGAGACAGAAAGTTGGTGCTGATTCACATATCCAGTTCTAGTTAGCAAGGAATTCCAGTCAGTATCTCTACTTAAGAGTGATGAGGGTAAAGCGCCATCCAAATATTCCTCAAAACTCATATTCATAAATTGTGGATCTCCTTCGGCAACACGATCATCATAAAAATTTCGATGTCCCATTTTGTATTGTGCATATAACTCTGCTGAGTTCATCGTTTCGAAATTTCGATTCTCACTAATACCGAATGATCCAGTATAGCTAACCTGAGTTTCCCCTCTTTTTCCTTTTTTGGTTTCAATAACTATCACACCATTTGCTGCACGAGATCCATATAGCCCGGTAGCCGCGGCATCTTTTAGCACACTAATTGAAGCTATATCAGATGGGTTTACATCTGAACCATCACCAATAATCCCATCGACTACATATAATGGAGAATTTCCTGCCCCTAGTGAACCAACACCTCTAATTAATACCTCCGTACCTGAACCTGGTTCACCTTGTGTGTTAGAAATACTTAATCCTGCAACTTTTCCCTGCAGCATTGTACCTAAATCTTCCGTAATAGGGGATGACTCCAGCTGGTCCGAATTTACAATAGAAACAGAGGATGATAATTCAGACTGGCGTTTCTGGCTGTAGCCAGTAACCACCAACTCCTCACCAGAAACCGCCTGTGTTTGCAGTGCCACGTCGAAACTTGTTCGGCCATCTATAGGCACCTCCTGCGTTTGATACCCGATAAAAGAAAACACCAGCGTATCTTGCAGGGAGGGTACATTCAGCTCGTAGCTGCCCTCACTGTCGGTGGAGGTACCCGTGGTCGTACCCTTTACCACCACGTTGACGCCCGGCAGCGGCTCACCGGAGGCGGCGTCCGTGACCTGGCCGGAGACCGTCTCCAGCTGGATCGGGGCCTTTTCTTCCGTCATGCGCTCAAAAAAGAAGAGCTGGCCGGTGGGGGAGATCCCGAAACGCAGGGACGTTCCATCCAACACTTTCCAAAACGCCTGTTTTGCGGTCAGCTGTATCGACTCCTCTACGACCACTGTTTCTGTCAGGGACGTAACCTGCTCGCTGTATGAGAGCTTCAGTTGAGCCTGGCGGGCGATATCCTGCAGAACCTCCCGCAGCATGTGCTGCCCCTCCTCAAGCTGAACAATTTTCATCAACTTGCCGGAAGCGGCATTTTCATCCTGGAAGTCTGTCAGTTCCTTCCCGTTCAGGTCCACAAGCAGCTCCTGGCTGTCCTGGGCAAACGCTCCCCCTGCACTGATACATGCTACAAACAGCAAGAGTGTCAAACATTTTACTAACGGTAGGCTCCGTATCTTTTTCCCCAACATCATATATCTTCTCCGTTTAATTTGTATTGACTTGTTCATATTCTCCTAAATCGTTCCCTTTAGTGAAAATGATAGTTCTGCCCTGGCGGCTGTACGAAACATCCATCGAGATGGAGAGCACCTTGAGCACCTCGCTCATCGGCATGTTGTCGTAGGTCGCCGTCAAGGTTCGATCTGACAGCTCTTCGGCATCTCCCTCGATTATGCACTCGATATCGTACCAGCGCTCCAGCCGGTCCAGCACCTCCGGAAACGGCGTGCTGTTAAATACCAGTCGTCCCCGGGTCCATCCCGTGTACTGGTCCATATTCTTAATATCGGAGACCGTCAGGCCGCCAACCTCTTTCAAAATTCCCAGCTTGTTGGGAGTGATCTCCACGATCTCTTTCTGCGGGGTGCCCTCTTCCATTTTCCCGAGCGAGACCAGCCCCTCCTCGACTGCCACTTCCACCTGGGTGGAATCGTAGGCCGTCACATTAAAAGCGGTGCCCAGGTCTTTCGTGTAGGTCTGGTGCGAGATGACGACAAACGGATTGTTTTCGTCGTGCTCAACCTCAAAAAAGGCTTCTCCCTCCAGGTACAGTGTGCGGGTCTCCCTGCCGTAATCCTGGGGAATGCGCAGCGTACTGCTCGCATTAAGTACCACACTGGAGCCGTCGCTCAGCTTCAGGCTGGTGCGCTGACCTTTCACGGTATTGATCTCCTGGTAGGTTATCTGCTGCTGTTGCTCTAACGTACTTTCCGCGTTGAACTGCTGAACCACAAACACCAGGGCGGCGACCAGCAACACCGCCGCGGCAGCGGAATAAATCCAGTAGGCACGCCCGCGCCGGCGCTGCCGGTTCACGGACTCATACGGTTTCCCGTTGACGCGTCCTCGCGCGTTGGAGTGATTTAGCGCGTATTCCCTCTCAAGACCCGGTTGTGGTTGAAATGTGTTTTCTTGAAACCGGATCCACTCTGCCCGCGCGTCTTCTTCGAAATCGACGGTCGATTCTGTGCTCCACTCTTCGACAAAGGAGCTGAAAAAATCTTCGTTGGCAGGATCATCCCGCAACCAGTCTCCCAGTGCCTGGAGCTCTTCTTCACTGCAGGTACCCTGCAAATATTTATGTAATATGTTCCAGTTCATAAAATTTTTCCGGGCTTAATTCGGTGGGATTACGACTGAGATCGGGCGTACCCTTACATTTTTTTTCTAACCCGGATTATTCACCAGGAAATTTGGTTTTGCATGAGGCGAAGGAAAAATGACAGCGGAAAAGGTACTAGTGTACCTTGAGCACGTCATTTTTCTTTTAACGAACTACACGGACAAATTTCGCAGCCCGTCGCAGCGGCACTCAAATTTGAGCAGTAAGTGATTTTTGATAGATCAAACAATCTCATGGGTTCATTCTCTTGTTTTTTACTATTTCGTCAATAATCCGGGTTGATGAATTAAACTGTACTGCAGTGGTGGTTTACCGGGAAGTATTATTTTCCTTTGTTTGGGCCGTAAAAAAGGCCGGGAATGGGACGCCCGTCCAGCCGCAGCAGGCGTGAAAGCTCGTTGAGACGCGACATGTCGCGTCTGTACTGGATTTTTCTTTGGCTTTCGCGCCCCATTCAAGGCTGGGAAGGCAGATCTACAATTATTC
>NZ_JBINJF010000059.1:0-9053 GCF_043951865.1 Halalkalibaculum sp. DA3122
TATCTTTAATTAATTATTCATTCTTCATCCCCCTGCACCCCCTTCGAACATCATTTACCGCTTTTCAATCATAACTGCCACAAGGGGGAAAGCCCCGCGTTCTCCGTTTCTGCCCCTTCAAAATTCATCATTCATAATTCCCATCTCCAGCGGATTTTTCGTTTTCTCATCGATGAAAAAATGAACAAGAAAAAACTGATTAGGAAGCCCCAATAAGAAAAAAGGCTATTATCTACAATTGAAGTCTTCCTGAGGCTGTCCAAAAAGTCTCGACAGATGGTTGCATTCATTAATAATTTAGGTTTGTGGAAGAAATGGAAGATCAATCCTCCTGTCCTGCTTCTCCAAGAGGAACTCAATGATGAAAAAACAGCTCTTCATATATGGAATGAGCGACCATAAAATCCCTCTTGAAGAAGAGGGATTTAGGGAGATTGACCACGCCTTAATTATTTAAGTGGCGTTCCTCCTTATTGGACTTTTTGGACAGCCTCAGGAACCCAAAAAAGGAGGTGATCCTGACCGCAATAGTGCGAAGCAAAATGGAACGACGGGCTCCCCTTACCTCCCTGTAAATGTACTTCCAGTGCCTTTTGCCTCGGTCTTTTGAAATTGCAGCCTGAACTGGGTGCCATTTTGTTTGGAAAGGCTGACTTTACCTTCAAGCTGTTCCTTAAGTAACTTTATCAGCGTTAGACCGATGGTTGACAACTCTTCTTGCATTACATTATCAGGGATACCTACTCCGTTATCTGTGATCTCGACCACTACACTCCCCTCTTCTTCATAGAGATGAACGTCTATTTTTCCTTCGTTTTGGTGCTCAAACGCATGTTTATAGGCATTGGTAAACACCTCGTTTACCATAAGGGCACACGGTATCGCCTGGTTAATATTCATCGGAATCTGCTCAACCTGCAGATTCACATCAATCTGTTTTTCAGGATCGTAGACTTCCGAAATATTGTGTAGCAGCTCCTCTATATTTTTCCCAAAGTTCAAATGCGACAGGCTCTCCGAGCCGTATAACAGCTCATGGATGGTGGCAATGGTTTGAATACGTTGCTGAGCTACCCTGAGTGAATCCTGAAGCTCGCTGTCGGTGGAATCCATCGCCTGCAGTTCCATCATACTGGTGACAATGGCAAGGTTATTCTTCACACGATGGTGAATCTCGGCCAAAAGCGTTTCCTTTTCTTGCAGCGATTCTTTCAGCTGCTGCTGGTAGGCGACCTGTTCACTAAAGTCCATCGCTTCAATAAAAATACCGTAGACCTCTCCACCTTCATCAAACAGCGGAGCAAACAAAAGGTTAAAGATGTATTGTTGCTTTGATCCCTCCCTTTCCTTGTCAATCTGTACAGGATCCCCATATCCCAAATAAGGCTCACCGGTTCGATAAACCTCTTCCAGCAGGTCTACATAGCCCTGCCCCCTGAGTTCTGGAACTACATCGGCAATACGCTTCCCAAGGATCTCCTCCTGGCCTACTACTTGCCGATAGGCTTTATTAGCGATAACATAGCGCAGTTCGGGACCTTCCAACAAGCATTTGGGGGAGGGCGCTTCTTCAAACATCTCTTTTAGCTTGTCCCGATCGGCTTCCGCTTTCATTCGTTCGGCGTGTTCCTCCTGCAGCAGAGAACTTAACTGCTTTTCAAGCTCTTTCATCTTTGTAATATCCAGGCCGGTTCCAATAATAAACGTCTGATTGTTTTGCTCAAGTCGCTCGGCATTAAACCGATACACCGCCGTATTGCCACCGGCGATGTTCAGCGTCAACTCAAATGTGCTGTATCCTTCATCTAGCACGTTGCGTATCTGGACCGGCACCTGCTCTTTATCATCCTCATAAACAAATTCCACTGCCGGGCGTCCGGTAAGCTCTTCCACCGGTAATCCGAACACTTCGGTAGAATGATTATTGCATCGTACTACCACGCCCGCCTCATCCAGCATAAAAAAGACCCCGGGCAGGCTACTCAGCACGACGTCGGTAAACTCTTTTTCCTGGCGCAGGGCCTCTTCCTGTTGTTTGCGGTCGCTGACATCCCGAAAGAGTAAACTGGTCCGTTTTTCACCGGCATAATTTTTAAACACCGATGAGGTCAGCTCAACCGGTATTTTTCGGCCTGATTTGTGGATAAAATTCAGTTCTCCCGAAAATTTTCCCGTTTGGGAGCGCTGTTTCAAGGCTTTCTCTAATTTTTCATCTTTGACAACAATCTCATCTCTGCCCCGCTCTCGTATTTCCTGCTCTGACATCCCCAGAATTTCGCACGCCGCCGGATTGGCCTGCAGGATTTTCCCATTTGGATTTGTGAGCATAATTCCATCCAGGCTGTGCCTGAACAACATTTCATTACTCAGCCGGACGTTCATCTCACCAGTGAGATCTTTGTACATGACCAGCTGGCAGGTCCCATCCTCCCCTGCAAGCGTCACCGGATTTCTGATGACCCGGGCGTAGACAAATTCACCGCTCTTTTTTTGATGCCTCCAAATCCCCTCATCGCCCACCTGCTCGTTATTTATTTGAGACAGGTATTTCTTCAACTTTGGCACCTCTTCCCCGGGACGTAAATCAAACAACGTGAAGGACAGCATCTCCTCCCTCGAATACCCGTACACGTCAATCATCGCCTGGTTCACCTCCTTTATGGAATAATCCCCTGGGTCATAGATCCACATCGGGATGGGACTCTCATGGAAAAACTGGTCAAAATTTTTCAACTCCATATATACTCACTCCTTACAATAGCCGAAACAGTACGTGAAAATGCAGAAATTGGGTGTAACAGCGGTTTTGCAGAGACCTCTATCAATATTTCTCATCAAGGTAAGAAAAACAACATGAAAACATGTGTATAATTCATTTCAACATATTTCCCGGTTGTCAATGTATTGTGACCATCCAAAGCGTTAGCAAAAGAAAATTATCGAAGGAGACCGTGACAGGGAGTGATTATCCGTTAATTGTTTGACAAACAACGAATTCCTAATAACCGATCCCCGGCGGCGGCTTTTTTAGGTTCGTTTTTGAACCGTACAAAAATGAACAGGGAAGGAGGATAACGAAGTCTTAATGTGAAACAGGAGACTATCTTCCCCAACTCGCAGAGACGCGACATATTGCGTATCTACTGGATCTTGCTTCGACTTCCGCGCCCCATTCAAGGCCGGGAAAGACCAGTTGTATATTTTGTTGCCCCACCCCTCGTCAAACAGAACTTCTTCCGGTAGGGACATGATGCAATAACTCGTTCATGCGACCTTCTCACAAAGATCCCGTCGTTAAAAATTCGTTATTCGTGATTCTACATTCGTAATTCCCGGGATCTCCCAAATATACGATCGATTGGGTTCCCTGCCTTTACCAAAATACCCTTACCCGCAGCAAGAACTGCGAGATCTCTATTCTTGTACGTTAGCTAATGCTGGCCTGAAGGTGAAGAACTGAACCAGTGCTGTTTTAACCGTTGGCAGGCCCTCAGCAGCACGTTCGATATTTGTGCGCAGATTGAGCGCCATCTTGCGCATGGCATTTTCGGTCCATGAACGGGGAACCAGAAATTCATTTAGAACTTCGTCCACCCAAATACCCATCAGGTCTGGTGGTATGGTCGTTAGATCTTGTATGAGGTAGGGCTCCTGGATTCCGGTTGAATTCGTTAACGGTTTTAACGAAGAGACAAAATAAACAGCTTCTCTGTGCCGGTATTCCCGGGGTAGCGTATTGATGATTACTTTAGAGCGGGTATAATTGTATTTGGCCAGGACTGAGTCTGAATCTGTTGGATAGGCAGGCATCTCCACAACCGGGAGATACAGTACATTCAGGGAATCCCTGGGATAGTATTTTTCAAAATCCTCTATGGGACTAAAACTTAAAAACTTGTCTACCAGGGCGTTATAGCGATCATAGGTATTTTCATTCGGAGGCTGGGAAAACAGAATGTATGAATACATTCCATAGGACTCTTCCACCTCATCATCTACCAAAAAATCTCGCCCGGTTTCTGCAATTTCTCCCATATTAGCCTGCTCTTGATAGGAACCGCATGCGTGCAGACCGGTAATCAGTACCACTCCCAGGATGATATATAAAAACCTGTGCAGATCGCCTCTTTTACTTTTCGACTTCTGGTTGTTCATGTTTATCCCTCTTTTTAAATAAACTGTAAATCCAGGTTAGAATTGAAAGACCACCAACGACGATAAATGTTTCAACAGCATCGAGTGGCTGTGATGGATAGAGTATGTAAAAAGCCACCCAAATAATGACTGTACCAGCGAATATGAATCCCACCTTTTTGCCCATGAACTGCTTTGGTTAAAACATTGTATAAATTGTAGTACGGCGAGAAAAACTTATTATCTATAAAGCTAATAAAAACAATTTCTTATAACCAGAAAACAGCAAATTATTTTTAAGTGCAGCCGGCTGCGCTATTTGCGTATCGCAACGCAATATTTTTCGGACAATATGAGGGAAGGAATCTGAAATACCAGTAGAACCGGGCTTTGAAAAATAAAAGGTAATCTAAGCTCCACGGCAACTCTGTCTACACCTGGTACTGGTTCGGAGAACTTCTGTATTGTAGATTTTGGTTTCTGTATCACTTTCCTTTTCCGCTGTCTCCTGCTGAATTTTTATCCGGTACGTGGGTGGAATACGCAAAACAGACAAGACAACAACTGTATTGAAGAAGTAAATAGTTACGTGTTATATCTGACTTCTGTGTTCAACAGGATGTAATGAACCTGTGATAGATGGCTGAAACAGTATTTCAGGTACTATAACAGGGATACGAGCCCTTTTCAACTTGTTTTACTGTCCATATAACCCATTGTATTTCTAATAGATCCTAATACCGCTGCCACACATGATCAAACACCTCATTACACGTCTGTGAAAATAGCTGGCGATCATATTGATCAGGCAGGATATTATCCAGCTCTTTTTCGATGGTAACTTTCACATCGGCGATACGGCGCTGCTGTTTCTTCCAGTCGGTGACCGTTTTGGATTGATTGAGCTTTTCCAGCAGTTCGGTGATGCCCTCCTTGATCTGGTCCCGTTCCTTCTTGGTAAGCTCGATCTTCTCATGCTGGGTGACGATATCAAAGACGGCCAGCTGCTCTTCCGATAGATTCTCCCGGGCGTGGCGCTCGGCTTCCTCATCCAGGTCTTTGACTAGGTTGAACAGCTCCTCCAGCTGGACCTCCACCGAGATGTTGTAATTATTATACTTCTCAATCATCTCCTCGTAGCGCTCCTTGAAGTCCATACGGGTGCGGTTCTGCTGCACCATCTCCTGGACCCGCTGCTCTATAACTGACTTCATTTTCTGCAGCTCTACGCGCTTGTGCTTCTTTTTGGCAAAGCGCTCCTTGAGCTTCTCAAAATCGACCTTCCCGATATCGATTAGGTTGCCATCGTCATAAATTTCATAAGGCTCGCTGACGATCGATTCATCCAGCTTATCGCTGATCTTCTTTTTGACCTCTGAGATATCATCGGTCTGCTGGGGACCGATAATCTTGATCCGGTCCTTGATCGCCTTCAGGGCCGCCCGTACCGGCAGGAACTCCTCGGCTTTGGGGTCGGGCAGGATCGCTTTGTAGAGGCGATCCACCACGTTGGCATGTTTGATGAACTCCTTCTTTTTCTGGTCGTTGATCAGCACCTCGTCCACCGCATCGTCCACTTTGTCGCCCAGCTCCTCGTACTCCACGATGGCACGGGCAAACTCTTTCTGGTACTTGGATGTGTCGAACCCTTTGGCCTCAATGATCTTCTCCAGGTCCACGCCCTGCTGCTCACAGAACTCTTTGGCTTCGGCCACGGCTTCCCGCAGCTGATTTACCAGTTCGGCTTTGTCTTTAACCGGGTTGGTGGCATCGGGATCATCCGGCTCGTGGCCGGTGGCGTAGGTGGCCAGGGCTTTCTGCAGGTTGCGGAACACGCCCACGTAATCGACGATCAGGCCGTTGTTCTTTTCGCCGTACACCCGGTTGGCCCGCGCGATGGTCTGCATCAGGGTGTGATTCTTCATCGGCTTGTCCAAGTAGAGGGTGGACAGGCTGGGGCAGTCGAAGCCGGTGATCCACATGGCGCAGACAAAAACCAGCCGCAGTTCGTCTTCGGGATCTTTAAATTTTTCTTCCAGGTTCTCATTCTCCTTCCGCTTGCGGTGGGGACGGATATCCAGCCCCTCCTGCTCAAAGTCTTGAATTTCGTTTTGGGACTTGGAGATCACCACGGCCATGTCGGTCTCCTGCAGGTAGTGGAGCCGTTCCAGCCACCGGTCTTTCTGCATGCCGGAGGCCGCCTGCAGCTCCCGTTTAACGCGCCACTGCTCGCGTTCCCACTCGGCCTGCACCAGGTCGTACATGCGGACGGCCGTGTAGCGGTCGATGCAGATCATCATCCCCTTACCCATGTAGCCGCGATCCAGGAAGTGCTGCACCAGGTCTTCGGCGATCGCCTCCAGGCGGTCCTGCCGGGTGATCAGGTGGTACTCCTGGCGGAACTCCCGCTCCAGCTTCTCCTCCTGGGCCTCGTTGAGCATCGCCTCGTCGAGCAGGGCCTCCAGCTCTTCGTTGAGGTGCTCGTTGGTGAGCTGCAGCTCGGGGATCCGGTTTTCGTAGTAGAGTGGCACGGTGGCCCCGTCTTCGATCGACTGCTTGAAGTCATATACGCTGACGTAGTCGCCGAATACCTCGCGGGTTTTCTCGTCCTGTCCCTTGATCAGCGGCGTGCCGGTGAAGCCCAGGAAGGCGGCGTTGGGCAGGGCCTTGCGCATGTTCATCGCCAGAGTGTCGTACTGGGTGCGGTGGGCCTCGTCGGTGATCACGATGATGTCGTCGTCGGTGCTGAGGACCGGGAATTCCTCGCTGTCGCGGGTGTGGAACTTGTGGATGAGGGTAAACACGTAGCGGTGGTTCTCCCGCAGCAGCTGCTGGAGCTGCTCCTTGCTGTCGGCCCGGATCTCCTGCTCAGGCTCGGTGACCGCCCCGACGGAGGCAAAGTTCTTGTAGATCTGATCGTCCAGGTCCAGCCGGTCGGTGACGATCACGAACTTCCAGTCGCCGGTCAGCGCCCGCATGATCTTGCGGGTCAGGAATACCATGGAGTAGCTTTTGCCGCTGCCCTGCGTGTGCCAGAACACGCCCAGCCGCCCCTTGTTTTCCTCAATGGACTTCACCGCCTCGATGGCGTTGTTGACGCCCAGGTACTGGTGGTTGCGGGCCAAAAGCTTCTTGGGATTGGCCTTCACGTCGTCAAACAGGATAAAATGCTCCATGAGGTCGGCCAGCCGCTGCTTGTCACAGATGCCGCGGATGGCAGTCTCCAGGGTGACGATGCCGGGCTCGTCCTCGTCGCTGATCTTCTTCCACTCCCCGTACTGCTCCCACGGGGAGGTGATGGTGCCCACCTTGGTCTCCGTACCGTTGGAGAGGATGATCATCTGGTTGTACCAGAACAGCTGCGGGATGGTGTCTTTGTAGTCGCTCAGGTTGTAGGCGTACCCGTCGCGGACGCTCCGGCCGGTCTTCTTGAGCTCAAACAGCACCACCGGCAGACCGTTGACGTAGGCCACCAGGTCGGGACGCTTGTCCCCGTACTCCCCGTGCACCCAGAGCTGGGAGACCAGCAGGTGATCGTTGTTTTCTGGTTCCTGCCAGTCAATGACCTGCAGGGTCTTGCGGACGGTTTCGCCCTGCTGGTTGCGGTACTCCAGCTTGATCCCTTCCCGGATCAGGTCGTAGATCTGCTTGTTGGCGCGGACCCCGTGGGTGGAGGAGCGGTCGCGGGTGAGGCGGCGGACGGCCTCGTTGATCTGCTCTGCGGGTACGTCGGGATTGAAGGCTTCCAGCTTGCTCCGAAGCCGCGGCTCCAGCACTACCTCGTCCCGCGTCTGGCGGCCCAGGGTGCCGGGATTGCCTTCAGAGGCCAGCACCTCGTCGTAGGCGTTGATTGTCTCCCATCCCAGTTCCTCAAATAGATCAATCGCTGGTTGCTCTACCGCTTGGTCTTCGGAGTATTTGCTCATGTAATGAATTTTGAATTCGAATCTAAGCCTGTTGGGACACGCCATGGCGTGTCCGTACAAGGGCAAAATTTTTTATAGATTGGCAGCCATATATTCCACAGCCTGCTCGTGAATTTCATTGCTGTTTGGATTTTCCCGATCTATCTGCCAACGCAATGGATTATTTAAAATATACTTCCTGATACGATGCAGGGCCTTTTCATTGCGGATTATATGATCGTAAAACCGGGACTGCCATGCAAAATATTCATGCCCATTGGCATTGCACCAGGTGAGGGATCCTTTGTAATGATTGATAATCATGGATAATGATTGGGATTGTGGTTTTCCAAATTGTACCTGGTTCTGTTGGTCGGTGGTATGATCTTCCTTCTGTGGGGACATGCCATTTTGTGGGGACATGCCATGGCATATCCCTACCCGGGCATGATCTACATGATCAGGTGTGATCCCCACAATCCCATGCAAATGATTCGGCATTACCACAAATTCATCCAATACCACATTGGGTTGATGGTTCGGGATCTGCCGCCAATAATGCCAGGCCACACACCCCGGCACCGACAGCCCCATGATGCCGTCCCGGATCTCTCCGAAATGGTGCTGCCGATCCTTGGTGCAGATGGTCACAAAATACAGCCCGGGATTCCGGTTCACCCCGTGAGATAATTTTCCATTCGATTTTTAATATATCTTTTGCCCCATGCAGTTTTGAGATATTTTTCTCGTTTCGTTGCATCTTGTTGATTTAAACAACCTTCAAAATAGACTAGCTTTAAAGGTCTTCTATCTTTCGTTGAATTTACCTTCCCCGCCTTGTGATATTGAACACGTTTTCGAAGATCACTTGTATAACCTGTATAAAAATTTTGGTCCCTTTCAGATTGCAGAACATATACATAACGCGTTTAGGGGTTAGGATTTTAACAATTTTAAACTAAGAAAGGCCATGCAAACGCTTGATATTCAATATCTTAGGGATGTTAATTCTCA
>NZ_JBINJF010000005.1:0-229680 GCF_043951865.1 Halalkalibaculum sp. DA3122
GGATGGAACGTGGATTCGACCCCCCGGGCGGCGGCCCGGCGCGCCACGCTGTTGAGGTTGGCCACCAGGTTCTTTCGCCGGGCGGCGACATCGTGGCGGCCCGCCGGCTCGTGGACCAGGCACAGCAGGGCGCCCGGGAACTTCGAGGTTAATTCAATAATCTCGTCGGCTTTTTTTATTTCCTCCTCTGTTTCCTGCGGGTGGTTCCACGGCAGGGTCAGAGCGATGGCGGCCAGCTCAATGCCGTGCTCCTCCAGGGTGGCGGCCAGCTTCTGCGGGTCGGCCAGCTCCCCCATCCAGTAGGCGATCGGCTCGATCCCGTCAAACCCCGCCCGGGCCGTCACCTCGATCATATGGCCCAGTTCACCTTCGTGCGCCTCCCCGTTGCCATCCATAAACCACGTGTACACTTCCGCTCCAAATCGAAATGGTAGGTCTGTCATAATGTTAAAGTTTGGTTGAATTAAAAATAGTTTTACTCAGTTTCACTAATGATCTCTTCGTAAAAAGGTTTATTTATCGATATCTGTTAACTCATTATATGTCATGAGATATGTCATGAGCTGTTAATTAAAGCTTAAAATATGCCCGGGAGCTGTTCCTGAACAAAAAGCCGGGCAGTTCAACGTTTAAAAAATCAGAACCACTCAGGATAAAATTTGGAAAGGACAAGGTTATCCCCTGTCTCCTCCTGCAGTTCTGAAAGCTGCTTCATGAGCCGTTTAATAATTGGCGTTGAATCTTCCTGCCCAGCCAAATCCTCTGTTTCATATGGATCCTCTTCCAGATTATATAATCGGACCTTCGGAATATCGGGATACAAAATAAGCTTGTGAGGCCATTCAATGACGGATCGCTGCTTGTCCAGGTAAGCCCCGTATATCGCCGGATGAAGCTCCGTTTCTTCACCACGAATAAGTGGTAACAGAGATCGAAACTGATAGGAGTGGGGCACCGCGCCACCGGCCAGCTCAATCGTCGTGGGAACGGCATCCTGCAGGTATATAGATGCATCGAATACCTCTCCCGCGGGAAGACCCGGTCCCTTTATAATAAAAGGAACTTTCAGGGAATGCTCATACATATTCTGCTTTCCCATAAATCCATGCTGTCCTGCTGCAAGGCCGTGGTCCGAGGTAAACACGAAAATCGTTTGTTCCAACTCACCTCTCTTCTCCAGTTGGTCCAGAATATACCCGATCTGTTCATCCATATGTGAAATAATCGCGTAGTACTCCTGCCGGTGTACGCTGACGGCGTATTCGGTACGGGGAAACGGAGCCAGGCGTTCATCACGAAGGTATGGACTCGACTCTATCAATTCCCGTGGTGTTCCTGGAGGATGCGGGCGATTCCGTTCATTGACGCGTCCGGCTCCAATCGGATTTTTAAAAGGGTATTCCGGAAGATAGTTTTCAGGGATTTCCAATTCATCCGGATTGTAGGATTCAACAAATTTTTTGGGCGACTGCCGGGGATCATGCGGGGCGTTAAAGGCCAGGTACATGAAGAACGGCTTGTTGCGTTCTGAGGCGTCGTCGATAAAATTAATGGCATCATCGGCCAGTACCTCCGACCAGTGTTTGCCTCCCTCCCAGAATCCACCGAATGTTGTGTCATAAGGACTCCAGGGATCTTCTTCCCCCTCATGAGGACGGTCGTACCCGGCCTCGGTCTGATCCGGCATTCCCGGACGAACGTGGACCACATGGTCAAACAGATCCCCGGGATCAAGACCCGGGACGTGCCACTTCCCCGTAAAATAGGTCTCATAACCTGCCGCTTTCAGCCTTTGACTCCAAAAATCACCGGACTGGCGAATCTGCCGGTAATCTTCGCTACGCGCTTCTTCAGCGTTCCAAAGATATCGTCCGGTGTTGAGCATCGTGCGGCTGGGCATGCAAACGGCCGGGGACCATGATCCCATATTGTAGGCGCGGGTGAACCTGATGCCCTCTTTCGCCAGTGCATCAATATGAGGGGTTCGAACCTCGCTGTTTCCATAGGCGCCGACGTCATGATAGCTGAGATCATCCGCAAATATGAATACAATATTAGGCTGCTGTGCCTTCCCAACTTGTGTTAAGAGCAGCAGGCACAGCGCCATTACTATGTTAATGCCCCATGATCTCAACATATCTTGTTCGCCCAATTAAAACCCATGAATTTATCTGGTCATTTCATATCAATTATATCTTGGCGCGGCATCACTCCTCAAGAGGATGCTCGTTCAACAACTCCTCCGGGGTATAAAAACCCGATTTATCCTGAACGGAGGCCCGCACCTCTTTTACCTTTTCCGGGGAAACGGGCGCGGCCTCGTTCCCGAATGCATTCCTGACGTAGGTAAGCACGGCAGCGACCTCCTCGTCATTCAGCATGCCGCCAAAGGGTGTCATCGGGACCTGCCCGGGATATTCTTCGCCCAGCACCTCTATGGGACCCTGCAGTCCCTTCAACACCAGTTTTATCAGCCGCTCCTCGTCTCCAAGGACCCACTGCGTACCCGCGAGGGGCGGAAATCCGGAGGCAGCCAGCCCTTTGCCGTTGGGCTGGTGGCAGGTCTCGCAGCTGCCATCGCGGCTATAGATCTTCTCGCCCAACTCATACAGCTCCCGGTCGGCCCCTTCCAAGTCAGTCTGGGCCATCTCCTCACCTTGTTCGGCCGGGATGTAGGATTCGCCCTGGATATGGGCCATCGCCGCATTAAAGGTGGGGGCGATCCAGCGGTCGAGCGGTTTCTTGCTGGCTTCGGCCAGGATCGGCAGCCCTTCCTCTTCGTCCAGCCATGAGGCGGCCACAATCGCTTCCAGACGTACCCGCCCGTGATCATCGCCTGCGGCCTGCATCAGCAGTTCTTGCTGATCCTCAACCTGATGCCCAGAGTAGCGCAGTACGCGTACCGCTGCTGCGCGCACCCGATGGTCACTGGATTCCATCAGCTCCCGAAGCAGCGTTTCATCTACGTCGTTGAGTCCCCATGTGACCCACAGTGCCTCCAGCAGGTGATGCTCGTATTGCGGATCTTCCTGGTCCAGGTCCGCAGTCCATTCTGTAATATGCGAACGGACCTCGGCAGCGTCCCGGCCACGCAGTTCGCGGCGGGTGCGATAGCGCGTCCGGTACTCGGGCAGCTTGAGATTATCGAGCAGCTGTTCAATAGATGCACCGGCGATCTCGGCCGGTTCCACCAGCGGTCGTGATGGATAGGTGATGCGATAGATCCGCCCGTGCTTGTGGTCGCGCAGCGGGTCACGCGCATTATGCTGCATATGCCCGACCAACACGTTGTGCCAGTCGACCAGGTAGAGCGAACCGTCCGGGGCAAATTCCATATCCACCGGCCGAAAATTCCCGTCGGATGACTTTACCAGATCCAGGCGGTGCCGGGTGGTGTACCCGGTTCCGTCTTCCATCACCTGGTGCTGCTTGGTTCCCAGGAAACCGATGGTATTGTTGATCAGCATGTCGCCCTGAACCTCTTCGGGGAAGTGGCGGCTGGAGACAAATTCCAGGCCGGAGGTGGGCCGGACCATGTGATCCTGCTCGATCAGTTGCTCCGATTTGGGAGAAAACTCACCGTACAACGGTTTAATGCTACCGGGCATCATCCAGCGTACGTTCGGGCTGGAAGTCTCGGCAAAAAAGTTTTGTCCCCACCGGTCAAAGGCGATACCCCAGGGATTGGGAATCGAAAGCTGGGCGGTACGTTCCAGGTGGCGGCGTTGCGGGTTATAGCGGTAAAATCCGCCGTTGGTCCCCCGGACCGTTCCATACGAGGTCTCCACATTGGTCCGCAGGAAGACCCCTTCTCCCATATAGACTGCCCCGGAGGGATCGGCCGTATAGGCACTGTGGGCATGGTGAGTGTCGTGATCATCAAAACCGCTCAAGACGATCTCCACGCTGTCAGCCTGGCTGTCTCCGTCGGTGTCAAAATACTGTTTCAGGTTTGTTCCCTGAGAGACCAGCACGCCATCAGAGGTTATTTCAAAACCAACCGGCAGGTGCAGGCTGTCGGCAAAGGTAGTCTGTTTATCGGCACGTCCATCCCCATCCGTATCTTCAAGAATAAGCAGCTTATCGTTTGGCTTACCATCACCTGGTTTCCAATGCGGGTAGCTGGGCATAACCGCCACCCACAGCCGCCCCCGGTTGTCAAAGGAGAGCTGCACCGGGTTGGCCAGGTCAGCAAACTGCTCCTCGGAGGCAAACAGCTCAATTTCATATCCGGGGGCCATATCGAAGGTTTCTAGCGCCTCTTCCCCGTAAAGGTACCGGGTATCACCGGGTCCGTCCGGCTCATCTTCATAGTTGGTTTCTACCTCGGGGAGCTCCAGGGTATGGGCATCCGCGGCCGCCAGATCCGTCGTTTCTCCCCGAACTGCCTTCCAAATAGCCGTGTCCCGAATAGCGGTCATCTGGCGAATCTTCTCAATTTCGTAGGGATAATTGTCGGGTCCGAACGGCTTGTAACGCCGCCCGTATGCGTGGACCCCGTTGGGAATCTTGTAGTCGTTGTGCCAGGTCCAGTTTTTTTCCATCACCGCGTCATGGACCAACTCCTTGTGTTCTTCGGCCCTGGGCTCGACTTCGCCAAAGACCCGGTCGGCCAGCAGTTTTGAAAACCGCTTGTACCCCTCACCGGAGAGTTGGAACCCGTCGATCGTCAGGGGCTTTTCACTCTGTTCAAACCAGGCTTTCGTTGGCGTAAACGCATCTACAAAGTGCACATCGTCATACGCGGCGGTGACCTCTTCCATCGCTTCGGTGTACATCTGCAGGTTTGCGTTTTCCTGCTCCCCGTCGGGCAGGTCTTTACGGTCGGAAAGGTCTTCAAAGGCGATGGGAGAGACAATGGCCAGTTTGGGGGGCGTTTGCCCATTATAGGTCTGGCTCAGGGTGTGCTCGATAAACGCCTCGAGCTCCGCCTTGTAGGTTTCCAGTCCCTCTTCGCCCCGGAAAGACTCATTGTACCCAAAAAAAGCGATGATGATATCGGCTTCCAGCTGGGTCAGCCACTCGTCAGGTGTCGGGAAGTGGCCGATACTGGGAGCCTGGAATGCCCGGGCACTGTCCGCAATAAACGACAGATCATCAATAAACTGTTCGGCTCCCGGAAACGCCCACGGTGAATTTCGTGCCGCATGCGGCCTGAAAACGGGGGTATTTCCGGGATCCGACATATTCCGGATGTACAGCGTGCTGTCGGGATAGCGCAGATGCATCTCGGTTTCGAAATGACCGAAGTTTAACATACGCGAGCCGAGATTATTTCCCAGCAGGACAATATGGGAATCTTTATTTAAATCGACCCTGGGTTGATCCGAACAGCTGGCCAGAAATGTTGCCAGCCCGAGTGAAACTGCGAGCAAATGTATTATTCGCGATGAAAAATTATTCATAAAACGAACCTTTCGATAGTATTGATGGCTTTTAGTGATAGAATGAAAGATGGAGCCCACATTAAAGCAGACCCCATCCTGACATTCCTCATGTATTATAGTAGGTTATTATGATAAAGCCCAGAATTTTATCCCATTAATAACCGGGGTTTTGAGTGAGGTTCTCGTTGTTGCGTCGTTCGGGGGCCGGTATCGGAAACAGCAGCTCCCGCTCCGAAAGCGTCGGGCCATAAACAAAAGTATGTCCGACATAATCCTCGAATTTTTCTCCATTTCCCAGGTTATAGGCCTTGCGCAGGCGAACCATGTCGAACCATGCTTTATTTTCGAAGCTGAGTTCGTGGAATTTCTCCTCCCAGACCTCTTCCCTGAATTCCTCCTGGGAAAGCCCGGAAAGATCCGGGATATCGGCCCGGTCCCGAATGGCGTTCACCGCATCGTAGGCGTCCTGTGTAGGTCCGCCGTTGACCTCGTTTTCTGCTTCCGCAAAAATAAGCAATACTTCCGCGTAGCGAAACAGCGGCCAGTTCATCCCGGAGACGGCAGTCTCAACATTAGCCTCCTCGTCAAAGAATTTCCAGAGATACCAACCGCCCAGGTTCTTGGTCACACTGCGGTCGGATGCCGGTGAAAACTCACTATAGTAGAACCCTTTTTCTTCGGCTCGCTTGTCACCGGATTCGTATGACTCCACAAACTCTTCCTGTGCAAAGATACCCCCTGTCTCAGCAGAGAACACCGATATATCCTGGTTGTAGGGAAGGGTTACATACTGCAGACCGTTGTGATCAACAATATCGGCATCGAACTGCACCATAAAAATGTGCTCTCCCGTATTTTCCAGGCTCTCCTGTTTGAGTTCTTCATAGGTATCAAACAGGCGGTATTCGCCGGAATCGATAACCTCTTTTGCTTTGTCCCTGGCAAGCTGGTAATACTGGTCGCCCCCCTGTAACGGGTAACCCGCCATCGTCAGGTAGACGCTGGACAGCAGGGTTTTAACGGCTCCCATTGTAGCTCTTCCGGTTTCATTATTAAAAGGCAACCCGGAGTTAGACTCCACCCAGGTTAAATCACTGACTATTGCGTCGTACACGTCAGCAACCGGGGCCCGTTCCGGAGCCAGGTTTTCCGAATCTAAACCGACAGGCTCCAGAATAAGGGGGACATCCCCGAAAATCCTGACAAGATTATAATAGTAGTACGCACGCAGGAATCGTGCCTCTCCCAGCAACCTGTTTTCCGTGGCTTCATCCAGCTGCTCAATATTGGGAATATTGGCCAGGGCCTCGTTGGCATTGGCGATACCCCGATAATGGCTGTTCCAGTAGGTTTGGCCATAACCGTTATCGGCACTGTTGTCCAGGGCCCGGATATCAAGGCTATTCGTCGCCTGGCCGAGTTCCGTGTTTGCCAACCCGGTTTGAAACTCCGTCATAAGCCAGGGAGCGCCCCCGAACCCTCCTCCTCTGACTGCTCTCAAGTCTTCATAAATAGCATTGACTGCAGCTTCAGCGTGGGCCGGTTCGGTATAATAGTTGTTTTTTGTAAAGCTTGTAGGATCCGAATGCGACAAGAAGCTGTCACAGCCAGAAGCTACAAGTGCAATAAAACTACCAAGTATTAAATATGAAGTTAACTTTCTCATAGGTATGGAAATAAAATTTTATAGTTAAAAAGGCGCATCATTTTATAATCCAAGGTTGACACCCAAAATAAATGTTCTGGATTTTGGGTATTCAAAGTACTGTGCCCTACCTCTGGAAAATGGCGCACCTGAAGTCGATATTTCAGGATCATATCCCCGGAATTCCGTAATAGTGAACAGATTCTGCGCGGTGGCATAAACCCTCAGATTACGTATGCTCAGGGGACTCAAAATGTCCTGGGGAAGATTGTATGACAACGTAAAGTTTCTGCCCCGGATGAACGAACCGTCTTGCATCCTGTGGGTGTCGTTGTCGGTATCATACCCCGCCTGTGTAGGCCGCAACTGTGCAATCGGGGTGTCCTGGTTATCCGGCGTCCAGGCGTTCAGTACGGAGCCCAGGCTGTTGGCGATTCCCACCCGGTCTTCCGTTGAGTGCACTGCTTCCCACATAATATCGTTACCATACATGAATTGGATATCAGCGGAGAACTCAAAGTTTTTGTATGTAAAGGTGTTGATAAGGCTTCCGTACCCATCGGGCACACCGTTTCCGATCGGAACACGGTCGTCCTGGTTGATAGCCCCGTCGTTGTTTACATCTTTATATTTCACATCTCCCGGAAGGCGATTATACTGGGCTGCTTCCTGAGCTTCATCGGTATTCCAGGTACCCAGGGAGATATAGCCCATAAATGTATTTACAGGCAACCCTTCGCGGATAATGCTTCCCGCACCGCCGCCGTGCACGCCGCCGCCGGTCTCGATATCGGATCCACCGTGAAGCTTGAGGACCTCGTTTTCATTAATTGAGATGTTGAAGTCCGTGCTCCAGGAAAAGTCGTTGCCCTGGACATTATACGTTGTTAATGCCAGCTCAATACCCCTGTTTTCCATGCTGCCTATGTTTTCAAACACGGTAGCATACCCACTTGTGCGGGGCAGAGGTCGTTCCAGAAGCATATCCTCCGATTTTCTGCGGTACACATCCGCTTCAACCGAGATCCTGTCATTAAAGAGTCCCAGTTCAATTCCCAGGTCAATCTGTTTGTTAACCTCCCATTTCAGGTCGGGATTGGCCAACCGCTGAACACCGACACCGATATTCCGGCTTCCGCCAAATATAGCGGTATAGGTTCCCAGGCCAGCCTCATACTGGTAGTTGGAAATTTCCGAATTCCCGGTCAACCCGTAGCTGGTTCGAATCTTCAGGTTGGATATCACCGAGTTGTTCCGCAGGAAATCCTCCTCGGATACTCTCCATCCCAGTGCAGCTGAAGGGAAAAATGCGTATCGATTGTTTGAACCGAACTTTGAGGATCCGTCCACACGACCCGTCACCGTAAACAGGTACTTGTCGTTGTAGGTGTAGTTGATTCTGCTGAATACCGATGACATCGAGTATTCGCTGGTAGACGAATTGGGCGGGCGTGGATTGTCGGCTATGCCCAGGTTGTTGTATTCAAAATAATCATCGATAAAACCCCAGGCCTCAGCTGTGGAGCTGGAGCTGTGAGAAGTTTGAATCGACTGACCCAGCATGGCATTGAGTGAATGCACTTCACCAAAGTCATTACTGTAGTTCAGGATGTTTTCAAATTGCCAATTGGCATTTTGCGATGGCGAAATACTTGCAATACCGTTTTGGTCGCGTGACAGGAATGGAAGCGTGCGACCAGAATACCGATCCTGTTCCTGGGTAATCACATTTGTACCCAGCATCGTTCTCAGCTCCAAGTTGTCGGTAAAGGTGATATTGGTATGGATGTTGGCAAGTATATTCTGGGTATTCAGCAGGTGAATACTCTCCTCGGATACTCTCCGCTGGTTGGGTCCACCTTCCATCCCGGGATAATCTTCATTACCGGCCCATGTTCCGTCCGGGTATTTAACCGGTACAATCGGAATGGACTCATACAACATTCGCATGGACCAGGGATGAAGCTCTTTTTGTGATTGGTTGCTGTACGTGAGGCTACCTCCCGCGCTCAACCATCCTGCAATTTCTGTTTCCACATTAAATCGACCGGAATAGCGCTCTAACCAGGAATCCTTCATCACACCCTGCTCATCGTCATACGACAAGTAGAGTCCGTAGGTGGTTCCCTCGTCTCCCCCGGCAACCGAAAGGTTATGCCTGTGGGTTATCGCCTGTCGGAAGGCTTCATCCTGCCAGTCGGTATCATACAGCGGATTTCCACTTGAATCGAACAGGCGGGGATCGGTTCTCTTGTCCACCGGGTTGGTGTACTTGCCCGACGCAAAACCTGCGGGATCATATTTTTCCGCATTGGAGTAGGCGATCTCTTCAACCCTGAGAAACTCCTCGGCATTCAACACATCAATCTTTTTGGCTACCGTACCGGTACTGACAGATGCATCGTAATTCACACGCGGGCCTTCACGGGTTCCTTTTTTGGTCGTGATCAGAACGACACCATTGGCCCCCCGTGCCCCGTAAATTGCCGTAGCGGAAGCATCTTTGAGCACCTCAATGGACTCAATGCTGCTTGGAGGAATGGAATTGATTGCGTGTGTTCCACTCTGCATGCGTTCTACATTCAGCATCACTCCGTCAACAACATACAACGGGTCGTTCGTATTGCTTACTGAGCTGCTGCCGCGAATACGAATAGTGGGAGAACCACCTGGTTCACCGGAATTCAGAGAGACATCAACCCCGGAAACGCGACCTGCCAATGCCTGAGAGACGTTGGTGGAGGGCCGCTCCTGGAGAACCTCCTCATCTACCGTTCCCACGGAACCGGTCAAGTCGGATTTCTGCTGGGTACCATACCCCACGACCACGATATCCTCACCCATAATGGCTTCGCTGGTCATGCTTACATCAATGGTAGTACGACCATCGATCGGAACCTCCTGTATCTCAAATCCGATGAATGAGAACACCAACGTATCTTGGAGAGAAGGTACATTTAACGAATAGGTGCCATCACCAGCGGTGGCGGTTCCCGTCGAGGTTCCTTTTACCGTAACGTTCACGCCCGGCATGGTGTCGCCGGTCTCGGCGTCTGTTACCGTTCCGCTGACGGATTCAATTTGGGTGGTTTTCTTGAAATCGTTTCCTCGAAGCACAACATAACCACCATCGAAAGCAAAATACTTGATATTTGTCTGCTCAAATATCTTGTCGAGAGCCTCACCCAGCGATACCTGTTCGAGGTTCACCGTAACGCGGGGATTCTCAGCCAACAGCTGCTTGTTGTATGAAAATTGGATCTCTTTTTTTTGCTCCAGGTAAGCCAGAAGTTTCTCAACAGTAACCTCGTGATATTTCAGCGTTACCTTCTGTTGTAGCAGTTCTGAGCTCGAACGCTCCAGGTTCAACTCCTGGACCCGGGCATCAGTGTACAGGTTCATCCTGTCCTGTGCCTCTGCTGTTCCACTCAACCCAACCGTGAGTATGAAGCAAAAAATCATTGCCCATATCGGTCGTTCCGATATTCGCATATTCCTATGGTATTTTTTTGTCATTGGTTCTATCCCTTTAGTTAGAATTAAATACTACTGTGTTTTCGCGTATTTCATAATCTATATCGAGAGAGAAAGCAATAATTCCAAGCACCTTCTCCACTCGTTCTCTTTTAAAAGAAGCTTTTAGCCGTTTTGTCAGCAGCGTGGAATCCGCCACTTCAAAGTTCATATTATATGCCCGTTGCAACCGTTTCATAACGGTTCGCATCGGGGTCCCGTCAAATATCATCTCTCCATTTACCCAGGCCAGGTGCGGGGCAAGCGACACATTTTCGGGAGTGGCAGGCCGGCCTCCCGGGACAACCGTTGTGCGTTGTCCTTTGTTCAGAATAACGCGATCGTCTTCTGGGGCGACTTCCGGTACCTGCTGCCTGCCCGTTGATTCGCCATCAGTCCTTACGGAATTGACCGCTACCGTCCCGTCTCGCACCACTACTTCAACCGCTTCATTTTCCTGGTAGCTGTTGACATTAAACTCGGTGCCCAACACGTTGACCTCGACCCCATTGGCATGCACCACGAAGGGGCGCTCCACGTTGTGAGCAACCTGGAAAAAGGCTTCGCCCTCCAGGTACAACTCCCGGCTGGTTCCCTCAAAAGCTTTTGGGAAACGCAACGTACTCATGGAATTCAGCGTCACCTTGCTTCCGTCACTAAATTCCATGCTGGCGCGTTCTCCGCGGGCCGTCTGAATATTCTGCATGGCAACTTCGGTTTCAGCTGTAGTTTCCGGGACTGTACCTTCTGACGCGATAAAATAGTAGGCGGGTATTGCAATCAGCAACAAAATGGCCGCTACCCGCAGCAACTGGCGTACCGGGTGGCTTTTTGAACGTGGATGGGTACGAATTTTGGGGCGGGACGACTCAACTGACGAAGATGCCGTTTCTTCAAATTCTATTCCCAGGCGCTCGCTGAACCGCTTCCAGTCCTCGTCAAAATCGACCTCTACATTGTAGAGCGGGCTGATGCGCCATACTTTCTTTATTGCGTCAAAAAATTCCTGGTGAGCCGGATTTTCTGCCAGCCAGTTATGCAGCCGCCGCTCTTCCCGCGGTGAGCATTCCCCCGATAGATAGCGGTGAATCAAATTCCAAATTCTCTGATCTTGCATATAATAACAGCACGATTATGGGTTCTCAGTCTCTGCTTAGTCCTGCCAGGCAGATTATACATGATTTCCACTCAACAGAAACCGTTCAGTAACTAAGATCCACGCCAGTCCGGGCACCCTGTAATTTTTTTTGAAAAAAATTTTAAGAGACGACTGTTACCATTAAGTCATGGAAGGGATAGGCTGCAAAAAACACACTCACGCCGTTCAAACATACTTTTCAACAAAAAATATACTCTGCAACCGTCATCAAAAGAAGGGTGGGAAGGTAGTTGGCAAGCCGTTCACGCAGTATACGGAGAGCCCTGCTCATCTGAGATTCCACCGTTTTGTGCGAAACATCCATCACCTGGGCGATCTCCTTGTAGGTCAGCCCGTCCCTGCGGTGCAACTGATAGGTCATTCGGGCACGCTCGGGGAGCGACTGTATCGCCTGTTGGGCCGCCTCCTGGAATTCCCGCTCTTCACTAATCTCCATTTGTTCCGGGTATATTTTCGCCTCGCCCCTCTCTTCCAGGTAAGACTCAATATATTTGCGTTCGGTTTTGCGATTGCGCAACAATTTTAACGCTTCATTTTTAACCGATTGATACAGATACATTTTCAACGAACGGTCGGGTGACCAGCTGCTTCGCCTTTCCCAGATATTCGCAAATACATCCTGCACAACATCCTTGGCCAGGTACGACGATTTCACATAGTGATGGGCAAAATCAATCAGCTCGCGATAGTAGGTTCTCATCACATTCTTAAATGCCCGTACGTTGCCCTCCTGAATTTCCCGTACCAGCAGTTTTTCACTCTGATTCTCCGGACATCTCCCGTCACTGCTGTTATCCTTTTTACGTATGGAAAAACTGACTGTACCGTTGTCCATTCCTAAATTCATATTTAATTATTCCCATCCTGAAAAGTCAGTTTCATCAAGGCTTGCTCGTTAAGATGCAAAGCAAAGGATCTCGCATGCTAAAAATTCAGATTGGAGTTGGAATTTCGCGAGATCTACTGATCACTTCTAACTTGTAAGAGACGGCGGGGATTCAGTTCTACTGCTTTTTCTTTGTCAAAAGGAAAATTCTTTTCAGTTGCAACATTTAGAACGGAGAACTAAACTGGATGAAGGGCCACTTTGACAAATAATCAGGGCTTCTCTCAAAAAGCCGCGAATCTCTTTTCTTGCCGGGGGCTTGCGAGTCAGCTTGTCTTGTTCATTTTTTGTACGGCCAAAAAATGAACCAAAAAAGCCGCTGGGGAATGGAAGATATTCGCCTTACCGGGTCGGTTCCGGTCAGTTGCTTTCAAGCGCCGGTCACTTCTCTGCCGTTGCGTGCCGCCATTCCCCAGACCCCGACGGCGGCTTGCTACTGGCCAACCCTGTCCACTGATAACCAGTCAATCAATAACTCCCCCCTTCGTTGTGTTTGCCCGGGCGGGGCACAATTTCATCGACCGGGAGGAGAGCATCTAACTTCTCTGGTAACCCCAAGTCCTGAAAATTCCGGCAGCTGATCCCGGTGGGGATGGTACGAGTGGACGCCCTCAACAGTATTAGTTTCCCAGCGGATTGCGTTCAATGGGTTTGTCGCAGGCGCAGTTTAGTTATTTGAGGACTGGTTATTAGTTAATTGTTAAGTAATAAGGACATTGCTGACAACCAGTAACTAATTCCTAATAACAAATAACTAATCTCCTGCGGTGGTTGTTGCGGTTCATTTTTTTTATCACTCAAAATGAACTAGCCTGCTACGGAAAAAGAGTGACCATGATTTTTATAGAGGCCCTAAATAGTCGTTTCGTCCTTTGAACGTCTTGGACAGCCCCTTTTGGCATATCGGATTTACCGCACCTGTTCCCTCCACTGCTTCCATTTGTCGCGCATCTGTTGTAGCAGGTCTGCATGCTCCGGGTCACCGGCCAGGTTCTCCGACTCGTCCGGGTCCTCCCGCAGGTCATACAGCTCCTCGTACAGCGGCTCGCTGTCCAGGTAGCGCAGGTACTTGTAGTGTTCGGTGCGGACGCCCTCCGTGCGCGGGATCCGGTCCGGGAAGCTGTGGTGCTCGTAAAAGAACTCGCTGCGCCAGTCTTCGGGACTCTGTCCAGCCACGATAGGAGCAAATGATCGACCCTGCACCTTCTCCGGAACCGGCAGGCCCGCCCAGTCCAGGAATGTCGGCAACAGGTCGATCATTAGCACCATCTGCTGGCGTTCAGTACCCGTCTCGGCCGCCCGCAGGCCCGGATGCCGGACAACCAGTGGAATGCGTATTGAGGTATCGTGGCCCAGCCACTTGCCGGCAAACCCGCGATCCCCCAGGTACATCCCGTGATCGGCGGTAACCACAACAATGGTATTCTCCAGGCGACCGGTCTCGCGAAGTGCTTGCATTATCTTTCCTACCTGCCGGTCCACCCCGGTGACCATCCGGTAGTAGCGACGCATCGAGCGCTGGAAGTTCAGCGACTCCGGCGGCCCCAGCCGGTAGTCCCAGCGCACCCGGTTCAGCGACTGTTGTAAAAAGTCGGGCTGGGATTCAAAAAAACCGGGATCCGACAGTGGCGGGGCCGGTATTTCATCCCGCTCGTACAGCACTGCCGTGGCGGGAGAGGCCGGGTAGGGTTCGATCGGGTGGAACCCGTCCTGCACGTGCGGGGCCTTGAAGCCGACTGTCATCGCAAACGGCTTGCCGGCCGGCGCGTCGTGGATCATATCCACCGCCTGGTTGCCCAGCCGGTCGGTCAGGTGGGAGCCCCGCTCGGGGGGATACTCCTCCGACCAGAACTGCCCCTGTCCGTCATAGGCCCGGTCATCATCAAACAATCCCTCCCGGTACGTACCCAGGTGCCACTTGCCAACGTAGCCGGTGTGGTAGCCGTCCTGGCGCAACAGGGCCGGGAGGCTGGTGGATGCCTGCCCGGGGGTCAGCTGGTCGAACTGGTCAAAATAGATGCCGGTACGCGCCGCGTACTGTCCGGTCATCAGCGTCCCGCGGCTCGTAATACAGGTGGCCGTGGTGGCAAATGCGTTGCGGAAGACGACCCCGTCGGCCGCCAACTGGTCGATATGCGGGGTCTGAATGATTTCATTGCCCATAAACCCCAGCGGCTCATGGTCCAGGTCGTCCACAAACACCAACAGAATATTTGGCCGATCCTCTGCGCTGTCTTGAGCAGATACCGTAGCCCCTCCCGTGATATCGATTAATAGTAACGAAAACGTAAAAATATACAGGTATAGTAGTTGTCGCATCTCAGGTTAATTTATTGTTAACGAATATCTCCGGCTTTTCTCGCAATACTAAAATTCGGGGCTCCACCAGTTGTTTAATCGCTGAGTCAGTTCCCTGACAATTTCCGGGTGCTCCGAAGCCACATCATTCCGCTCATGCGGGTCGTTTACAATATGGTAGAGTTCCGGTTCTTCAATCATATCTATGAACCGCCCACCGCCGGATAGTTCTTCCTCCGGGGAGGTTCCCTCCTCTTTGGGTACGATCAGCTTCCAGGGCCGCTTCAAGACCACCCGGTGCTCCAGGCTTTTGGTGGGTTCATGAACATCGGCAATATCATGATTAAAATCCTCGCTATACACGGCCTCCCGTGCTTGAAGCTGCTCCTGGTCCAACACATTGATTCCCGGCAGGGTACGTTCCGGTTCAATATCAAGGATATCCAGCACTGTTGCGGCAATGTCGTTACTGCTGACAAACGTGCTCGTATCCATCCGGGCCGGTATTTCCCCCGGCCACTTGTAGGTGATGGGCGTGCGTATTCCGTCATCGTAGGGCGACTGCTTGGAAGGCCAGATAAACTGGTTCTCTGTCTCCGGGTTTTGAACCCATCCATTATCCGTTACATACACCACCAGGGTATTGTCCTCGAGGCCCCGGTCCTCAATCGAGCCCAGCAACTGCCCGACCGTTATATCGAACCAGTCAATCATGGCCCAATACTTTGCAATCGGTTCACTCGGTGCATCGGGCAGATATTTATTTAACAATGAATCAGGGGGGGTATGCGGGGTATGGGGCATAAAGGGGGCGTACCAAAGAAAAAAGGGCTTGTTTTCCTGTTGCGCCTGGTCCATGAAGTCCTCAATAGGCTGCATACCCTCCCGGCCTATGGTTAAACCCTCATCGCCGTGCCGGCCTCCGCGGGCCGGATCCCCGTGGGTCATCCCATGGGTAAAGCCGCCGTCTTTCCAGCTGCCTTCCCACCATTTGCCGGTTTGCAGGGAAAGGTAGCCCAGCTCCGACAGGTAATCGGTAAGAGAGGGCAGCTCATTAAACCGGTTGGTGACCACATCATTCACCTCTTTTCGCGCCTGCAGCCACTCCGTACGGGAATTCGATTCCCGGTCAAACTCGAACGCCGGATCGTTACCCGTAACCCCGTGTTGATGCGGGTACAGCCCGGTAATCAAAGAAGCCAGGGACGGCCGGCACACCGGGGCCGGCAGGTACCCGCGCGTAAACGTCAGCCCTTCCGATGCCAGGTTATCGATGTTGGGCGTTTCAATATGGGGATGTCCCATGAAACTATAATCGGTCCACGCCTGGTCGTCCGATATTATGAATACAATGTTGGGATGCCCTTGACTTGCATCCGCCGGCTCCTTCTCACCGGAACCCGAACAACCAATAAGTAAAACAACAATTAAGAGATAACTTTGACTAAAATATTTCATGATTCCTGATTTAAATAATCTTCAATTCTCCTACCAACCCGGATTCTGTGCCAAGTCTGCGTTTAATGTTCGTTCCCTTTCCGGTATTGGATAGAGTAATTTGTACTCTTCAATAATATATACCGGTTCAGTGAAGTGCGGCTGGATATCCTTAACATCCGGTGCATGCTGCTGCATAACCTCCATGGCTCTTCCCTGTCTTAACAGATTATACCACCGATGATTTTCAAAAGCCAATTCAACGCGTTGTTCATGGTAGACCGCGTCCCTGAAATCAGCCTTTGACAAACCGGCGGTCAAAGGATCAAGACCCGCTCTCTGGCGAACTTCATCGATATAACCGTACGCCTCACTGGTGGGACCCTCAATTTCATTAATGACTTCAGCCATCATCAATATCACGTGGGCATAACGATAAACCGGTATATTGTCATTGGTTCTTCCAAGAACCGAATGATCGGAGGCATATTTATTCACATACAGTATTGTATCCCCTATCGCAATACCAAATTCAGTATTACCCGGATCCACGTAATACCCTATGGAAGCGTCTTTTCTTAAATCGTCCTGCTCGTAGGCATTTAGGATATCCCTGGTGGGTATATTTAGCCCCTGGGGAGTGCCCCCGTTGTCACCGGTAACAGCGGACCCGGAATTATGGGGGGCAAATTGATAAATTAAATTATTACCCAGCTCCCTGTTACTTTCCAATTCCGCATAACTGACATCAAATATATACTCCTCGTGATACTTATTCGCCGGATCAAAAATATCTTCATAATTATCCACCAGCTCATAGCCAAGCTGCATTACGCTTTCCAGTTCAGTACGAGCGGAAGCATACTCTCCCTGGGTTAAGTACACCTCTGCCAATAATGTCCTGGCAGCTCCTTCCGTGGCCCTGCCGTTATTTTCACCAGAGTAGCTTTGGGGCAACACCTGGGCAGCATCGCTGGCATCCTGGATGATCTGGTCATAAACGGCCTGGGCATCAGCTCTGGATCCAATTACATCGAAGGCCTGCGACGGAGATTCTACCTGGTCCAACACAAGAGGGACTCCTCCAAACAGCCTTACCAGGTGGAAATAGTAAAAGGCTCTCAAAAATTTGACCTCGGCCGTAAGCTGTTCTTTAAGCCCATCGGTCTCAAACCCGGCCCTGTCAATATTATTTAGAACAGCGTTGCATTTTTGAATTCCCTGGTAAACATCGCCCCAATACGGTTCGATATTGGTATTTGTGGATGTCATCGTGAATTCATCTATTAACCAAATGGGGTGAGGACCAAAATTCCCAACATTATACTGAACGATGGTATTATCAGAACGCAACTCCGAAAATTTCCACTGGTTTCCATACATATCCTGCAGCTTGGAATAGGCCCCGATCACCGCCTGCTCAACCTGCCCTTCATTTTGGAAGAATTCTGTCGAGCTTATGGCGTCTTCCGGGGAAGTCGTCAAAATATTATCACAAGCCGCAAAAGCAATACACAGAAATAAAACTACGCCAGGTAATACTATACCTTTAAACTTTTTCATGATATAAAACATGTAATTACCCAATTAAAAATTAATATTGATACCCAATGTGAATACCCTGGAAATAGGATAATTTGAATTTCGTGTTTCACCCGGTCGAAGTGGATTACCGGATAACAGTTGCACTTCGGGATTCTGAAGATTTGTATTTGATATCCAGGCATTATGCACATTTACATAAAGTCTCGCTTCATTAGCTCCGACAGTACTTAAGAATCCATGATTAGCAGAACTGAAGGTATGTCCCAGCGTTACATCCCGGATCCAGATGTGTGAGTTATCAACGATCCAGGTACTTTGTGCATACCGGTGGATCACTCTGGACATGGCTCTCGGGATCAGTCCATCACCGGGATTTTCAGGCGACATCCATCGATCATTGGCTTCCGCGGATACGTTAAAAACGCCATCCAAATTCCAGAAATCCTCACGACCAGCCTGCATGGTTTCGCCTCCATGAGAACCCGTCATGGAGATGCTTAGATCAAAGCCTTTATAGTTCAGGGTATTGGTCAATCCCCAGGTGAAATCGGGATATGGATCCCCGATCCTGGCGAAATCGTCTATGGGCGTTATTTGACCGTCCCCATTAACATCCTTGTGCTTATAGGCACCAGGAATAAACAAACGATTGGTATTGGGAGCAGGACCATTCGGGATATGTTCAGCTATCTCTTCATTGCTGCTGTAAAGTCCTTCAACTACATACCCGTAGAATTGCCCAATGGGATACCCTTCCTCGGTAATGTGCTTAGCGACCGAGACGGGAGATATAATTGGGGCATCCAGTTCTGTAACTTTGTTGGCGTTATGATCGATATTAAAATTCAGATCCCAATTAAATAATGAATTACTGACAACGGTTGATTGTATGGCTAATTCAATTCCTTTATTGGTTACCTCCCCCCTGTTGACGAGGGCGTTACTAAAGCCGGAAGTAATGGGAGTTTCCACATTCAACAGCATGTTGCTGGTAACCTTGTTGTAGTAATCTACAGTGACATTTAACCGGTTCGCCAATAAACTGACGTCCAGCCCAACATTCAGCTGTTCAACTTCTTCCCATCCCAAATTGGGATTTCCCATGTTGGTAATGCTCCTGCCGGCAGCCTCTTGACTATTTAACGCGTAATCAGTTGATTCAACAACCCCCAAATGGGCATAATTGCCAATGTTGAAGTTTCCTGACTTCCCGTAACCCGCTCTTATCATCAGGTTGTCAATTTTATCTGCTCCGCTGAGGAACGCTTCCTCAGACAGCCGCCAGCCAAGAGAAAAGGAAGGGAAGGTCCCCCATCGATTATCGGATCCAAATCTTGAGGAGCCGTCTCTTCGTATCGTAGCTGTGACCAGGTACTTATCCTGGTAATCATAGTTGACCCTTGCCAGGGTAGACACCAGTCCCCACTCGGCCGTATTTGTTGCGCCGCTTTGGGTCGGGGCAGCTCCCAGCGTTCTAATTTCATCATCCGCAAATCCACGACCCGTGACGTTTGCAAAATCTGTAGTTTCCTGTTGAACCGAAAGCCCGAGGACGGCATCAACACTGTGGTTTCTCCCGAAATCCGCATTATAATTAAGGGTGTTTTCGCTTAGCCAGTTAATGGAATTCGATGAATTAACATATCCCACCGCCTCGGTTGGGGGATATGTGTTAAACGATCCAACAGTGGTGGGCTTGTAGTACTCAGTCCTTGTATCGGACCAGTCAAAGTTGATGGTGGAATTAAATTCAAGTCCGTCAATCAACTCATACTCTACAAACGCATTCCCAATAGCTCTGCCCCTTCGCAGGGTATTCTCCACCTGCTTTGCCTGTAAAACAGGGTTGGGGAATGCGAGCATGCCATCTCCGTCGACCATGGGATTCAAGTTCCCATTCTCATCTCTGACGTCGGCTATCGGATTTACGAGATAGGCACTTGCATAATCCCCTGTTCGATATCCATCCGTGTCTCCCAGTTCTTGTTTCTCCAGAGATGGCGCGAGACGTAATCCCACGTCCAGCTTGTCACTCAATGTGGCATTCACATTTACTCGAAAATTGTATCGTTTGTACCCTGTTTCCAACAGCGTTCCCTCCTGGTCCAGGAAGTTTACAGAAACCATCGATCTGATGGCCTCATTACCACCTCTTATGGTAATGTTTTGATTATGCATAAGCGCGTCCTCATGAATAAGGCTGGGCCAGTCGGTTCCCTCCCCATATTGTTCCGGGTTCCGATACATTTCAGGAATGTCTGACGGTTGGGGTTCCCTGTTTTCCCGCCATCGAATTAAATCCGAAGTCCTGTCATTCACAAGCTGAGCCCACTCCCGGGCATCAAGAACCTCGACCATGCCTCGCTCTCTTACACTTTGCAACCCGACAGAGCTGTTGATTTCAATCTGTGTCTCGGGAGTTCCACTTTTGGTAGTCACCAAAATCACGCCATTCGCTCCCCTGGAACCATAAATTGCTGTTGCTGAAGCATCTTTCAAGACTTCAATTGATTCAATCTGGTTTGGAGCAATGCTATTCAGCGGATTTGACTGTTGACTCGCTGAATTTGGAATGGGAAATCCATCTACTACATACAGCGGGTCATTCCCAGCACCAATTGAACCTATACCTCTGATGCGAATAGTGGGTCCCGCACCCGGGGTTCCGCTGTAATTATTTACCTGGACTCCTGCCACTTTTCCGGTAATCGCCTGGTCGAGGCCCGTTATCGGTTGTGAATCCAGATCCTCCATCGGTACTGAGGCTACAGAACCCGTCACATCTTTGCTCCTTTGGGTGCCATATCCCACGACCACCAATTCCTCCCCGCTCAATGCCTGCGGAGTTAATGCCACATCTAAACTCGTCCGACCATTAATTGGAACCTCATTCGTCTCGTAACCGATAAATGAAAACACCAGCGTGTCCTGCAGGCTCTCTACCGGCAGATCGTATTGGCCGTCAGAATTTGTGGCGGTTCCCTGGGTAGTGCCTTTAATTATGACGTTCACCCCGGGCAGCGGGTTCCCGGTTTGAGCTTCTGTCACCGTACCGCTGACACTTTCAAACGCTTTTTTAAAACTCTCCTCCAGCTTTTTACGAACGATTAAAACATCCCTGCTTGGAGGAAGCACAGCTTCCAAACTGGTTCCCTCAAGCAGTAAATCCAATGCTTCAAAAACAGATACTTCATTTACATTGACAGTAACTGTTTTATCGGGAATAGAACTCGTTTGCAGCGCCAGCCCGACATTGACCTCATCAGCCAGCATTTTGAGCGCAGTAACCAGTTTTACTCCGCTAAACTCAAGGGAAACGCTTTTTTCGTTTTCTGATGAAGATTCATTCGCTACCCACTGCTTGTCATAGCTATGTTCTTGTTTCTCTGCTACCTGTAGATGAAGAGCAGTCACATTACCCACCCAACATATTAAAAATGAACAAAGAACAAGTGCAGAAATACTTTTTTTCCCAATCCCTAACACTTTAAGTAGATTTGTAAGTTTATTAACCATATTCATAGGTTCTTAATTTTATTTAGGTGTGTTTTCCATTGTCTTTGCATTTTCTACCACTGTGGTCTTGTAAGTTACATTTCCCATCCATTGTCGCTGTCTCAAAACCAATTTTCAACCATTAAGAGCTTTGGAAAAAGATTTTCCCCGGTATATACATTCACCTTGACTCTGTCCTCTATTACTTAGTACGTATCTGAAGGAGAGAAGTATTAAAGTTTTTTTAAATCATTTTACTTTGGAACGTGAGTTCGATATAGCGATCTCAACCAAAATGCCTGTTTGTCTTGAAATGGCAAGAAAACAGTCCCTCCTCGAGGAGGGTGGGCCAATCGCGTGGGTTTCGCGATTGGGTCGGGAGGTGCAGGCCTAACATAGAATAACACCCCTCCCGCCTCCGGCGGGACTCCCCTCAAGGGGAGATTAAAGTCCAGCCCCCCAAGAAATTAAAAAACAATTTTAAAGTTGGACGTTATATTGAACTCAGGTTTTTGGAGGAAGCGTCATTCCGTGATTCCCCTTTTTTTTAAAAACATTTCACTTCTGGGAACCTTTGCAGAACCCTCTATATTTTGCTGGAAGATGGTTGTACCACCGACCTTGTTGATCGCTAAAACGGGAGTACAACTCCCTGAAAACGAAAAATTGAGGGTTTTGTAAAGCCATCTGTTAAATAATACCTCAAGGATGGAACATCCCTGTCTTGAAGAGAAAATGGACTCCTCCACTGTCCCGTTGACTGCACTGAAGAGATCAGCCCATTTGTTTATCAGGAAAAAACGGGTAACCCTTTGACCCGGATTATTCACGAAATAGAACAAATTACGGCTTAAGCCAATAATATTATTATATCTAGCGGAAGTACCCGGTAGCTCAAATTTGGGTATCCTCACAAATAGTTGCGAAATTTGGTGAATAATCCGGGTTAAATTAATCCTCTGGTTCCCACCACTGGTTAAGCCGGGCCTGCAGCCGGTCGACTAACTCAGGATGTTCGTCTGCCAGGTTTTGGGTTTCTCCCGGGTCATCCATCACGTTAAACAGTTCCAGTGGTTTGTCCGGCAACTGTTCATCGCCGGGAACAATCAATTTCCAGGGACGCTGAAGGATCACCCGATGCTCCAGGCTCTTTCCCGGGACTTTCGGATCAATCATATCATGGGTGAAATCTTCACTGTATACGGTAGTTCGGTCGCGGCGATCTGGGGAGTTAAGGATATTAATGCCGGGAAGGTTCGATGGTCCCTCCACTCCGGCAGCCGCGAGAATGGTGGGGACAATATCCGTGCTGCTGACGAAGCTCGTCGTGTCCATACGCGCGTTGGTATGGCCCGGCCATTTGTACATAATCGGGGTGCGGATGCCCAATTCGTAGGGTGCCTGCTTGGAACCGGTCAGGTACCGGTTGGCCTCCTCAGGATTCTGTGCCCAACCGTTATCGGCTACGTATACGATCAGCGTATTTTCAGTTAACCCGCGCTGATCCAGTATATTCTGCAGTTCACCAACGGTCTGGTCAAACCACTCACACATCGCCCAGTAGCGGGCTACCGGCTCACTGGGAGCCCTGTCTATATATTTTTCAAGGAGTGAATCCGGGGGCGTATGCGGTGTATGTGGCATAAACGGGGCATACCACAGGAAAAACGGCTGCTCCGCCTCCATGGATGTGTCTATAAAGTTGGAAATTGGCTCCATCCCCTCACGCCCGATGTCGAGGCCATCGTCCCCGTGGCGGCCACCCCGGGAGGGATCCCCGTGGGTCATCCCCTCGGTAAATCCTGCATCTTTCCAGCTTCCTTCCCACCACTTGCCGGTCTGGAACGAGCGGTACCCGGCCTGGCCCAGAAGGGTCGGCAGGTTAGGAATTTCCAAAAAATTTTGGGTGATCGGTTTATTTTGTTCTGCGCGCTCCAGCATCCACTCCTGGCCATATCGCTGCCCGTCAAAAGAGAATTCCGGGTCGTTGCCCGTTACCCTGTGCTGATGGGGAAACAGTCCTGTAGCCAGTGTTGCCAGCGAGGGACGGCACAACGGGGCCGCCAGGTATCCACGAGTAAAGGTCAGGCTCTCCTCGGCCAGCCCGTCGATGTTGGGGGTCTCGATGTGCGGATGCCCCATAAAGCTGTAATCCGTCCAAGACTGGTCGTCGGAGATGATGAGCACGATGTTGGGCGGCGTCTCATCAATCTCCTCCTGACTTCTGGACTCCTCATTTGAACTACATCCCACGAAAAGGAGCGAAAGTAAAACTACTCCCAAAAAGTTTTTTAACAGCATATAGTTAAGCTTCCCCATGCTAGTATCCCGGATTTTGTTCCATGTTGGGATTCAGAATTAACTCATTCTCCGGAATAGGATATAAGGTCATGTGAGATTCTACATTGAAAGCATTCTCATCCAGAGGGGTCGTTTCGGTAAAGGGCGTAGATGGATTTTCAACGGCCTCCTCACCATGGGCTCGCATGGTCTCCACCGCAGTGCCTGATCGAACCAGGTCATACCATCGTTTATTCTCAAACGCCAGTTCAAACCTCCTTTCGTTCAGTAATGCCTGCCGAAAGGATTCCTGGTCAGGTAAATCGACCGGTGTTAATGCCGACAATCCCGCCCGGTCTCTTATCTCGTTGAGCAGATCAAAGGGCTCTCCCGTGTCGTATCCTTGTTCATTAATAGCCTCTGCGAGCATGAGCTTAACATCGGCGTAGCGGATCAGCGGCCAGTTGTGATTGGTGCGGGGAAAATTCTCATCGGTGGCCTCATCCCATTTTTTGATATATGGAACATTGGCTCCACCGGGATCGAAATAACCAATTGAGACCTCCTTTCTCTCGTCATCTTCATCATAGGCATCAACCAATTGCCATGTAGGTAAATTTTTGCCCCATGTTCCATCGCCAACCAGGGTTGGAATTACTTCCGGAAATCCTCCCACGGGAGAGAACTGAAACAGAAAGTTACTGGATTCCCCTTCGGACCCCTCTTTAAACGGGACTTCATGAATCATTTCCGAATTAAATTTATTTTGGGGATCAAAAATATCAGAATAGTCAGCTAGCAGAGAATACCGATTTGAATTTATAATCTCTCTCAATTTTGTCTCGGCATCTGCGTAGTTACCTCGCCACAGGTGGACCTTGGCTAACACCGCTTTCGCTGCTCCACTTGTGGCCCGTCCCAGATTGGCGTTATCGTAGCCAGCCGGCAATAGCGATTCCGCATCCTGCAGGTCCTGAATTATAGCATCATACACTTCATCTGTTGGGCTTTGGGTAATCTCAAAGGTATTTAACCCACTGTTGAAAGGCTCTAAAATTAACGGAATATTGCCCCACAGCCGTACGGCTGTAAAATAGAAATAGGCTCTCAAAAATTTTAACTCGCCTTCCAGTCGCTGTCCCAGATCGGAATCAATGGCTCCATTTTGAATTCCATCCTCTAATTTTGACAACGGTAAATTCGCATCTTTTATGCCCGTAAACAGGGTATTCCACGCATTCTCGATTTCCGGTTCATCCGAGACCAACACGAACCAGTCTATACGAACCAGCGACCGCAACACGCCGCGATTTAGCCCGTTATCAAAATGGGTGTTGTCACTTCTCGCCTCCTCCAGTACATGGGCCTGGAGCACCCACTGTTGCAGCTGGTTATAGGCTGCATCGGTTGCCTGGATAAACTGGTCGTCATTCTGAAAAAAGGTTTCACTCGTTGCAATGGATTCAGGTTCCGGCTGCAAAAAATTCTCGCAACCCACCATTGAAACACCTGCCAGCCAAATTACTATTATCTTCAAATATATCATCCTTAAACCATCCATAATAAATCCCCTTTAAGTCTAAAACTTTAAGTTAATTCCAAGTGAATACGAGCGAGCCAACGGATTAACATAACTGTCAATTCCGGGTTGTACAGGATCACTGCTGGCCGAAACCTCAGGGTTAAACCCGGAATAATTATCGAACCGAGCAACATTGTCAATTGTAAATATGAAGCGAACCTGGCTCGTCCCTATTTTTTGTGAAATCTGGCTGGGCAAGCTGTAACTCAGCTTTATATTTTTAATCCAAAGATGATCGCCCGGCTCCAGCCAGTCATCCATCCATTCCCGAGAATTTGCATTAACCTCAGACCTTGGTACAAATCCGTTGCCCGGATTTTCAGGAGATTGCCATCTATCGAGAACCAATGTGCTGACATTCCAGCGAGCTACCTGGTTTAGGTCTACATCCCGGATTGTTGGCATAATTTGATATCCGAGCATGCTGGACAGCAATACGGAAAAGGAAAAATTCCGGTATGACAGTTGATTGTTAAAACCCAAAATCACATCTGGAGTCGGGTCTCCGATAACCGTCATATCATTTGTGCGATCGATAACTCCATCTCCATTCAAATCTTTATAATGGTTGGTTCCCGGCACTTTGGGGAGTCCTGCAAAATTAGCCGTATTTGGATCATTTGCTGTTTCCTCATTGAATAATCCCACACGCACCAGGCCCCACAGGGCTCCCACTTCGTCCCCTACTTGCACGACGTTGGTACCGCCACGTCCTCCAAAACGCAGCCGGTCGATTTGTGCCGGCATCTTGGTAACTTCGTTTGTAGTCCACGAAATGTTTAAATTACTATTCCACTGTACTCCCCCGTTAAAATCCTTAAAGGCATTAATGGAAGCGTCAACGCCTTTATTGACCATTTCACCGATATTAACTCTGGTACTTTGGAACCCTGAAGCTCCGGGTGTATTAACATTAAACAGCATGTTTTTTGTGGTCTTATTCCAGTATTCAACCTCCATGGTAATACTATTATTCAGCATGCGGAGGGTGGTCCCTATTTGCCACTGTTCGGCTGTTTCCCATTGCAGGTCTTCATTACTTATGGCCGATAGTGATTTGGCTTCGCGCACATTATCCCCAAATACCGCCCGCACGGAGGCAAGTCTTCCCAGGGCATCAAAATTGCCGATGGCATTGTTGCCCGTCTTGCCGTAACTCCCTCTCAACAGTATTTCATCAATGAAAGCGTCATCAGGATAAAAATTTTCATTGGAAATTCGCCATCCCAGGGCCCCCGACGGAAAATTTCCATACCTGTTGTTTGCCCCCAGCCGGGATGACCCCTCGCGTCTAAAATTAAGTTCTGCCAAATATTTGTCCTGATAGTCATATTTTATTTGGCCAAAGACCGCCAGCAGCGACCATTCATAATCACTGCTAAAACCATTCAGCTCTGCGGCCTCGGCAAAGTTTACGATCTCATCGGAGGGGAAGATGGCTCCATTCATTTGATCTGTAACGCCGGTCTCCTTTTGTGCGGTCTGTCCCAGTGTAACATTAAAGTCGTGCGCTCCCATAGATCTGGTGTAACGGAGTATGTTATCGATGCCCCAATTCTCTAATTTGAATATTTGGTTCGTCGCATTGTTATTCTGTGGAGGCCCGCCCCTGGAAAGATCACCCGGACCAGCGATACTGATTTGGCCTATGGTCGTAGGTTGGAATTGTTCGGTTTCACTGGTGAGCTGTCGCACATAAATGCGTGGCGCATAATGCAGGTTGTCCGTTATCCCCACATCAAAGTCTAAATTAGCTTGTAAGTCCCGGTTAATAACCCTGTCGAGTTCTTCTTTAGCCTGAAATATCGGGTTAGGTCTGGCAAAAAAGCCCGGAGCGTCTCCCGGAACGAAAGGGATAAGATTACCATCCTCGTCATATGGAGATATGAGTGGGCTCCCTGTTATTGCAGCCCATAATCCACTCCTGTGTCCATCTGAAGGGATCCTGTTATTTTCCGTTCGCATACCATTTAAATTTAGTCCCATTTGTATGCTTTCAGAGAGATCCGCATCGATATTTGAACGCAAAGAAAAACGTTGGAAATCATCTGAAGGCAGCAGGCTCTTTTCTTCCAGATAACCGCCCGAAATAAAGGCCCTCAGATTTTCATTACCCCCTCGATAATTGAAATTGTGATTATGAGAGAACGAAGAACGGCCTTCCTGGATAAATTCATCGAGCCAGTCGGTCCCTTCCGGACTTAACTCACCGCGTTCCAGGGCTTCCTGTGCGTCAAGAAACCGCTGAGGTATTGGTGTGGGAGTGGAAACATTATTAAACTCATCGAGCTCCCGGATACGCTCTATATTAAATTGAACAGCCTCTTCAGCGTTTAACATCTGAGGCCTCCAGCTCTCCGGAAGCTCTTTAATTAGAAGGGATGAGCTATAGGTAAATTCGCTCATCCCGGAAGCAGCATTTTTAGTTTCAACAAGAACAACTCCATTGGATCCTCTGGCACCATAGATAGCCGTTGCTGCCGCATCCTTCAAGACTGTAATACTCCCAATGTCATCAGGATTCAGCGTCTGCGGGAAACCTGTTCCTACGGGAAACCCATCAACCACAATTAATGGTTCTACTCCGGCATTGACCGAGCTCGTTCCCCGAACTCTAATAATTGGAGGAGAACCGGCAGCACCGGTACCATCCTGAATACGAACACCGGAAACGCGGCCTTTTAATAAATCTCCCGCTTGTGGAGTATTTTGATCACTCAAATTCAAATTATCCGTATTAACCGTGGAAATACCTGAAACTACATCTTCCCTTCTCTGCGTGCCGTAACCCACAACCACCAGCTCTTCACCGGAAATGGCCTGGGATTGCAACGCCACATCAATATCCGTGCGTCCATTTATTGGCACTTCCTGTGTCTGGTACCCGATAAAGGAAAACACGAGCGTATCCTGCAGCGAAGGTACATTCAGCTCAAATCCCCCCTCACTGTCGGTAGAAGTTCCCGTGGTGGTTCCTTTGACCAGTACATTCACCCCGGGCAATGTCTCCCCGGTACCGGCATCCGTCACCGTTCCCCGTACCGTTTCCATCTGTTTTACCCTCTTGTTGTCAAGTATCCGTCGAATTACCAGGACATCACGGCTGGAGGGAAGCACGGCCTCCAATCCCGTTCCGGAGAGCAGGGTATGCAACGCTTTAAAAACGGAAACGTTCTCAAAGTCAGCGTTGACCTTTTTGTTCGGTACATGTCGAACTTCAAGCGCCAATCCCACATTTACCTCGTCCGCCAACAACTGAAGTGCCGAAACAAGCGTAACCTCATGCAGTTTTAGCGAAACCTTTCGTTGTGAATTGGAGGCAGGTTCATTCGCGACCAGCTGTGGCTGATGACGTTCATCCTCATCCGAAGTCTGCAGATAGGAACCTGAGGCAAAGCCCGCTTGGGCGAGCATGCAGAAACAAAGCAAAAACAGGGCCATCTCTTTGATCCAAATTCCAAGCCTGTCCAGTACTGTCACCGTTCTATTATATCTATCCATATCATCCCGTTATTTTTATTTACAGATCAAGATTTTACGTTATCTTTTACCCAAATTACGCTGTTGTCTTTTCTCTCATAATCTATGTGAAGCGTCATGGAGACCACCTCCAATACCTTTTCTACAGACCCATACTGGAAATCCGTCGAGAGAGTCAGCCTTTTCAACTCTTCATCCGAATAGTTAAATGAAAGGTCAAATATTCGACTCAACTGCAGGCTTACCTTGTCAAGCGGGGCCTCATTAAACTCGAGTCGTTTGTTCATCCAGCTCAAATAGTTGTTCACGCCAAATTCATCAACCTGGATCGTGCGCTGTTCCAGATCGATATAGCCAAATTGTCCCGGTACCAGCTCGGTGGCCTCCTCCTCATTCTGTCGCTCTGTCCACATCGAAACTTTTCCTTCTGTTACAGCTACTTGCACGTTATCTTCATCAGGATCCGCTTTGACGTTAAATGCGGTACCTAAATCCTTGATGGAAGCACCCGGCGTGTGAATTACAAAAGGCCGTGTTTCATCATGAATCACTTCAAAGTACGCTTCACCAGTCAGTGTCACCTCTCGCTCGGATCGCCCGTAGCCCTCTGATATTTGAATCTGGGCATTGCTGTTTAACCGGATCTTCGTCCCATCACTTAAGGAGAGAAGCTTGTGCTGATCTTCTCCCGCCTTATACAGTACAGGTTGTTCGGCGACCTGGGATTGCTGATTCATATCTGCCCAGTTGCTAAAAACTACAACGCTTGAGACCAGTACTACGAGAGCGACGGCTGCGACTTGCCAGTAGTAATTCGATTTTCTGCCCGAAGGAGTAAGATATCTGTCAGCTGGAGGGGCTTCGATTCCACTTTCAATTGTATCCCACATCTTCTCCGACCGTATTTCTGACATCAGCGGCGTAATACGTTCATCCTTGAGGAGATCAATATCCTGGTCCAATTTCTTTTTCAGAAATGCTTTACCCTCCGGCTTGCTGAACCAGTCCAGAACCTTCCCGGCCTCCTCGGCAGAACAAGTATTCCTAAAAAATCTTTCTACTTTTTCAAGATCCATATTAATTGTTACTTGGCTCTTTATTACTTAGTACGTTTTCACAAAGGGAAAGTATTAGATCGATTTCAAATAAATTTTAAAACGGGCTGCAGCTTACTTCTCTATGTTCCATACATTTCCGCTTCTGTTCTGTATCCTATCATAAATTCATGAGGGAGGGGAGATCAACTGGGAGAAGCCCGACAAGAGGGCAAAACAAGTTTAGGATGTCTCCTCGTTAAAGGCTGGGCTATTCTTGGCGATAGAATTGTTTAAATCCTTTTTTAAAAGCCATGAACGGCTTTTTGTATGAACACAAACGAATCCTAACCACGGGCGATTAGGTATCGGTTATCGGGAATTAGTTATTGGTTTTTACCAATTAACGAAACACGCCTGCGTTGTGTTTGTTGGTACAGCTTGCATACGAATCAATGTAGTTTGGGAAGAATGCAGACTAGGAGTCCGACAGACTCCTAGATTATGTCTCTCTTTCCCAGGTATTCCCGAATAAATTTTGAGCTGCGATAATATTGTGTTTTTACCGTATGGATTGACACGTTGTTTTTTTCAGCTATTTCAGCATTTGTAAGTCCCTCAAAACTGCGCATTTTGAACACTTTCCGTTGAGCGGGGGTCAGTTTTTTGAGAGCTTGAATCACCAAGTCTTTATATTCGGCCAGGATGAGTTCTTCAATAGTGGAATTGCGAAGGCGATTATCTTCTGAGAGCTTTTTATACCCGTCTTTGACTTTATTTCTGGTCTTTCTCTTTCGAATCATGTCAATAACATGATTTTTCAACATGGAAAAAAGCAGTCCCTTGATGGAGCGAGCCGGATCCAGCTCTTTCCTCTTTTTCCATAATTTCAGGAAAATATCCTGTATTGCGTCCTCGGCAAAGGCTTCATCCTTCAGGTAGCGTTTTGCCACGTAATAGAGCTGCTCATGATATCGTTCATAGATTTCTCTAAGTGCATGTTTCTTACCCTTCCGAATTTTTTTGACCAGTTCGCTGTCACTCATATTATTGATACTCATCCCATTCACCTTAACCAAATGAGTTCATCTCGAAAAATTCGGCAAGTCCCATTTATCTTCTGGAAAGACATGGAATCGCAAAATCCCCACCTACCTCTACACTGTATAAGAGACGACAGAGATGGGCTTCTACTCCTTTTACCGAATACAGCAGGACAAATAGCGGGATAAGCCTCTCTTGATGGCTTACTTAGAAGCACTCAACAAGTTACTATCTGAGGACGTTGCAAAACCCTTAATTCCTTGTTCTGAGGGAGTTGAACTCCCGTTTACAAGGGCGTTGGCAAATCCCCTCCCAACAAAATAGCAGGTTCTGCAAAGATCCCTGTCATTTAGTTCAACCTCTTAATCCTGAAATTTCGGTATTCCACCTTCATGGGAGGGCCAACATGTACCTGGACGCCAAGCCGACCATCAAACCGGCGGTTAACCGTATCCCGATCGGTCGCGTCGCTCATCAACGCGCCATTGACGTAATGTTGCAGATGATTTCCCCTTGCTATTATGTGGTACTCATTCCAGTTGCCATTATTTATATTGGCCTTCAGAGAATCCACATTTCCCAAAGAGCCAACGACATTTCTTGCAGTCCACTGATTATTCTGAATGTAGGTCTCCAGGGAGTCTGTTTCGGGCATCGGCGGGAGGATCACCTTTTCACCAATCGCCGCCAGTGTGGTACGCCTGCGCTCTTCATAATTCATCCCGGTGTACCGGTTCTGGCCGTCCAGGTCTGCCTGGTATCCTCGCAGGGCATAGGGCACTCCCTCAACCCGTTCACTCCGGTAATTGATTCCGCTGTTTCCATCCGCCGAGATCCGGTACTCAACCTTAAGCTCAAAGTCAGATGGCATATCTCCCTGCCAGATGATAAAGCTGTTTCGGTCAAGTAGTGTACTGGGGGTCACCTCTCCGACCAATGCGCCATCTTCGACACGCCAGTAGGTTGGATCACCTTCCCATCCATCTAGCGTTTTTCCGTTGAATATTTTCTTAAATCCGTCTTCTGCTGGAGTTGCCTCATCGGGTTCGCCGCAACCAACAACAGCAGTAAGCAATATGGTCCAAAGGAAGCAATGAGCAAACATATTATGAGCGAACTTCGATATCTCTTCATTAATTCTTGTATACATGAGCTTCCTCAATCAAAAATTTCAATTAAAACAATTGTCTTGGGTAAAAAAATAGGGAGAGCTTTTGCAAGCCCTCCCTTTAAAAGATCTACATGTTAATTATTGGTTTAGATCACTTATTGATAGAAACTATTTTGTGTGATCTGACCCTGGGTATTCTGAATCTCACCTACTGGTATAGGCAGAACCAGTTCAGCTGGAGAAGAAATATCAATGTTGCTAATTCCTTCAACATTGCCCTCTTTTGCTATACGATCATCATGGAAGGTAACCAAAACATCATGAGCAAAGGAGAGCGTACCATCATTATAATGTGAAAATCGGAACAGGTCCATTATACTATGCCCCTCGGCCAACAGCTCCACAGTCCGTTCCATAAAGATAGCTCGGCCCAAATTATCACTATCCAAAAAGGTTCCTTCAAGGATAAATGGTACAGGATAATCGGTATCAAGTGTCGCAATACTGGTAGGAGCCATACCTGCACGCTCACGGATATCATTGATATACCCAATAGCAGCAACGTCATCGCCCCCATCTCCTCGCTGCCAGTGCGCCTCTGCCAAAGCTAACAAAGCATCAGCATACCGAAATATTACAAGATTACCATCCTGTTCACCGTCACTAGCAATCTGACTCGGCCAATAGTACTTTTTAATTGTGGCAATAGAGTCACTTGACACAGAAAAAGGCGTGTGTGCTACACCTCCGAATGTTGCATTGGACGGGTCAGCTGTCCAATAGAACATATCCGTGTATCGTTCATCATTGGCGGTATCAAAGAAATCCCAAACCTGGTATGAAGGATATATCCCCTCGTTAGATCCATCTACCGTTGTTGGCATACCGGGAAAATTATCCTGCATAATGCCGTTGTCAGCGTAATGATGAGGAATAACCATATCCAAAAAATCTGCATCAGGCTGACCGGCCACACTATTTGAGTACTCGAGCTCAAAAATGGACTCGTCGTTATAATTATTATCAGGATTAAAGATATCGATATATTCACCCTGTGGCAGAAGCGAATATTCGCCAGCCAATGATTCCAGGGCAGAAATCGCACCTGTATAATCACCTGTTAATAACCGTGTTTTACCCAATAGGAAGTTTGCCGCCCCGGCAGTAGCACGTCCAAGATCGGTGCTACCTTTAGAGGGTAGTGAAGTAGCATCCTCAAGGTCACTGATAATTTGTGCATATACTTCACTTTCTGAAGCACGCACTTTATCAAGAGCTGCTGCAGGAGAAGAAGTCTCCTCCGTCACAAGCGGTACGCCTGTGCCGTCTACATCACTCCAGAGCTGAACCAGGTTGAAATATGATACAGCACGAATAAATTTGGCTTCGTTCAAGATCCGATCACGCTGATTGCTATTTTCCCATTCTATATCATCTATTCGGGTAATAACAGTGTTTGCAGTATTGACCGTCTCGTAAAATCCCCCCCAAATTTGTTCGGGTATGGTATTACTGGGGTTTACAAACCAGCCCATTACGTTCTGGGCATCAATACCCGGAAGATTGGGATCAAACATCCGGTTGGTCGCATAGCCACGGGTCTCTTTCAACAGTAAATTTGTGTTAACACCATCACCAAGTCCCAACACTCCTCTCAAATCAGTATAAGCAGCTGCTAAGGCCGCCTCAAAGTGAGAGGGTTGTTCAAAATAATTGGCTGTGGTAGTAAACGAAGCCGGGTCCGGACTTAAATAGTTGTCTGTATCGCACCCGGTCCAAAGGAACATGACCGCGCAGAGCATCACAGCCGCTGGCCACACCCTCAGAATTCGGTATCGAACTTTATTAGTTTTATTAGATAATTCCATAGTGATTATTCCATAATTTTTTTTGCAATTAGAAAACACCCTCTTACAGGCCTATTTCTAGACCTAATGAAAACGTTGTTGCAAGCGGATAAGAAGAAAAATCTCGTCCGAGAGAAAGGTTTCCGGTCTGCCCATTATCCTGTGCTTCGGGATTACCCGGATATGAGGTTATGATCCAGGGGTTATCCACCGACATGTACACATTAGAGTTTTTGGTGCCGGCAAATCCAGATGGCAGGTTATACCGGAGCGTTACATTACGCACCCACACATTCGTACCATCATAAATGTTGAGCGTATGCTGACCACGATAGCGCGTACGAGCCTCTGACGGTCCTAGAGGAGTTGGATGCCTTCCATCACCAGGTTCTGCTTCAGAACGGTAGAAATTATTGGCATAATCCGCGGCTACATTGAACAATCCATCGATGTTAAGAGCAGTACGGAAGTACTCTCTGCGATTGATATCATGGCCTATGCTACCGGTAACATTAAAACGGAAATCCCAGTTTTTATATCGTATGGTATTCACCATTCCAAATGTCCAATCGGGATGTGGATTACCAATCACAGCAAAATCACCTTCAGGAGGTGGACCAGGGGTAATCTGACCGTCCCCATTTACATCCAAAAATATCAAGTTCCCCGGAATCGCTCCTGAATATTTGGGCACATTGGAATCTGCTATCTGCTCTGGAGTGTACAGGGCATATCCATCGGGTACTACATGTCCGAGGTGTAACGCCATAGGATCACCCACGCGTGTAATGTGGGCAGGCTGTCCTTCTGCTCCTGCACCATAAATTGGAGCTCCATTTGGCAATGAAGTAATCTCATTGCGATACATTGACCAGTTCAGGTCTGTTAACCATGAAAAATCATCGCGTTCGACGTTAACAGTATTGAGAGTAACCTCAAGCCCCCAGGTTTCCATATCACCCAGGTTCTCGGTTACTGAGCCAAATCCGGAACTTGTCGGCAGGTTGCGGTTCAAAAGCATATCGGAGTTAGTCCGATTGAAATATTCGACGGTAAGATTCATCCGATAATTCAGTAAAGAAGCATCCACACCAACATTAACCTCCTTTAAACGCTCCCACGTCAGGTTGGGATTGGCAAGTGAAACAATTTTCCGTCCACCTGCAACCGAGCCATTGTTAAACATATAGTCCGCTTGCTCAACGGTTCCCAACGCAGAGTAATTACCTATTTGGTTATTACCACTGAATCCGTATGAACCACGCATACGCAATTCATCGAAGGTCTCGGAATTAAAAAATTCCTCGTTGTGCACATTCCATGCAACCGCAGCTGAAGGGAAATTGCCCCAGCGATTTTCACTACCAAAGCGTGAAGAACCGTCAGCGCGGAAGGTGGCAGTAAATATGTACCGGTCTAACAGGTTATAGTTTGCCCGCCCCAGCCAAGACATCATTGACCACTCTGATTCTAAACTATTACCGGTAAGATCAGAAGCAACGTTCAATGTACGTATCTCATCATCGGGAAACTCTCCATTAAATTGGGAGGTGTATCTGTATCCAGTCTGAACACTATATCCTGCTAATGCGTCCAATGTACCGGGACCAAGTTCCCTGTTAAAGTTGACGGTTATTTCACCCAACAGGCTGTTGTCTCTAGAATCGTTGATATATCCTATAGGCGTTACCGGTGGGTTACTATTAATTCCACCAAAAGTTGATGGCCTGAAGTACTCTTCTGTAGAAAGACCCCAATCCACGTTCCCACTGGCACGTGCGGTCAGCCCTTCCATAAACTCATAGTTCATAAAGGCGGTACCAATTCCTCGTATACCATCAAAGCTTTGATCAAGATTTTCAAGTACGTAGAGTGGGTTCGGATGTTGCCAGGTTCCCGGACTTCGTACATGTTGCTGAGGATAAACAGTAAGTTCACCGTCGACATAAGCAGGTCCAAGAGGACTCATCATCATAGGAGAACCTTGTACTGAACCACGGCCCTCTTCAGCGACATCGGGAAGATTTCTTTTCGTATAACTGGGAGCTAGTTTTAGTCCAACAGTAAGTTTGTCTGACAGCGATGCCTCCAGGTTCGCACGAAGGCTTACCCTGTCAAACGAAGTATGTTTAATAACACCTTGGTCGCTACGAACATTAGCAGAAAAATAGGAGCGAATGGATTCGTTACCGCCACTGATAGAAACGTTAGCATCATAACTTATTGCATTGTCCTGGCGGACGGTCTCAAACCATTCGGTATCATTGTAGTTCTGCGGATTGGCATACACATCAGGTAAAGGCGTACCTGCACCCATTCTATCTTCCCAGATAAAACGCCAAAAGGATGCGTACTCTTCAGCATTGGCCATATCGAATTTCATCCGTTCAATATCTTGTGAAACTGAAGTAGAGACATTCACATTGACCTGTCGTGCACCGGCAGATCCGCCTTTCGTTTCAATTACAACTACCCCATTGGAAGCACGAGAACCATATATAGCGGTAGCAGAAGCATCTTTTAATACCGTAATAGATTCTATATCCGAAGCTGGAATATCAGAGAGCGGGCTCCTGTAGTTCGCTGCTTGTTCTTGGTCTGGATTGGGTTGCGGCAGCGCAAAACCATCAACTACATACAGAGGAACCACTCCTGAGCCAGCACTACTGACACCACGAATCCGAACCTGAGCTCCAGACCCGGGAACACCCGTGGTCTTCTGAACGGTAACTCCGGCAATCTGTCCTTGCAGGACCTGTTCCGGACTGCTTACAGACAAACTCGATATATTTGCATTGTCTACAACTCCTACTGATCCAGTTACATCCTCACTTCGCTGGGTACCATATCCAACTACTACGACATCTTCACCCATCACAGCCGCTGGAGTCATTTCTATATTGACGGTTTGACGACCGTTAATCGGTTCATTGACGGTTTCATACCCCACAAATGAAAAGACGAGTGTAGCGTCCAGTGAAGGTACATCTAGTGAATACTCACCATCTGCATCGCTAGAAGTACCAATCTGGGTGCCCTGAACTGAAATATTTACTCCCGGCATAGTGACACCGGTTTCAGCGTCTGTGACTGTTCCGGTAACTGTCTGGCCAAATGCAACAGAGGTCAAGAACATCAGTGATATCCCCAACATCCAGAAAGCCTTCAGCCTTATCCTGAATTGATTTAACATATATAACATGTTTATTTCCCTATTTTTTATGTTAATAGTATATAAAAAAGAATACGGTATTAGATTAGGCCTTTATCCCCCCCTTACCCCTTTGATTTGTTATTATTTAAAATGAATCTACACTTTTTAAATCCTATTAAGTGCAAGCAGATTTCCCTAATTAACCTTATTATCTATATAGATAGAGGGCCCCATTATTAATTACTACTCTTTTTAAAAAAATTATTTTTTCCCGTCAATACCTTCCCTACTTAATTTGTTTACGACACGTTTAGAGAGTAGCCTTTAAATACAAGGGGCCATTCAAGCTAGTGGTATACCAGGTAAAGGGGGGGCTTTAAAAAGCCTGACTATCCATGACACTAAAACCGACTTCGACAAAATTTTATCATCCGTAAAAATATTCCAACCAATCAGCTTACTGTTTAGGGCAAGCTACATTTTCTCTGTGAACAACTTTAACGGTTATCACATTATTGGCTTAGTCCTGTTCTGGGCATCGACAGCGAATCCTGGTTATAGAGTAAGCTTAACGCGGATTACGAGGCTGACTTTTCCAACCTTTCTACCTGAACTGCATTACCTGCTGCGGAGTATATCAGAACATAGATCTGGCCAAAGCCAGTATACATAACGTCTATTTTTGCAAGGTGTGAAACAGAGCTGGCACCCCAAATCGGTATTTTTAAATTTATTCAATCCTAAACACCTGGAGTCTATCATCATTGTTGGCAACCAATAACAGTTTATATTCAGGTGTATTAATAATTTTCAAAGTTTTCACATCTCCCGAGGCCCACAACCCACTTCTAAAGGGAGGAATGGATTCAAAATTGCCATCTCCATCTCCTTTTAATAATAACCCATTACCGGCATCAGCTCTTGAAATATCAGGATGGGTGGCAAAAATATTGCCAGCTATAATCAAATCAAGGTTTCCGTCCTGGTCAACATCTTCTGATACAATTCCGTTAATCGGAGAGATCTGAGCATAATCCGGGAGTGTATTCATCGAGTACCCGCCTTCTTCTTTACTCAGGAGCACCATGCTGGCAAAGGTATCAGCCTGAAATTTTAGTGATTCATTTAAATCCCGCTCTTCGAAAATATCGGACATTGACTCTCCTTTCATTGATGAAAAAGTTGGATATTGCTCATGTATAAATCTCTGTTTCCCAAGCAATAATCTGCCCTTCCCAAAAAAAGGATAGTAAAGGCTATCTCTCTGTACAGTATAAATTAGATCTGTCGTCAGATCATTATTAAAATCGTTTGCAAACAGCCCGAACTTCTGTTCTCTTGAGGTACTAAAAGTGTGATTAAGCCCCAGATTACCCGCTACGATGTCCGGTTTTCCATCCTTGTTAAAGTCACCGGTTTCCAGGCTATACCACCAACCCCTAAGTGGCTGTTCTATGACTTCATCTGTTACTTCCTCCAGCTGGCCACTGCTACTCATTTGATAAAACTGAATCGGGAGCCAGGTACCGGCCATAACCAGATCTAGCTGACCGTCTCCATTGAAATCTATCCACTCTGCGTCGGTAATCATACCCGGTTCAACTAAACCGGGAGCCACATCTTTCGTTACATCCCGAAAAGTCCCCCCCTCGTTTAGAAGGAGGTAACTTCGTGCTGGGTAAGGATACTTTTGGGGGAATAGTCTCCCTCCGACAAATAGGTCCATCGACCCATCCCCGTTGAAATCTCCCGGAGTTACCACTGAACTGCTCGTATACATTCTGGGGAGTGCGGATTCATCTTTAATGAAGCGCCCCTCTCCCGTGTTGATATATAGGCGGTCGAGCATGTTATCTTCATGGGAAAAAAATTCATATCCACCACTTGCCACGTACAGATCGAGCGAGCCATCTCCATTTGCATCAAAGAAAACTGCTCCCATATCTTCGCTAGATGCATCCGCCAACCAAGGCTGATTGTCATTCGCTTCTTCAAACTGCCCCGGTGCCTGCTGCAAATATAATACGCCGGCCGAATTAGCTGCCCCTCCCACATATAGATCTTCCAGTCCGTCACCATTTACATCACCGGTAGCTATCCTGGGCCCCAATCTTGACATTTGCTGCATAAGTAACGGCTGTACCTGGTAATCAATAAAATTATTTTCATTGTGTTCATAGACCAAACCCGTTTCACTTGTCACTTCTTTAAATAAATAGTCAATATTCTCTAGTGGCCTGTCAGGATCTCCAGGATCTGATGCGTTATTATAATCAAGGGTTAATTGTTGATTTGCCTCTATCCCGGTCAACAACTGATAACTTCCATCCGGCCAAAACACTTCAAGTGAATCAATAAGGTTCTCTTTCTCTAATCCGAAATGAAGACGAGTATCAACAGATGACTGGTATCCACGGTAAGGCGATTGGTACAAATACTGTTTTTCTTCTCCTAATGTGATAACAACCTCCGTTCCAATCCCTATACTATTTTGTCTTGGCCCATTCAATTGAATAGTCAGGTAATGATTACCGGATTGTTCTATGGTATTATTCTTGTAAATCGAGGCGGGTTCATTCAGATTGTTAATTATCAGTTCAAGATCACCATCGTTATCCAGGTCGCCATGGGCCGCTCCATAAGAATAGGTGGAATCACCAAAGCCCCAAGATTTGGTTACATCACTGAACTGCATTGTACCATTGTTTTGAAACAGATAGTTGGGTATCCGAATATTCTTTAGATTTTCTAAAACCTGGGATCGTTTGTCTTGGTCTGATGTATTGTGCATTTCGACGATGAAATCGAAATCGTTGGTCGCTTTCGGATACCCATTCGTTACCATGAGATCTTTATGGCCATCATTGTCATAATCACCAAAGAGTGTTGCCCAGCTCCAGTCGGTGTATGCCACTCCAGCTATACGAGCCACTTCACTAAATTTGAGATGTCCAGAAGGATCGATCCCATTGTTCAACTGTAATGCATTGAGGTTATAGGAATAGTTATAGCCCTGGTCAATTACCAGGTTGTTAAATTGCTCAAAGCTGGTACCGTAACTCATTCCCTTTCTTTCTTCAAGATCCTCCGGCATCATTCCGGTCTGAAAAATATCGGGCCATCCATCGTTATTAAAATCAGCTATATCCACCCCCATCCCGGCATAGGTAGTATGCTTTAAATACGACCTTGATTGATCGGTGAACGTTCCGTCTCCATTATTCATATACAGCACATCGTCCGGTGCAATATCGTTTGATATATATATGTCAGGCCATCCATCACGATTAAGATCTCCTACAGCTACCCCGAGTCCATATCCCTTTCTTTCCAGGATACCCGCTTCCCTGGATACTTCGGTAAAGGTACCATTCCCATTATTCCTGTATAACTGATCAAAACTTATATTCAAGCTATCCGCTGAAGGGTTTTGGGAGATGGCAATGCTCTGGCCCATTTCCCTCGAAAATGTGCCCGGAGAGTGATTCAACAAAAATAAATCCAACAAACCATCCCGATTATAATCTAAAAAAGCTGCATGTGTTGTAAATCGGGTAGATGCAATACCATATTCCACAGCCGCCTCTGTAAATGTATTGTCCCCATTATTTAAGTAGAGTAAATTGGCTCTCTGGTTTTCCGGGTCTTCTTCCCTGCTGGCTACTGAAAGATAGATATCAATATAACCGTTGCCATCAATATCTACCATAGAGGCCCCAGTAATCCATCTCTCTGTCGTGATCCCTGCTGATTCTGTGATATCTTCAAATTCCAGTTCACCTTTGTTCAGATACAATCTGCTGGAAACCATATTACCCGTGAAAAAAATATCGGATAGCCCATCATTATTAATATCTGCTATAGCAACACCGCCTCCATTATACAACAAAGAAAAATCCAGCACATTTTCTCCGTCTCTTTCATCAATAACGTTGGAAAAGGTGATCCCGGTCTCAGAGGAGGGCAGTTTACTGAAAATACCGGTAACAGGTTCACTATCGGCCGAGGTTGACGAGTTTGGTGCAGGCTGTTTTTGCTGCTCCCCTGAGCAACTGCCCAGGCACACCAATACCAACAGTGCCACCAAAAGTTTCCTGCCATCCATCATATAGCCTGCCGTTTAAAATCCCGGGTCCGATTTAGAATTGTAGAAGGCTTTGAAATTCGCACACATTATTAATGTATTCGAGTTAAGTTGGTAAATTACGGTTTATGCATCTGTAGACCAATATTGCTGTCCAACAAAATCAGAGGCCGTTGTAAAACCGTTGTTTTGGCAAAACCCGGCATTGTTGCAAATTCGAAATCCTCATTAATGGGATAGAAACTGCGGTTTCGAATGCACTCAGGGGTTGGCCCTGGACAAAATCCCTGGTTTTTCAAAGGCTTCTATAAGAACTCAAGGATTTGACCTGCCGGCCCGGCCTAGTCTAACAACTTGAGTTCCACGTTTCGAATCTCCACCCGCATCGGAGGGCCGACATGCAGCTGAAATGCGAGCACGCCCTTCTCCAGGTTTTCTCCCGAATGATCGATCACTTCGTGCATTAACTGATTATTGATGGAGGCGCGCATGGTGTCGCCGTTGGCATACACGTGATACTTGTTCCACTCGTCGTGGACAATGTACTTTCCGAGCTCCGCCTCTTCAGCAAACCGTTCCTCTTCTTTTTCGCCCTCGCTGTCGATCACAACCCGCTGTCCGCGGCGTGCCAGGATACCCCGTTTTTTCTCCTCGTAGTGCAGGCCCGGAATCCAGTCGCTGACTGCAAAATCTCCCTGGTTCCCGCGGACTCTATACTTAAGATCGGGCTTGTCTTCGGTTGTAAACCGTTCCGAACGATACTGGAAACCGGAATTCCCCGACAATTCGCCCCCCGTTTCAACAAAACGATATTCAAAACGGGCTTCAAAATTAGCCGGTTCCCCCTCTTCCCAGATAAGGAAGGTATTCTCTTCAATGTTATTTTCTTCGGAGGTCTCTCCGACGATAACGCCCTCTTCAACGCTCCACAAACGGGGATCGCCCTCCCACCCGTCCAGGTTTTCACCGTTGAATATGGATTTGAAGCCAGATTCAGCATTTTCCTGCACGGCAGCTGTTTCGGAGTCCGCCTGCTCTGCTTCTTGACCTTCTTGTGCACAACCCATAACCAAACCCAGTATCAATACTGTTAAGAGCTTTTTAGATAATGAAGTACCTGTCTGCATCGAGATCATATTTTCTTCCATAAGATTGAATATTGAATGATTCTTTTTTACTGCTTCCATATCCCTGCCTACTTATTCTCTAAAATAGCAGAGCCCGTCCCATGCAGCCAACAGTGCCGGCAGATGGAACGGGCGGGGCTATTATCTGCTACCTCATGTGTAATGAGTTTTTTTAATTATTCCGCGCTTTCTTCAGTGTTCTCCTCCGATTCCTCTTCACTTTCATAGATCTCGTCTTCCGGATTTCCTCCCGATTCAATATATCCCATCAGGTCGCGAAGCTCAGCGGGATTCAGCGTATTGATCAGGCCCGGCGGCATCTGTGAGATATCGACCGGCTCTATCGAAACCACTTCAGAACTGTTCACAACCGTGGGTGGTTCGTCCGGGTCGCGGGTATAAATTTTGATGCTTTCTCCCTCTTCGACGACCAGTCCCGTAACGGATTCTCCATTTTCAAGCGTAACTTCGGAGCTGCTGTACTGGTCGGAGATCAGCGTGTTTGGATTGATCGTTTTTTCAATCACCCCGTCGATACCGAAGCGCCGGGCCACGCTGTTCAGATCGGGACCGATGTTTCCACCGTAACCACCGAGCCGGTGACAGGATGCACAGCCTATTGCGTGAAACAGGCTGCGTCCGCGTTCGAAATCCAGCTCGCCCTGGATCTCTCGTCCCCATCCCTCCTGGTCGCCGTAGATCGCGTCCAGCGCACCGTTAACCGTCCACTCGCGCCCGGGACCTTCCGGGGGATGGATCTCGAAATCAGGTTCCTGTGCAAGGCTGACCCCCGTCAGGTCTGATACGGCTTCAATCTCTTCTTCACTGGCATTGGCCAGCGCCTCGGTGCGCATCCGCTCGAGGAAGCCGGTATAGCTGGCACCCCCCATAGCATCGGAGGCATTATTGATAAAAGTAAAGTATTCGCGCCGTTGCTCTATCGTCCAACCGTTTTCCATATTCCTGAGCATAAACGCATACTCAAGCTTGTTGGTAGGCGGCGGATTTTCAATCATGTCGTTAATCGTTCCGCCGTAGCGCTCGTTCCGCTCCAACAGGCTTTTATTCCAGTTCAGCGGCGTCGGCTCGGTGTCACTCTGCATCAGCGTAAGCGCCTTTCCGATCACGCGTGGGTCTTCAAGGTAGACCAGGACCCGGATAAGCTCTGTGTTTACCCGCGGGTCGTCGTCCGGCAACACCTCCTGCAGGCGATCCGTAATTTTGGCGTGTTGCTCATCACTGGGATCGCCGAGCCGCATGAAGATGAGTGACAACGCCCGCAGATATCCGAGCTTCTGCTCCGCATCGAGGGCATGGACATTCAGCTCCAGCAGTGATTTAATGGCGCCGTCCCGGTGACTTTCGGACCCTGTGCGGGCCAGTGCCACCATAGAGGTTATGCGCGCCTGCGGATTCATTTCAGCCATCGCTTTTCCGGCCCAGCTATCTACCGGTTGAGCCTCAATCGCGACCCGGGCTGCATGACGAATAAAACGGTCTTCGTTTGAGAGATAGGGCCATGCCGTTTCAACGGCTTCCGGATCCTGCTGCCCGTGATAAGCTTCCAGCATGCGCCGGGTTTCACGTGCTTCCTGCGCCTCGGGGTTGTCCACCGCCTCAGCGGGTGCGGTCGATTCATCTCCGGTATAGATTACGCGATACAGGTACGACTGCTGATTACGGCCTCCCGTGGCAAAATAGAGGGCCCCGTCCGGTCCGATCACGGCATCTGTCAGGGGAAGTGGACTTCCCGACAAAAACTCTTCTACTTCAGCCGTATAACTGGCTCCTTCCGGTTCCAGGTGAAATGCATACATGGTACCGAAGGTCCAGTCCAGGCCAAACAGCGCCCGCTGGTATCGGGCCGGGAACTCGGCGCCCGTACCGAATAGCAGCCCCGTCGGAGAACCCGGGCCGATATTTACAATGGGTGGAAGACTGTCTTCATAATATTGCTTCCATTTACCACTGCCGCTTCTCCAGCCGTAATCACTCCCGCTCACCGAATGAATCAGGCGGGTGGGGCGGTACCAGGGCATCCCCATATCCCATTCCATATCGGAATCATAGGCAAAAAGATCACCGTGGGCGTTAGTGGCTATATCATATGTATTTCGATAGCCCATACTTATCATTTCCCACTCGGTGGCTTCCGGATTGATGCGAACGATGTACCCTCCGGGCGCAAATATTCCACGCGCATGACCGCGGGCATCCCAGTTGCGGGGCAACAGAATATCCTCTTCCCAGCCAGAGAGCCGATTGGCTGTCAACGAAGGAGGCGGAGTGTGGTTTCCATTGACGATATATAATCCCTCTCCATCTTCCGTTGGGATAACCGAATGGTTGCCGTGCTCGCCACCAAACTTGGGACCGCCCATGTACTCCATCACATCAAACTCACTGTCCCCTTTTGTGTTTCGCAACCGGAACAATCCTTCCCCATTCAGGTTGGTGTAGAGATGATCAAATTGCCATAGCAATCCCTGCGCTCCATAAACGGGCATCACCATCTCCTCGACGGTCACCTCGGGATTTTCTCTTGAACCCTCAACTTTTACACGGAACAGCCCCTCATCCTCCTGGTCGGAAGCGATCAGGTTGCCGTCAGGTCCCACAGCCAGCGCAACCCAGGATCCCTGTTCTTCCCGCGGCACTTCATACAGCAGCTGTACTTCAAAACCGGGCAAGGTGTTAATATTGTCTGTCAGTGTATCCTCATCTGCTGTTGATCTCTCCTGAGTCAACGGCGCCTGTTCACTGTTGATGCCTGTATGTGGAATATTGTTCGCGATAAGAAAAAGAGGAATGAGCAGCACTATCAGCAGATACCCAAATCCCATTTTTGTATGATTTCTGTCCATGTCGGAATCCATTATGATTGTTTACGAGTGTACGATATTCAGTGTGTTCGAGGGCTTTGCAAAACCGTAGTTTTGCTCAATTACGGCATTTTCGCCTTCTACGAAACTCCTGGTTTTTCAAAAGCCCTCCGGTATGTTATGTCTGTGAGTTGGCATGAGTTTAAGCACAAAAAACTTCGGCCGAGGATCAGTATTAAATACTGATTGACCTATGGAATCTTCAGAATCTCCATTTAAATTTCCCACCCCGTATCTTGCTATTTCAATTTTTGTAATCCCTACAGTATCTAAAGAGTTGGTCATATCCTAAATCTACTGAAAAGAATCTCCATTTTTTAACCCGTTTAACAGGAAACATTTTTTAGAAACTATCCTGTAAATACTATCTTCACTGATCATTCTAAAACCAACAAACTAACTTATTACACAATGAAATTCTTACCTATAACCGGTTCACTGCTACTTTTATTTTTATTTCCCGTTATCGCCCTTCACGCCCAGAATTCTTCAGAGGAGATCAGGACGATTGAAATAATAGGATCAGACCAAATGCAATTTGATGTAACGGAGATCAATGCATCGCCCGGTGAAGAAATTAAAATTGTTCTCACTACCGAAAGTAATCTTCCCAAGGTGGCCATGGCCCATAATGTGGTCGTCCTGAAGCAGGATGTGGATGCGAAAGCCTTCGCTTCTGCGGCTGCCACGGCCAGAAACAACGATTTTATCCCCCCCAAATTGACTGACCAAATCATTGCCTACACAGGCCTTGCCGGCGGTGGCGAAACGGTTGAAGTCACATTTACCGTCCCGGAAGAGACCGGAAGCTATACCTACATCTGTTCTTTTCCCGGACACTTTGCGGCGGGCATGAAAGGGACGATCGTGGTTGAATAGTTACCAATCGTACCCTCTTATAGATAAAGAGCGCTGGCGATAACGCCCGCGCTCTTTATTTTTCAGTGCTTCCATCTATTCAGCACTCCCATTGAATAGAGCATAATCCCGGCAAGATTAATCAATTTTCCTGCGCCCAGTAGTCAATTACGAGTGCATCCTCCATATGAGGCTCCAGAATATCGACAAAAGCCTTGTGGTCGGGGTGTGGCAAGTAGGTGGCGCGATCCTCTTCACTTTCGAATGTTACCAGGAAACAGTGGGTGAATCCCTTGTCAAGCCCTTCGGGACTGTTGTTCGTACCCCACTCATATCCCTTGATGGCAGAAATCTTGTCCGGCAGGGCGGAAAACGCTTTTTCAACTTTTGCTATCTCCTGCTCCGTGGCGCTCTCCTTAAACTTGAGCAGTACCACATGGCGTAACAGTTTTTCATCCATAGTGTCGGTGTCTTCCTCGTTTATATTTACTGTTTCCTCCGGGGTCGAACTTCCCGTTAGGGAGATCGGTGTATAATTTAGGACCAGTGCCATTATTGTGGCAGCAAATATTGAATATTTCATTGGTAATTATTTTTGAAAATTAAATGGTTGGTTTGCATTAGTGTTTACGGGAAAATCGCCAACAGGCTACAATCCCACTTTTTCGGACATCTCTTCATCATTCACCTCACGAATTTTGATTCATACTTCTCCAAAATCCGTGCGACTCATTCCTGTAAAAATTGGTCGACATTTTCCCGGGTTACCGTTTGAAACGGTATTAGCACCTCTTCTTGGTATGTACTATCTTCAGCAATAATCTTTAGCGCCGTTTGTACTGCGGTTGATCCCTGCCCGCGGGCATCCTGGAATACCGTCGCATCCAGCCGTCCATCCCGAACTGCCTGCAGGGCATCCCGGATGCCGTCAATACTTATGATAATGACATCCTCGCTCAACCCGGCATTTTCAAGGGCTTCAAGGGCTCCCAGTCCCATTTCATCGTTGTGGGCAAACACCGCGTCAATATCGTCACCATAAGACTGTATCCAGTTTTCCATCAGTGACATCGCCTCGGCACGGTCCCATTCTGCGGTTTGGGACGCCAGCAATGTAAGTCCCGGCGTCTGCTCCAGCACATTTTGGGCTCCCTGTTCCCGCTTAATCTGGGCGGCCTGCCCCATATAACCCTGCAGCATCAACACGTTACCCGACCCTCCCAGGCTTTCCGCGATAAATTCCATTGCCATCTCCCCGGCCCTTACATCGTCCGACCCCACAAATGCGGTAGGTTCCGACCTGGTTTCCGAGTTCACATTTATTATCGGGATGCCCGATCGCCGGGCCAGGTCTACTGCCGGAGAGCTGGCCTCCACCTCCACCGGATTCAATATGATGGCATCAACCCCCTGTGAGATGAAGCGCTCAACATGCTCCAGCTGTGTCAGTGCAGAGCGTTGGGCATCATTCACGAGCAGCGTAACCCCCTGTTGCTCCGCCTCGGTGGCCATCGCATCCCGCACGTTTACCACAAATTCATTCTGCATGCTCAGCATCGACGCCCCGAGGGTAATTTCCGGCTGCCCGTCGCCTTCCCGATCTCCCGATTGACTACAAGCCGATAACAGCAACATTCCGGACAGGACTGCCATAGTCACTGCCGCACTCATATAATTGCAAACAGAACACTTTTGTGCCATGAATCTCAAGATATAAAAATTAGTTGTCCAGGTTATTTCTCCGCAGGTTGTCCAGCAGAACCGCTCCAATGATAATCAATCCCATCACCACCTGCTGGTAATAGGAAGAAACATTCATTAAATCAAGTCCATTGCCGATTACCCCGATCAGCAATGCGCCGATCAGCGTACCGGTCATCGTCCCCACCCCGCCCGACAGACTGGTACCACCGATCACCACCGCCGCAATGGCATCCAGCTCGAAGGCGACACCAACATTGGGTTGCCCCGTACTGATACGGGAAGCCAGGATAATTCCTCCCACGGCAGACAGTGCGCCACAAAGGGTATAAACGGTTATTTTAATTTTCTTTACGTCGATGCCGGAAGCCCGCGCGGCCTCTTCATTGCCTCCCACCGCGTAGATATACCGGCCAAGCACCGTTTTTTTCAGAAGCAGCACGCAGGCGGCAAAGGTAACTCCCAATATCACGATTGGAAAGGGAATTCCCAACAGGTTTCCCCCGCCGATATAGCCGAACGATTCCGAAAGGTTTGAAATCGGGCGACCGTCACTGATAATCAAAGCCAGTCCCCGGCCGATGGTCATCGTGCCCAGCGTTACGATGAATGGTGGCACGTTTCCCTTCGTAATTACAATACCGTTGAACGCCCCGATGAGCACCCCGGCCGCCAGTCCGGCCATCAGTGGCACAATAAGCGGATATGTTCCCGGATGAGCAAAAGAGGCGGCCACCACTCCTGCAACCGCCACCACCGATCCCATGGAGAGATCAATTCCGCCGGAAATAATCACAAACGTCACTCCAAACGCCAGCATCGCGTTAATCGTAATCTGCCGTACAACAATTAGAAGGTTGGTTACGGTCAAGAAATTGGGACTCATGACGGAGATGCCGATACATATGAGTACAAATGCGATTAGTACGCCATATTTCTGCAATTTTTCGGAGTATGTTGACCGTTTCCCCATCGCTTCTGAAATTCTCTGTATACCTGACTCCATCCGCTCCTTCACCTGTTTGCTATTGCATATTTCATGATTATTTCCTGTGTCGCTTCGGCTGCGGGCAGTTCTGCCGTCACTTCCCCTCTTGAGAGCACCAAAATGCGGTGACTCAGTCCCAGCAGTTCCGGCAGTTCCGAAGATATCAAAATAACAGCTTTTCCCGCTCTTGCCAGTTTGTCGATCAGCTGGTAGATCTCAAATTTAGCCCCTACGTCGATACCGCGGGTCGGCTCATCCAGTATGAGCACCTCCGGCTCTGTCAGCAGAGATTTTCCGATGATAACCTTCTGCTGATTACCGCCGCTCAAAAACCGTACTTTCTGATGCATATCGGGCGTTTTGATACTCAGCCTGTTTATCATACCCGTGGCGGCTTTTTTCTCCGCCCTCTCATTTATCAGGATTCCTGAAACGAAAGAACGCAGATTTGAAAGCGTCAGGTTGGCCCGGACTGACAGATCCCCGATAATGCCAGACTCTTTCCGGTCTTCCGTAACATAGGAGATCCCCCGCCGGATTGCGTGCCGGGGAGAATTGATCGTCACCGCCCGTCCATGCAGCTCAATTGTGCCCTTGTCGTGGGGTTCAAGTCCCATAATCGCCTTTACGATATCGGTACGCCCCGCACCCATCAGGCCCGCCAGCCCGAGTACCTCTCCGCGCCGAACCTCGAAATTGATATCTTTGTAGCGATCTTCTCTGCTAAATCCTTTCACAGAAAACACGACCTCTCCGAGTTCGCTGTTTTTCTCGGGAAAAACAGTTTCAAGGGACCGTCCCACCATCATCTCGATCAGCTGATCTTCATCAAGGGCTTTTGCGGGATGGGTGCCCATATGGCGGCCGTCTCTCAATACAGTGATTCGGTCACATATCTGGAAAATCTCCTCCATCCGGTGAGAAATGTAGATGACCGTGACGCCCTGTTTTTTCTGTCCCCGGATTACGCTGAACAGCTGCCGCACCTCCCTGTTGGAGAGCGAAGAGGTCGGCTCGTCCATAATGATAACTTTTGCATCATTGGAGAGTGCCTTGGCGATCTCCACCATCTGCATCTCGGCAATACTCAGCTGCTTCATCGGACGGGTTACGTCGATCTCGACGTCGAGTTCTTCCAGCTGTCGACGCGCTTTTTTAATCAGCGTTTGCTCATCGATCCAGCCCGGAAATGCCCGGGTATTTTCTTGTCCCAGGAAGATGTTCTGGGCGACGGTCAGCTCAGGAACAGGCATAATCTCCTGGTGAACCATGGATATGCCCCGGTCCAGCGCGCTTTTGACGTCGGTGTGATCCAGCGACTCTCCCTGGAAAATAATCTGACCCGCATCTGGTTGGACCAGTCCCATCAGGCTATTCATCAGCGTCGATTTACCGGCCCCGTTCTCCCCCATCACGCCGTGTACTTCTCCCGCGCGGATCCTGAAATGAACGTTCTCAAGGGCTTGAACGCCGCCAAAGGCTTTGGAAATGTTCTTTATCTGCAGTACAACGTTGGGATCTTCCTCCATATATCACACATAATTAAAGGTGCAGCCCACCAACTGGTTGACTGCACCAAAATGCCATCGATCACAGATACAGCGGCCTGGATTGGGCCAAGCCGGCGCTGGTATCCCTGATCTTCCAATTTGCTTACTGCTGAAATATCGTGCGTTACAGATCCAAATCCGGGTTTTCCGGCCCGAAATGCTTGAGCATCACGATGGGATCGGTGCTGGAGTGGTTGACAATCTTCACCCCTTCCCTGGCGGCCTGTTCGCTTACGAAATATTCATCGTGAGTAAGCTGGCCAAACCGGATAAGGGAGGGCGTTTCGATATCCCATTCGCCCATCGTACCGTGGCCCTGCATCATGATCATCCCGTAGGCGCCGGAGTCCTTGATCGTAACCGTTTCTCCGGGCAGTACGGTCAGTTCCTTGGCACTAAACGCTTCCGATTTATAGCAGATCCATTTTTCGATATATCCCTCCTGTTTCATCTGCTCTACAGGATGTACCGGAATCGGTTCCATGTAGCATTTTTCCTGCAGGTTTCCATCCACATTCAGGTCCCAGTCCAGTACTTCAATAAGAAAATCAAAATCGCCTTTCCGGTCTTCCGGAGTATCCTTCCAGAGCAGCTCCTCGTCAACGATTGAGTCTCCCACCAGCGATTGATACATCGCAAATACATCGGAGGCTTTTTGTGGTTCGTAGGTACAGAGACTGCCCGGTGCGTGCAACAGTCCGGGAGGTACGTTCCAGCCGGTTCCCGGTTGCAGGCGCTGGGCGCTGGAGAGGTTCGTTATCTTGTTATCGCCTTCTGTAAAATTCTTCAGGCACTCCAGCAGCTGTTCCCTGGTCGTACCCGGATTCAGCCCAAAAAACGTATATGGAAAATCGCCGCCGTGGTTGTTAACCTGGGGAGGGAAGTAATACGCTTCCGGCTTCCCGTTCTGGCCGGTTAACCGGGCATGCTCGTCCCGGTGATGGACATGGTGCGGCAGGGCTCCCTTGTTGTCAAAAAACTTCGAATACATTGGCCACGATTCATGCTCATCCCAGATACGGTCCCCGATCAGATCTCCCTTCAGGGCCTGAACGGCATCCCGCAGCAACACCCGTTCCGTGGAGCCGTTATCCTCAAACACCACTTCGCTCAACCCTTCGATCTCGCCGGTCAGCGGACCGTTATCAGCCGGGGTGGTAGAGGAAAACCAGCGCTCGTCGATACCGCCGCGCTCTCCACCAAGTGCGTAATAATCATCCGGGTGCAGCTTTATCCGTCTACCAGGCACACAAAATGACCGTGGTACCCAGTTTGGGGCCAGCCGTAAAATTCCTTTGCCTTGATCAAAGGCTTTTTTCGCAATATTCAGATCGTTGCTCATTGAACTACTATTTAAATGTTAATATTGATATTCTGAAATAGATTCTGCAATTACATTCTATTGATCCGGATTTCCGTATCATACGACCGGGTTTCTCCTACATCAAGTGTGATAAGATCCCCGTTTTCCCGCGCCGTCGACTGCCCGATCGGCGGATGGGTACCGGGTTCCAGGGCCGTTACATATTCGTTGCGTCCCCAGTGCTGCCAGTTGGTCACCCACGGCATCTGGGATTTGGGAAATGACAGCTCCAGATCCAGCCCAATGGTGGAATTCCTGATCCCGCAGTGGCAGATCCCCGCTTCATCGGCATCCAGGTCGAGGAAGGCGGCCGCCTCGCCGGGTCCGCTGTGAGCGTCCATCGGGGGCGGACAGCGCTTAAAATCGGTTCCTTCATTAAAAATTTTACTGCTCTCCTCATCGCGGGATTTCCATTTGCCCTCCCATACGATCTCGGCGCCTTCATCCACCAGGGGCCAGCCAAAATTCACATGATACAACAACATATGGGGTGCGGGGGTATTGCCCACATTCGTCACTTCGTCGTGTATCGCAATCGCCGCTTTTCCGAGCGTAGCAGATATCGTCCTTTTCAATTCCAGATGGGGACCGAAGACCGAGGATTGCAGCATCTTGCCGGTAATGCTCATCTCCAGGTTTTTATTTACAAGATCCGGCTGTATCACCGACTCTATCGTAGCGGGTATATTGCTTATACGATCGTGCAGCCCCCGTTTTCCATGCTCGTCCTCTTCCGGTCCGCCGACATGTGTCAGCCCGCAGGTGGTGACCAAACCGCCGGGAAATGAATCGAGCCATTTGATTCCTTCAGTAGCCGCCGGATTGGCCGGTGTTGTTCCCGAATGACTCAGCCAAGACAGGCTGTACTCGTTATAAAACGCCTCGGCGATATCCATCGCGCGGTCCAGCACTACGTTAAATCGCAACCCGGCGCCGGTGTCAACCCGTGCCACACGGATTCCATGCCCGTGGCCGTTGTCCAGTACCGCCGTTTCGATACCTCCCAGCTGCCTGTGGTTAGATACTTTTCCAGCCCACTGTTCAGAACTAATATGTTGATTTTCGGTTGTAGAATTACTCGGCATCAGATATGGTAAAATTAAATGTTGTAGCCAATTATCGATTTAATAATTGGCTACAACGAAATGATATACGTGATTCAATTGAGCACCGCCGATCGCAAGACCGGCGATGAACCCTCAATTTTTCTACTGTCCGGAAGCTACCAGTCAACGCCGGTATCTTTCCAGCTTCTTGAAGAAGCGGAATCAAGCACAGATTCACAAACTTTCTGTGTCTCCAGTGCTTCCTGGAAGGTGGGAGAACAAGGTTCGCCCGTTTCGATAGATTCAAGAAAAGCAGCTACCTGGTGCAAAAAGGTATGCTCGTACCCGATGGAAGTTCCCGGTATCCACCAGCGATCCATGTAAGGCTGTTCGCTTTCAGACACATGAATTCTACGCCATCCCCGAACGTTTGGATCATCTGAGTGATCAAAGAATTCGAGCCAGTTCATGTCATGCAGGTCCCACCGGATTGACGCATGTTCTCCGTTTATTTCAAACGTATACAGCGCTTTGTGTCCACGGGCATAGCGGGTAGCTTCAAATAGACCCAGTGATCCATTGTCAAAATGGCAATGGAACGTGCAGGCATCATCAATGGTGACCTCTTCCTTTTCACCCGTTTCCTGATGAACCCGCTCCTTCACAAAGGTCTCCGTCATAGCAGAGACATCCTTGATTCCACCGTTCAGCCACATTGCCGTATCAATACAGTGGGCCAGGAGGTCCCCGGTCACACCAGATCCGGCGACATCCTTGTCCAAACGCCACAACGCTTCTCCGCCCTGAGGCACATCCGGATTAATTGTGAAATCCTGCAGGAAGTTCGCCCTGTAATGGAATATTTTACCGAGCTTTCCCGAATCAATGATCTGCTTGGCCAGCGTTACCGCAGGCACGCGGCGGTAATTGTACCAGACTGTATTTGCGACTCCTGCTTTTTCCACCGCTTCCACCATCGGCCTGGCTTCGGCGACTGTGCGGGCCAGCGGCTTTTCACACAGAATCATTTTCCCGGCCTCGGCCGCTGCAATGGCTATTTCAGCATGCGTATCGTTGGGAGTACAGATATCGATGGCATCGATGTCATCTCGTTCAACGAGTGCCCTCCAATCTGTCTCATACGATTCGTATTCCCACTGGTCGGCAAATTTCTTCACCTTTTCTTCGGTACGACCCGAAACAGCTTTTAAGACGGGTCGATGTTCCAGTTCGGGGAAGAAATCATTCACTCGTTTATACCCATTGGTATGGATCCTTCCCATGAGTCCATACCCAACCATACCAATTCTTAATTCTTTTTTATCCGACATGTTACTTCTGCTTTTTTATTGCAATTTATTACGCTGTTCTTGCCTATTCGCTCCAGCCATGCTGGTTACGAACTTCGATCATAGCCTCAAGGATATCGTTCCAGGTCTGCTGCTTGGTCATCACCTCATTCGGGAACATGCAGCCATCCCAGCAGATATGCTTGAACGCCTTGGTAAGCTCTCCATTTTCGTCGCGCAGCCAGTGCCCGGCATCTTCCGCGATGTTCAGCTTTCCGTCCGGATCGTTTGGCAGGCAATGACGTCCCGTTTTTTCGTGGGTACCTGACCCAAATACGGTTGCGTCGTTTTGCGCAACATGGAAATCGATCGTCCAGGGGCGCAGTGCGGCCGTCATCTCTTTCAGGCCTTCCGTGAGCGTCTCGCGATCGTCCCAATCAAAATCTTCCGGAAGAATACGATCGTCCGGCGCATTATACCCGAGCAGGTACAGCAGGGTATGTGCCATATCCGCCTGGAACCCGATATTGTCGCGATCGACCAGCTCCAGCGTATTGACCATCGTTTTCCAGCTGTGCATTCCGCCCCAGCAAATCTCGCCCTCGGCAGCGAGGTCTTCACCGTAATCGGCGGCAACATCACAGGCTTCGCGCCATGTCTGGGCGATCAGCTTGGTATTTTCTTCCGGGTTTTCTGCCCAGGTACCGGGGTCCACCGCTGAGTCGATGCGGATAACGCCGTATGAGCGCACCCCGTGCTCGCGCAATGTCTTCCCGATCTCGCAGGATTTTTTAACCTGCGTTACAAAATTCTTGCGATCTTCCTCGCTTCCCATGGCGGAGCCTCCACCGATATCCGGCCATACCGGGGCCACCAGACTCCCGACATTCAACCCGAGATCGGCAATTTTATCGCCCAGGGCTTTGATCTCATCTTCCGAGCTGTCAATATCAATATGCGGATCGTATAGAAACAGGTCGATCCCATCGAATTTGGTACCGTTGACTTCAGCCGCGGCTGTCATCTCCAGCATTTTATCGAGGCCGATTGGCGGTTCCGAATCCGGCCCTTTTCCGACGACACCGGGCCACGCAGCGTTATGAAGTTTTGGATATGTATTACTCATAAGCAAAGGTTTAAGAATTGAATATATAGTTTACTTTATAGAGGACTTTGCAAAACCGTTGTTTTGCCCAATTTCGGCATGTACACATCTAAATACTCATTTAACGGGATATCCACTGCATACAGGATTGATCCTGAGCAAAATCCCTGGTTTTTCAACGTTCTCCACTTATTACATGGATTGAGTTCCATCTCCTAACATTAATTGCCTTACTATATATAGAGACGGCCGGTTTGGATATCTACTGATTTTCCACAGAAAAATCCCGGGACTTGTTGCTCTTGTTTTTAACAAAATCCCACATCCTAAATGGATAATTTTTGAAACTATGTCAAATAAATATCGGGGTGGGCTCCTTAAAAAAATGTAAATGTTTCCTGTCGTAGAATGGATCGGTTTTCCGTACTCTGTCATCCCCAAAGGGAGGTTCTGCAAACAACTTCTCGGTGAAATCCAACAAGATCAGCTTATAAATTTTTCAAGCCCGCGCAACTGTGTTTCATGCAGCGGGTTTGCTCCGCCCATAACCAGGGCATCAATGGCTGAGCGTGCACCAAATTCAGCGATCTCCAGCCGATCGAACGCCTCCTGCAGCGTTCGGCCCGTAACGAGCAGCAGCTCATTCCGGATCAGCAACATCGGCGTTTCGTATGAGATCATGCCGCTCAGTCTCCCTGCCTCTTCCGGATCGTTCAGCTCGCGGCTGCATGAAACCAGCGGAATATCGCGCAAAAAGACATAGCTTTCCGGAATCGTGCGGGTGTCCAGCGTGCGGCCTGTGATCCCCAGTGCAGAAAGACAGGGCGGACGCGCCGTAATTACTGTTCGCACACCCGGATGTTGCAGGTAGATCTGCTGATGCAACGTTGCCAGGCGGTCGGGCACCTTGCCTTTTTCGCTCTGTCCCTGGCGAAGCAGCACCAGCTCTTCCGGTTCCAGCAGCCGTTTGTTTATATTTTCGGGGGTGATCCAGCAGCTTTCCACGCCGGTACGAACAGACAGGCAGCCCCCGCTACTGGTCATAAGGCGCTGCCGGCAGACTCTTTTTGCGATTTCGGTAACAGCGCTTCGCAGATCCAGTTGTTCAGAGTGGTCTGGCGTATGATCCCCAGACGGCATCGATCTCGTTTGTAATCGGCGTTTCTCTATCTCTTCAATACTCAACCCCCGCCAGTTCCCTATTCGATTCGCATGAATGATGGTCTGGCAACACGCTTCAAGCAACTCAAACCGCCGGTATGCCTCGTCAAGATCCTTTCCTCCTACTGCCACCCCGTGATTTTCCATGACCACCGCTTGATGGCCCCGGGCAAACTGCCCTGCAATACTGCGGCCCAGCGCCTCGCTTCCGGGAATGCGATAAGGCGCAAATCCCACGTTCCCGCAAACCTCCCGCATGCGGGGAATGATATTGGTATCCGGTATTTCACCTGCTATGCTGAACGTAATGAGTCCCGGCGGATGGGCATGAATGACCGCCCCGATATCCGGCCGCTCCCGGTAGATGCAATAGTGCGAGGGCAGCTCGGAAGAGGGGTTTCCTTCAGAAATTACTTTTGCATCGGGATCAAGATGGACGATGTCATCGGCTCCGACTATCCCCTTGTCCATTCCGGAGGGGGTAACCCAGATATCCCCGCCAGGCTCTTTTAGTGAAATATTCCCTCCCGTTGAGGTAGTCATTCCCCCTTCATAGATCCATTTCATCGTCGTTACAATCTGTTGCGGGGGAGAAAGAGTGTGAAAGTGCATTGTCCGTGAGGAGTGTGTTTAGTAATCTATAACGAGCCTGCAATGGCTCCGAAGAAAAGCAGGCTGATCAAAAAGGAATTAGGAAATCGTGCTTTTGCACATCCCGGTCTCTAAACGTGCTCAAAAAAATACTGGCCTGACGTAATCAGGTCAGGCCAGAGGAAAGGACTGTAGATACTAAGGGAATATGGGTTATTCTACCTACAGTTAATCAGTAAGTGCTACTGATGTATTCATTTATAAAGAGCGGGTGCATCTGCAAATCTACTCCTACTTTTTTGAATTATTTGAAAAATGTTCAAAGAGAAAGACTTACGGCATGCGGCGGAAGGGAATCAACCATAACGGGAACTTTTTTCAGTGAGCGGTCGCTACCCGTCGTCAGTCTTGATGAGCTTCAAATTTCCGGTTTTATTAAGTACGTTCATTAACCTTTCGAGTTGTTGCTGTTTGTCGGACTCGCTGCCCCAATCTTTAAACGGCATCGAAACAACTATCTGGGCCCGGGCAACAAGTTTGCGCCGCTCAGGTGACCGCGCAACCCACCGGTTCCATTTAATTGACTGGCGCCGGGGAGCCTTATCTTCGAGCCAGCGTAAAAAGGATTCGTCATTAAGCAGGTCTGCCAATGTATAGTTCTGTTCCAAAACGTTACTTTAGTCTAGCTTGACTTTATTTGAAGATAAGCCAAATTAGAAGTTTTTGAAAACAGGTCCGAAAAAACAGTGACAATAAGCTGCCAAAACAGAGAATGCGGAACCAGGCATATCCCCCGGCCTGAAGAACTACCGGTTCACCTGTATGTAATTTTGCATGTTGGATATCGCCTCCGAGACGTGGTTGTACACGCTTTGCTTGTTGACCTCCATCACGTGAGAAATCTCGTCGGTTGTCAATCCCTGGTAAAATTTCAGGTAAATCGACTCTTTCTGCCTTTTGCTCAGTGAGTTGAGCGCCTCTTTCAGCTTCCGTTTCAGCTCCCGTTCCGTTTCAAAGTGTACCATCAGCTCCTCCACGTTAAAGGGTTCTTCGAAGAAGTTTTCGGTATACACCTGGTTCCTCTTTTTCCGGTTCCGGTACCGCTTTAACTTTCGAAGAATGATGCGCCGAAACGATGATATCAGGTAGGCCTTTACCGAATGGGGCTGATTGATCCCCTCCCTTTTGTTCCAGAGGGTCAGGAACAGCTCCTGGATACAATCACGCACCAGCTCCCGGCGCGGTATTATATTGTATCCATAGTTGTATAAATTAGAGTAGTACAGGCAAAATAATTTTGAAATAGCCTCTTTGTTTCCCATCTGAAGTTCTGACCAAAGCTTATCCGGATCGATGTCATGCGTATCATCCCATTCCCTGGGTTTTGTAACATTTACTAACATTTAGCAACCCTTCCTGTTTTTGATTGATAATAACTTCGTTGCGATTGCTTACTATCCACCGATTTGTATGGAAATGATCGGCATCCCTTTTTTTTAAATTCGCAAGTCAGTATATTGAACATATGTTCATGACTGAACTATTGTTCTATTAAGTTAACAAAACTGGCTTTAATGTCAACCGGAAATAACGGTTATGAGCGACTTTCATTCAGGCCGTTCGGTAAGCGAAACCGTTGGCCTACTTGTGATAATCGATTTAATCGCTCAATTTTAGTCAGGGGTACAGTGACGTACTGAACCGGCAGGTTTCGTCTGGCGGTTCTGAACATACCGGACGCGTACCTGTACCGGAGCATGACACGTTAACCATCAATCTAATTTTCTATGCCCGGCAGCCAAAACTCGATCGATGTACGCCTGCTCAGCAAGGTGAGTTCACTATATTATGATCAGGATTATAACCAGCAGGAGATTGCCAACCGCCTGCATCTTTCCCGGCCCAAAGTCTCTCGCTTGTTGAAGCAGGCGCGGGAACAGGGCATTGTTCAGATATCTGTTGTCACTCCCAATGCCAATTTCGTGGAGCTGGAGAATGCCATGGAAAAAAAATACGGCCTTCAGGAAGTCGTCCTGGTAGAATCCGACGAGCAGCTATCCTCACAGGTTATCAAACGACAGATCGGCTCCGCCGCCGCTGAGTACCTGCACCGTACCGTTAAAGAGGGAGATTTAATTGGAGTTACGTGGGGTACCACGCTGCAGGCCATGCTGGATGCGATGCAGCCAAAGTCTATTAACGATCTGCATGTTGTGCAGGCGCTGGGTGGCGTGGGGGCCCCTGAAGCAAAAGCGCACGCCACGGACATATCGCGCCGGCTTTCCCAGGCGCTCAACGCCAAACTGACCCTCCTCCCCGCTCCCGGCATTGTCGGAAGCGTACAGGCAAAAGAGGTGTTGCTGAACGACCGGCAGGTTAAGGGGGCTGTCGACCAGTTCGCTGATATCGATACGCTGTATGTGGGGCTCGGGGCTCTTCACACCAACCCGGTTCTCACAGAAGACACGCACGAGATATCCGAGAAGGTGCGCAGGGAGATCACCAACTCCGATGCGGTTGGCGATATCGCCCTTCGTTTTTTTGATATCAATGGTAAAGAGATTGACACTTCTCTTAAAGACCTGGTTATAGGCGTTTCTCCGGAAGAAATGATGGGGATTGACACCGTAGTGGGCATGGCGGGCGGTCCCGATAAAGTAGAGGTTATAGAGGGCGCCCTTAACGGCAAGAATATCGATGTGCTTATCTCCGACAGCCTCACAGCGAAGCGAATCCTGGAGCAGTAGGCGGGGACTTATTGATTGATTGAGTGAGTGATTGAGTGAGTGAATGAGTTGGGTTTGTGGGCTTGAACAGTTCCTGGGACGGATTCTATGGGTACATCCACTGGACAACCGAATGTGCCCCGGTCACCCAACACTGCTTCCCTGTTTTTAAATGCAGGGTCGGGAATGATCGGCTTCCCAAATAGCTTTTAAATTAACAACGAAGGGCTTTGCAAAACCCTCAATTTCTCGTTCTGCAAAGATCCCTGCCAATTAATACTCAGGGTTGGAACCATGTACCTGCCCAAACCATTCGCCCGTGGCATCATTGCCTTGACAGCTATTTTACCGATGGCATGCGGCGAGACCGGAACCGGTACAGATTCAATCATGGAGGAATCCCGGTTTCAGATCAGCTCGATCACTCCTGTTGAAGGCACTTTTGGTACGGAAGTGACCATTTCCGGTCGTGGATTCAGTGACATCCCCGCCGAAAACGTCATCACTTTCAACGGCCTCTCTGCAGAAGTACTGGCCTCTTCCCCCACCGCGCTCAAAACAACAGTGCCAAAGGGAGCAGGATCCGGTGCTGTAAAGGTACGTGTAGGTAAAAAAACGGCGACGGGCCCCTCTTTTATCTACCTCCCGACCGTTCATGTAAGTACCTATGCGGGATCAGGTTCCCTCGGTTTCAGGGACGGGGAGAGCACCCATGCACGCTTCAACTACCCGGTGGGACTGGAACTGGCCCCGAATGGTGAGCTGATTGTCGTTGACCACTGGAACCACAGCATCCGAATAATCACTCCCGATGGCTATGTGCAGACACTGGCCGGCGACGGTACGGGTGGATTTCGTGACGGCCCGGGATCACGGGCGCGGTTCTTTCGCCCCACCGATGCAGAAGTGACAGGCGAAGGGAACATCTTTATTTCAGATTTTGGCAATCATCGCATCCGGTACCTGGCAAATTCAGGTTCTGTAACAACTTTCTCCGGGACGGTCCCGGGATACCGTGACGGTCCGCCCAATGTGGCGCAGTTTAACTTTCCGGCCGGAATTGCCCTCGCTGAAAATGATACGCTCTATGTAAGCGACTCGGGCAGTAGCCGGATCCGCTGGGTGACGTCGTCGGGTGAGGTAGGAACATACGCTGGTTCAGGAGAACGGGGCTTTGAAAACGGCTATGGACAGATGGCACAGTTTCACTTCCCTTTTGGGATGGATCTCGGGCCGGAACGACGAATATTTGTTGCAGATTACGGGAACAACAGCATCCGGCTTATCAGTTCAAAGCGTGTAGTCAGCACCTTTTCCGGGGATGGAGAACCGGGGTACATGGACGAGGCGGCGCGTGAAGCCCGCTTTAATGCCCCTTATGATGTGGCAGTCGACAAACACAACAGAATCTACGTAGCCGACTTTTACAATCACCGTATCAGGCGCATCTCTCCACAAAGAGAGGTGATCAATATTGCCGGCAACGGCGAACCGGGACTGGTTGACGGGGAGCAATCCAACGCCCGGTTTAACGGTCCCATAGGGTTGGCAATCAACGAAGAAGGAACCGTTCTCTTTGTTGCGGACCATCACAACCACGTAATACGCAAGGTTACTATTCAGTAAAAAACCTGAGTTCTATATAACTTCCAGCTTTACATTGATTCTTAGTTTCCCGGGGCAGGCCTTTAATCTTTCCTTCAGGGGAGGGGTATTTATTCTCTATGTCAGACCTGCACCTCCCGACCCACTTGCAAAAACCACGCGATTGGTCCACCCTCCTCAAAGAGGGACTGTTTTCTTGCCATTTCAAGGAAAACAGGCATTCTGTTTGAAATCATCATCTCGAACTCAGGTTAAAAAAGATTTTTACCCATGGATAAAGCCCCAGATTCCGATGTGCTCTCGGAAACAGATTTTGTAATCCACAATCGTGCACAAGCCCGATCCCTCCAGCCGAAGCCAATCGCTACTTTTCCTGGTCCCCGTGTTCTTTGCGTTGATCTAGTTTGAATATCCGCTCCATGAGCTGCCATTTTTCAGCGGCAGAAGCCTCTTCCGTGGTTTCCTGGAACCGGGCTACATGGGCCTCCCACTCAGCCTGCCGGGGTTTGGCTGCCAGCCTTTGCATCGCTTTGTCATGGTCGAAACCGGGCGCGGTATCCATAATCATAAACAGCCGGTTGCCATGAATATAGATCTCCATGTTCAGGATACCGACCTCCCGCATCCCCTTTTTGATCTCCGGCCACACATTCTCGTGCACCCGCTTGTATTCTTCGATCAGTTCAGGATCATTCTTCAGGGTAAGCGTTTTACAATAGCGTTTAAACTGATAGTCTGATTTTTGGCTATTCATCACTACTCATTTTTTGGGTATTGTACATAACTGAAATGCTCTACAAAGCTTTTTATTGTTAATGGTAATTTGTGCCTTAGCAAAGCAACAGCCAATAGTTTTTCTGCTCAGATCGGCATAATCGGTGTTATATGCATTCTGTCTGGGAAAGCCCGGATCCAGTGTTTGATCACTATACTACAGTTTTGCCGGATCATATTTTTTATTCAGCCATCCGTACAGGGCGATAATGAAAAAACAGATCAGGGGTATCCAGTATGAAATATTAATACTCCCGGTGGCATCCGAAAGGAGTCCTTGCAGCGGTGGCAGTGCAGCCCCGCCGCCGATCGCCATGATCAGTCCCGAACTGCCGATTTTGGTATCTTGCCCAAGTCCCTCTGAAGCCAGCCCGAATATGGTTGGAAACATCAGGGACATAAAGCCCGAGATGGCCACCAGCGCAATGACTCCCAGGTACCCGCTGCCCACTATGACCAAAAACGTAGATAGAACAGCCAGTAAAGCCGACCCGATGAGAAGATTTACCGGTTTGATAAATTTCATCAGGTAGGTGTTGATAAACCGGAAAATCGTAAAGACGACAAGAGCGGCAATGTAATAGTTGGAGGCTGCTGACTCAACCAGGCTCAGCTCCTCCATCACGTACCGTATCGTAAACGACCATACACAGATCTGTGCTCCCACATAAAAAAACTGGGCTAACACTCCCAGAACGTATTGCTTCCTTTTGACAAGTCGCTTGAGGGTGGGCCACAGGTCGATCGTGGTGCTCTCGGTTGAAGCCTTCGGCATTTTGGTAAAGGCGATCACAAGCCAGATTCCCAGCAGTATCAATCCCAGGGTGACGTAAGGACCCATAACAGCATCCAGTTCAGCCTGCTGGATCTGCTGCAGCTTTTCTGCGGACATGGCCGCCCTCTCCTCTGCACTGGCCACATCCAGGTTCGAAAGGATATAGAACTTGCTGATAACAACACCTGAAATCGACCCGATCGGGTTGAAGGACTGCGCCAGGTTTAACCGGCGGGTTCCGGTCTTTCGATCTCCCATCGCGATGATATAGGGATTACAGGCCGTTTCCAGGATTGAAAGTCCGCCCGCAAGAATAAAAAGCGATCCCAAAAAGAACCCGTAGTCCATCGCAATACTGGAGGGGTAAAACAGGAGGGCCCCGGCCACGTACATCCCCAGCCCCAGCAAGACACCTGATTTATAGGTGAATCGTTTAATAAACACTGCAGCGGGCAGAGCCAGGCAAAAATAGGAGCCGTAAAAAGCCATCTGGATCCAGGAGGTCTGGAAATCACTCATGCTCATGATCCGCTTGAAGGCGGCCAGCAGGGTATCGGTCAGGTTATTGGCCAACCCCCACATAAAAAAGAGGCTTGTTATAAGTATGAATGGCACCAAGGGGGCCCTCAGCCCCTTGCCTTGCTTTGTAAATACCTCTTTAATTTCTGTCATAGAAATCGGTTTTATCAATATTGCTATTGCTGTTCATTATTCAGACCCGGATCAATGTTCAGAGGGCTTTGTAAAACTGTTTTATTTGCCCAATTCCGGCATTTTCTCTCATCTACTCTGTTGAAATCTCCTGCCAGATTTTACCCTGTGGATAGGCATACTCGCGCAAGCTATTTTTCTTCATTTCGATACTGTATCCAGGTCGTTCCGGGGGCATATAATGAGCGTTTTTGATGATTACCGGATCCAAAAAGTGCTCATGCAGGTGATCCACGTATTCGGTCACCCTGTTTTCCATGCTTCCGCTGATGGCGATATAATCGATCATGGAGAGGTGCTGCACATATTCGCACAGCCCCACCCCGCCAGCATGGGGACACACCGGGACTTCATTCTTGGCAGCCATCAGCATAATCGCCAGGTTCTCATTGACCCCGCCCACCCGGCAGCTGTCGATCTGGCAAATATCCAGGGCCCCGGCCTCGAAAAATTGTTTGAACATCACCCGGTTCTGGCAGTGCTCACCTGTAGCTATGTTGATCGGCTCAATAGCCTTGCCGATCTCGGCATGACCCAGGATGTCGTCCGGGCTGGTCGGCTCTTCGATCCACCAGGGATTAAACCGGGCCAGCTTTCGCATATTGGCAATCGCCTCATCCACATCCCAGGTTTGATTTGCATCCATCATCAGCACCCGGTCGTATCCGATCTCCTCGCGGATAATGGCGGCCCGACGCATATCGTCCTCCAGATCGGCTCCCACCTTCATCTTAAGATGGGTCCATCCCTCCTGCACCGCCTGGCGGCATAAATTTCGAATTTTGTCGTCGGAATATCCCAGCCAGCCGGCCGAGGTGGTATATGCCGGGTATCCCTGCTGTTGCAGTGTTTCGATGCGCTGCTGTTTGGTGGGTTCCAGCTTTTTGAGCAGCCCCACCGCTTCTTCCGGAGTTATCGAATCGGTGATATAGCTAAAGTCAACGCACCGAACCAGCTCTTCGGGAGTCATATCGGCCAAGAGTCGCCAGAGCGGCTTTTCTTCCACTTTGGCATACAGATCCCACAGCGCATTGACGACCGCCGCTGTCGCAAGATGCACCACCCCTTTTTCCGGGCCCAGCCAGCGCAATTTGCTGTCCCCGTTTAATTTCTTCCAGTATCCGCCAAAATCACCTGTAATGTTACCCAGTGGTTCGCCCACCACTTTTTCAGCAATTAATTCAATCGCCGCCCCACAAAGGTCATTCCCTTTCCCAATCGTAAAGGTAAGCCCATGCCCTTCCAGTCCATCCCTATCGGTTTTAAAAATGAGGTAAGCCGCCGAATAATCGGGGGCTGTATTCATGGCATCCGAGCCGTGCAGTTCACGGCTGGTGGGAAAACGGATATCGTGTACGCTGAAATCGGTGATTGTAATAGGCATAAATTATTTTCCTTTAATAAAGCTGATTAAATCAAATACTTGTCAGCATCTTTGTTGTTAACAGTATCTTTTGTAGCGTTCACAAAGTAAAATTCAATTATCTAATAATAAATTTACTCTTTACCCCTCTTCTGCAGACAGGGAAAACTACTTTTTTGCAATATTTGTTTCACTCAGAATCTCTCACACTTTACATTTATAACATTTTAGTGCAGTCTTTCCAGTCATCTTCTTACCAATGGCAATACATTCTTAGCGACACTTCATTGTCTTTTTTCAAATGTCATGCTGTATCAAAAGATCTCAAATTGATCTTTTCCCACTGTTCTACTTACAGGATATTTATTAAAAGTATCTCGAACTACTAACTACTATTTTTTCAACGGATGATCGTACTTTTTTTGCTTTTGCTGGTTTAGTAGTCCAGATATTATTACTCTCATATTTTAAAATTCATATAGTTAAATAACATGGCGATGGATGATAAAAATAAACTAGACCGCAGGGAATTTTTAAAGCGGTCATCAAGCTCACTCCTGTTTCTTTCTTTACCGTCAATTTCAATCATAGGATCTCAGAACCAAAAAGGAAAGTCTCCTGTTTCCCAAACCAATCAACCTGCAAAACTTTGGTACGATGCCTCTGATTGGGAAAGTCTGAATCCAGGATATTGGCAGGCACAGGAACAAACACTTCGGCGAAAATTGAAAAACGTGGGAGACCGTGCCCGCAACACCGGATTTCCTTTTCATTATGAAACGCACCGGTTACAGTCCGGTCCCGATTCTCCGGAGGGTATTATGGATGTTGACTACGATCCCTCCCTGCCACTGGGCATCATGTGGAACCGGAAATGGAAATTGAAAGAGAATTACGCGATTACCCTGAGTGGTACGATCATGGCTCTGGCTCACGATCCGTTGCCAGATGACAACCCCGAGTGGCGCATGTATAAAAAGGGGAACGGTGTTATCGGTATTGCCATCGGCGGAAAGACCCAATTTGACAGCTTCCATCCTCATGAAAATGCTCCCTGGATGGCGGTGTTGGATGATGCCTCAAATTTTGGCATAAAACGACACACCCAATGGGAGCTGGAAGAAGTCGGTGGCCAAACTAATACTGAAATGGCCTCACTCGCCAAGGGAGACACCTTTACCATACGAATAGAAGTTCGTCCAGAAAATAAGGAGCAATCACGGGTATCTGCCTCCATTACTATCAATGACGGGGATCAACAAACAATTACAGCAGTTACGGATGATCCTGAAATGATAACAAATGGGTATTTTGGTATTGCTTGCAGGGGCCTGCTGGATGTTGAAATTAGGGAACTGAGCCTGACTCCCTTAAACAATACAAAACTGAATGCTCCCCTCAATGAGTGCCACTCCTGCTACGTGTTGGGCGATACCTTGCAACAGGATACCGATGGCAACTGGCAAGCGCGTTTTATGGGCCTCTTCAGAAATAACGGCCAACAGGCTTCCATTAAAATTAGTGACTCTCCCAACCCCAGCGGTGGATGGGAGCAGGTAGAAACAGCTGGAAACGGTCAAATAGTAAATAATGACTTTCGACTCAACACAGCTGTCATTGATGCCAAACTTCCCTTTAGTCCTGCTGAAAAAACGATGTATTACACCGTGTGGAAAGATGGGAAAAATGTGACCGGGGATCCCCGTATCGGCACGGATTCCTGTGGACCGGGTACCGGTTTAGTTGGGGATGTGCCATCTAATGGCAACTATGTAGGTCGACTTCCACAGCTTAAAGCCCCTTATAAACTTTGTGGATTAAGCTGCCACGCTATTCACCAAAATCACACAACCCTGCCGCAAAGTGAGTCCGGGGAAGGCTTTTTTGTGCACGACCAACCTCGCTACGGCTCTTTCGAGCATCTGGATGAATATGATTTTCAAATAATGCTTTGGGAGGATGATATCTGGTATATGGAGCTGCTGCTATACCCACCCAGCACACCCGATGCCTACAAGATCGTTACGACTACTATATGTGGGCCAACCAGCCGCTGGCAGATGATGCGTCACTGGAATGTCCTAAACCCGGGCGATCACGATCACGGTATGGATGATGTAAAGGGACCTGAACAGATCGCCCTCCGTAATATGAAAAACCTGGGGCAGGATCCTGAATACATGATTCGCAACTTCCAGATTGTAAGTCACCTGATGACGGGGAAAGAGGATCCAAGTGGAACGGACAACCCCAAAAGATGGCGAAAATGGAAGATGCCCAACCAGGATTTCACCCTCATGATTATGGATTCCCGGTTATGGCGTACTTCCCAGGATACCAACATATGGGACGATGAAGGCTGGGGACATAAGGAAAGTATCTACAAGCGTACCGACCCAACCCGGGCCCTGCTGGGCGAAGAGCAATTTGCATGGCTACAGGAAAACATTCGTACTGATTCATCCAACATTATCTGCCTAACCGGCATTAACGGGTTACATACCATCTGGGCTGGGATTCCCTATGGTCAACCTAAACCATGGCCGGAGTTTGGTCAACGCGACCGCGTGGCCGCCGACTATGCAGGATGGGTGACCGCAGGCGCCGATCGTGTAATTGAATTACTGGGAAGTAGAAGTGGCGTTGTCAGTGTCTATGGTGATGTACACGCGGGGAGCATCATCAAAAACAGTACGTACAATTTGTATGAGTGCTCCTTTGGTCCGATTGGGAGACATGGCGGGCGATTACTAACGGAGGACTGGGGGCCTGAAATGGAGGATTACGATGGACGTAAACTTGAGGCCATCGCCCTCTATCACCAGGATTATGACAACCCCAAACTGGAGAAGAAAGAAGGTCCGGTATACTGGAATTTCCTGGAAATGAGTTTTGATCCGACGAAGAAGGACCCAGAAATTAGTTTTAATATCAGGAATATCGCGGATCGTCCGGACGAAATTCCCCGGGGAGGAGGCTACGTTAAGACTACAGCCCGTACAACGGGCAAGGCTCCCAACAGTCATCTTCCGGCTATTAGCACGCTGGCTAATGCCGACGTTCGCTTTATGAGGCTGGATGGAATTCCCATCAGGGCTTGCCGCAGCTTTGAAGATGGCACGCTACCCAATATTGGACTGCCGGATGTCGTACCCGGAACTCGTATCCTGATGGTTGCAGAAGATGATAAACAGAGCAGGTCAGAAATTATACGAACTGTTTGATGCAATTAAATCCATATAATTCTGATAAGTTTTAATCTTCACTGACCTCATCTTGTGCCATTGTACCACGGCGGCGACACTGTAGATACACTTCGTCTTTACGACTTTTCTCTCATTTCATCTTATTTATAAACGTGAGCATGATTTAAGAATTCAGCAGAATATATCTTCACTTGTCAATAAAAACTTTGTGTTGTTGTTCATTTTTTGAACGACGAAAAAATGAACCAAAAACATCGCCGGCGGGTGAAATTTTTATTGCGTTCCTTGTGCCTTCGCTAAAACCATTTAACTCGATCCGCTGAGAAGCACGGATCTCAGATATAAATGGTTTCTTAACGCTTAGGCTCCAGTCACTCGGCCAACAAAAATTTCAAAGGCCGGAAAGAATAATTGCAACGAAATAATTGAGTATCCTTATCCTCAATTAACGGTATCTTGAAAATCGGTATTTGATCATTATTCAAAGGTCCATCCAGTCGAGCTCGGCCCACCGTTCCGGGCCGTCATTTTCCTGTGGAATGCCGGGTGTACTACGACCTTCCCGGATGTACTTTTCCAGGAGTGCTTTCAGTTCTTTAACTTTTTCAGGATAAATATAAATTAAATTTTTGGTTTCTGCCGGATCCTGCTCCAGGTTATATAACTGAAATGGAGGCAGTCCTCTTAACTGTTCTTCTGTATTGGGATAGCTCCACCCGCCGGAACCCGGCCATAGAATTAGCTTCCAGTCTCCTTTTCTGATGGCAAAACGCCCTTCAACAGAATGAAATACGGTAGCTTCCCGGAGCGGTTTATTAAACTGCTGTTGCATCAACACTGGAAGGAAACTATAGCTGTCCTCTCCCTCATCTTCCGCCAGGTCTTCTCCCATAATGTCGGCCATCGTGGCCATCAGATCTACCGTACTTATCGTCTCATTGCTGACAGATCCATTCGTTATTTTGCCCGGCCAGCTTACGATGAAAGGAACCCGATGTCCTCCTTCATAAATATCGGCCTTGTGTCCACGGTAAATATAACTTGGATCGTGTCCGGCTCTTGCAAGCTCCTCGAAATCTGCCCGGGGTGATGCCCCGTTATCGCTGGTAAAGATAATCAAGGTCTCCTTGAGCATCCCTTGCTCCTCCAATTGGTTCACAATTTCTCCGACGACGAGATCCACCTGCATTACGAAATCCCCGTATAGGTTGGCATTACTTCTCCCGATAAATTCCGATGTGGGAAGTATGGGGGTATGGGGAGCGGGAAGCGCATAGTACAGGAAGAAAGGCTTATCACCCTCTTCCTGCCTGGAAATAAATTCCAACGACTTATCCGTCATGTGCGGCAACACCTTTGTATGGGTAAAATCCGGAGCCGTTAGTCCTTTCCGCCAAAAGCCCTTTTCATCATAATTGACGGTCTTTTTTGTTGGGATTGATGTGGGGCTGCCGTTCTCAACATAAACATAGGGAGGCATATCGAGTGAACCGGAGATCCCATAAGAATAATCAAAGCCGTGTTCAGAAGGGCCGTTTTGTATGGGTTGGCTAAAGTCGACTTCGGGCCGGCTATCCAGTGCATCGATATTTTCCGGCTGTCCGGTGCCGGTGAACTCCCAGTTCCATCCAAGATGCCACTTCCCTACAAAAGCAGTCTGGTAATTGCGCTGTTTGAGCAGCTCGGGAAGAGTTAGCCGCTCTTGCTCGATAAGCGACTTTGAATACCCGCTGAGCACAAACTTTTTTAGTCTTGATCGCCAGTTATACCGCCCCGTCAACAGGCCGTACCGGGTAGGCGTACAGACCGCAGACGTGGTGTGCGCATCCGTGAATTTCATTCCATCTTCTGCCAGTTCATCAATATTCGGTGTTTGAAAAGCTGCTTGATCATTGTAGGATGAAATATCTCCATACCCGAGATCATCTGCTAGAATAACCACAATATTCGGCCGCTCTTGGCCTGGTCCCTGTGCGAAAAGCGAATTAAATGAACATAATAATGCTGTTAGCAGTAATAGTCTTTTAGAAACCATTTGTAATCGTTTTAATCGTGTTAAAAAACAATGTCCCCGTACACTTTAATTCATCCTAAAGGCCTGTATAATCTCATCATTGTTAACTATCAGCAGAACTTGCTGATTCTTAGTATTTATAATCTCCATTTTGCTAACCTGGTATGGAGCCAGCAGCCCACTTTCGAATGGGGACCGCTCGTTAAAGCCACCGTTTCCATCTCCAATTAATATCAATCCATTGCCGGCATCATTGCGGGCCGTTTCCGGCTCCGTGTAGTAGTTATTACCTGCTATAATAAGATCCAGGTTCCCATCCTTATTGATATCCGTTGATATAATATCATTGACTGATGAAATTTGTGCTGAATTTGGAAGTTCAGATACCGTAAATCCATCTTCTCCCCTGTTTTCAATATAAACACTCGCAAACGTATCTACCTGCAGGTGCAGTGCATCCTTCATGAGTTTGCTGCCCAAAATGTCTTCTATAGTCACCTCGGAGAAAGCTTTAAAGGTCTCAAAATTGTGATTAATGCCGGGGATGTGCTGTCCCAGCTTGGCCTTCCCGTAGTAAGGATAGTGCTCGCCGTCTTGCTGGATGGAAAACAGTAGGTCCATTGTTTGGTTTTTATCGAAATCAGAGGCATAGACCTCAAACTTTTGGTCTTCATTGGTTTGATAGGCGTAATTCATCCCCAAATTACCCGCTACAAAGTCCAGGTCACCATCATTGTCAAAATCTCCCTGTTCAAGGCTGTACCACCAGCCGCGGTTGGAAGTCATTCCCATCTCTTCAGTGACTTCAGAAAACGACCCATCGACATTTTTATAAAATTGAACCGGCAGCCATTCGCCCGTCGTTACCAGGTCTACCTGGCCATCGCCGTTGTAATCGCTCCACGTGGCATCAGTAATCATTCCGGGTTTTGTCAATTCAGGGGCTACCTGTGAAGTCACATCGGTGAATGTGCCATTATCGTTTCGCAACAGGTAGCTTCGGGGTGGTCTGGGATACTGGCGCGGGACCATTCGACCGCCAACGAACAGATCAAGATCACCATCACCGTCAAAATCGGCGGGTCTAACGCAGCAACTGCTTGTCAACATCCGGGGAAGTGCTTTATCATTTTTCACGAAACTGCCGTTACCGGTATTGAGGTAGAGTCGATCCTGAAGCATGCTCGAAGCAGGTGAAAACTCATAGCCCCCGCTTGCCACGTACAGGTCGGGGGCACCGTCACCGTTAGCATCAAAGAATGTGGCCCCGACATCCTCAAAATCCCTGTCTTTAACCCAAGGGGCATTCAGTTTATATCTCTCAAACGTACCACCTTCAGTCTGTATGAAAAGGGTTCCGGACTGACCAGCTGCACCACCAACAAATAGGTCTGCCCGTCCATCGTTGTTGACATCAGCAGTTGCGGCCGGCGGACCTGGTTTCGACAACTGATATGGCAGAAGGCCTTGGATATTGTAGTCATTATAGGTGTTCTCCCGGTGGTTATATTCCAGCCCGGTCCGACCGGTAATATTTGTCATCATTTTATCTGTTGAACCAAAATTTGACGGTCGTTCTTTTTTGCCGTCTGCCTCTGCATCTTCATAGTTAAGAGTAATCTGCCGGTTGGCTTCAACATCCGTTAGCAACTGCCGGCGCCCGTCGGGCCATATCACCTGGAGTGAATCAACCTGCTTTTGATCTTTTAAGCCAAAATGAATGCGGCTGTCCATCGACGACTGGTATCCTCTATAGGGTGATACATACTTATACTGCTGAGCACTCCCGTTGTTAAGGATTATTTTGGCTCCAATTCCGTCAATATTTAAGGGACTTCCGATAAGCTCAATCGACAGGTAGTTATGATTCCTCAGTGTATCCGAATTATTCCGGTATATGGTCACCGGTTCATTTATATTGTTGACGATGATATCCAGGTCCCCGTCGTTATCCAGGTCGGATTGTGAGGCGCCGTAAGAAAAGCCTGGTTCACCGAAACCCCACCCTGATGTTTGGTCAGAAAATGTAAGATCGCCTTCGTTCCTGAAGATGTGGTTTGGCACTTTTATCTCCTTGAGGTCTTCCAATAGTTCAAGCTTTTCCTGCTGGCGGTATTCCCCCGTCCCAAATTGCTGGCGTTGATTTATTTCAGTCAGGTAGTCGTAATTATTAATCGCCTTTGGGAATCCATTGGTGATTAACAGGTCTTTATAGCCATCATTGTCATAATCGCCAAACAAGGTACTCCAGCTCCAGTCGGTGTAGGCCACCCCGGCCAGACGGGCGATGTCACTGAAAATAACCTCTCCCTCCATATTTACACCATTACTCAACTGCAGGGTATTCATCGAGTATTGATAGGTCAATCCCATTTCAATCATCTCCTGGTGACGGCTATAGCTGATACCGCCACTCATCTGCTTGCGCTCTTCCAGCGCTTTGGGCATCATGTCTACCTGGGAGATATCGGGCCAGCCATCATTATTAAAATCAGCGATATCGATGCCCATGCCCGCAAAACTGGTATGCTTCAGGTATTCATCAATTTTATCGGAAAACGTCCCATCCCCGTTGTTGATATACAGCACGTCATCCGGTAATATGTCGTTGGAGATGTAGATGTCCGGCCAGCCATCGCGATTGATATCGGATACTGCCACCCCGAGACCAAAGCCTACTTCTCTCGATAAACCTGCCTGCTCAGTCACCCGGGTAAAAGAACCATTCCCGTCATTTCTATACAGTTCATCAAAACTTTGATAGGCTTGACCATAAAGCATTTCCGGTCTGCGTGTATCCTGGTTTCGAGAAAAGGAGCCCGGGGAATGATTTAGCAGGTAAACATCAAGATCACCGTCGCGATCATAATCCAGGAATGCCGACTGTGTGGTAAATCCTTTGTAATCTAGATTATAATCTGCTGCGGATTCGGTAAATGTGGAGTCGCCATTGTTTATAAACAGCAGGTTCGCCCGTTCGTCCGGCTCAATGTATTCGGGAGAAACCATCGACACGTAAATATCCAGGTTCCCGTCGGCATTGATATCTACCATTGCAATCCCGGAGGCCCACCCACGGGTTTGTACCCCGGCCGACTCTGTAATATCCTCGAATTGCAAATTGCCTTTATTCAGGTATAAGCGGCTCGAGACCATATTACCGGTTAAGTAGAGATCCGGCAGCCCGTCGTTATTTATATCTCCGATAGCGACCCCGCCCCCGTTAAACATGAAGGGATAGTTTTGGATATTCAGCGAGTCGAATGAAGTGACGGTATTGGTAAAATGAACGCCTGTTTCCCGAGGCTCCAGCGATTCAAAAAGCGTAGGTTCTTCTTTTCCACTACAGGCAGAAATTATCAAGACCAAAAACAGGAATAGTAATGTATGTTGATACCCATCTGCCAAATCGGAATAATCCTTAATTCTTAATATTTCACAGTTTATTTCTCGCTGTATTGACTATACAACTTTGCACCATAGAGATCAAAAATCTAATTTTTTATTTATCAATTACACCAAGTTTTAGACAAATTTTATAAGTATCTACAAATAGTCTTGTGATTATGAACAAAGAAAGGACATTTTTCAATCTAGTTTACCCAACGCCCATTTTGCAATGAGTACATATTAAAGAATGACCATACAAGAGCACTTCTGGGTTCCACTTTCTAAATGAATGGGAATCTCTTGTATGGTCACTAAATTAGCTGGTAAGAGGATCAACGACAGCTGATTCTCTTGTTCCGATATTTTTAGTATCCCGGGTTTTGTACCAGCTTGGGATTGGAGTCCATATCCTGTTGCGGTATGGGCAAATATTCGTGTTTACCTGCCTGGAAGTTCATGCCCGCATTCTCACGCAGCTCGGGATTGTTGGTAAAACGATCTGCCATGACGCCCCAACGCAGCAGGTCCAGTACACGATCGCCTTCCAAGGCCAATTCGAGCACACGCTCATCACGAATTTCCTGGCGCAGCTGTGATTGATTCAGCCCGGATTGGATATCCGGCATATTTACGCGCTGCCTGACTTGGTTAATCGCATCATAAACGGCACTAGAAGGGCCGTTAGCCTCATTTTCAGCCTCAGCATACATAAGCAGGACATCGGCATAGCGAATCATGCGGCGGTTGTTGTCGGAATAAGCCCAGCTGCCCGGTGTTAGCGAACTGGTTCGATCAAAATTCAGGTACTTTCTGACAAAAACCTTGTTCAGATTGTCTCCACTAAACGCTTCGTCAAAATTTTCCTGGTACACTTTTGCGTCCGGGTAATTCCATAGCAATGTAGCATAGGCGCGGGGATCGGTTTCACCCGCATTGGTCTGTTCCTCCGTAAAAAGATCGAAAACCCAGTCATTGATGGTAACACTCTGCTGGCTGGTAAATCCGGGAGGTGCGATGTCGGGCTCCCAGGCCTGTCCCCGCATGGGGTTGGGCGTTCCACTCCGCCCCCAGTTTCCATTGGGCGTACTCTGATATTGCAACTCAAATACGGATTCGGCGTTGTTATTCGTTTCTGCCATGAAATTGTCCTGGTAGTTGTCGACCAGTTCATATAACCCGGAATCCATCACCTTTTTGAATTCTACAGCAGCAGAAGACCAATTTTCCTGGTACAAGTATGCTTTGCCAAGCATGGCCGTGGCTGCCCCCCAGGTGGCTCTTCCCACATCACTTTCTGGCCATTCATCGGGCAAACGCGACTGCGCCTCCGTGAAGTCCGATATGATATTATCCCAAACTGCAGAGGGATCTGCTTGTTCTACATTGAGTTCGTCGGCACTGGTAATGGCGGTGGTCAATAATGGGATATTCCGCCACATATTTACCAGGTAGAAATGAGCAAATCCCCTGAGAAAATATGCCTCACCCATGATTTCTGATTTACGAGTCTCATCCATCTCAATATTAGGCACATTCTCCAGTACCTGGTTAGTTCGGGCTACAATCGCATTTAATTCGGACCATCCCTCATTCACACGTGCATCGTTCGGAGTTAGCGTAAACGTCCCGATATCATAGACGTTCGGTTGCGGATTGGTGTCAACAATATCCGACCGGTGAATGGTTAGGATGGCTCCAAGCATTCGGCCCCATCCCTGTATAGTCGTCAATGGACCATACGCACCTACAATGGCCTGTTCTGCATCTTCCCCACTTTGCCAGAACGTATCCGGTGTTAAACGATTGGGATCAGTTACTTTCAGGCTTTCATTGGTGCATGTGTTGACGGACAAGAAGAAAAGGATCAGGCCTGTTCCAACGACAATTCTTTGTATAAAGTTATTCATTCTAAAATCCATAATAGATTCCTGTAATTTCAATGGTTAAAAGGAGATATCAATACCGAGAGTGTATGTTTTCGGGTGGGGATGTGCATTGGTATCAACCCCCTGGCCGAACAGTCCTGTATTGCGGAATCCGCTGTTTCTACCTACTTCAGGATCATAGCCCGAATAGCTGGTTATGGTTAACAGGTTCTGGGCCCTCGCATATATTTTAACATTGCTAAGGTTGGCAATGCTGCTCACTTTTTGAATCACATTACTCGGCAGCCGATACCCGACCTGCAAACTTTTTACCCGCAGGTACGATCCATCTTCAACAAAGAAGCTGGATGCCCGCTTGTTGTTGGCCGGATCAGAAAAGGTGGCTCGTGGAATATCGGTATCCGTGTTCTCCGGCGTCCAGGAATCCAGCACATCGGTGATCTTGTTTCCACCGGCGTTATCCAGGATATATTGGAATTTCTTGGCATTCCAGAGCTCATTACCCTGTACGCCCTGCACAAAAAGACTTACGTCAAACCGCTCATACGATCCACTGAAATTGACGCCGTATTCAAAGTCTGGTTGATAGGTCCCCAGGTACGTTCGGTCTTCGTCGGTCAGCTGCCCATCGCCATTCAAATCCTTAAACCGGAAGTCGCCAGGCTGTGCCTCACTACGCCCATCGGCATCTACTTCTCCCTGGTTCTGGTAAATACCATCAACGACATATCCGTAAAAACTGCCGATTGGATGACCGGGAGCCGTACGAGTAGCCTGGAATCCCTGCTGGGTAAAGTTACCCCCGGATATCGGATTCACACCCTCACCCAATGCCAACACTTCATTGCGTATAAAGCTGATATCACCCGTAATTGTATAGTCAAAACCCGAGGATGCCTGGTGATGATAGGTGCCTGAAAATTCAAAGCCGTGATTTTTTATATTGGCTGCGTTGGTCAGTACGCTGGAACCGACTCCACCATACACCGGAATTGGCACCTCTACCAACACGCCTTCCGAGCGCTTGTCGAAATAGTCTGCAGTAAATGAAAATTTATCTTCCATAAAGGCTACATCGACTCCAACATCAAAGGTTTTGGAGGTCTCCCAGATAATATCGGGATTTGTAAAACTGGTGAGTGCCGTACCCTGCTGAACTCCCCCGGCAAAAAAGTAACTGGCATCAATATTAAGCCCGGTAATGGTGGCATATTCAGCAATATTTTGGGATCCCAGCTCCCCGTAACTGGCGCGAATTTTTAACTCGTTGAAGAAATCCGGGATAAACGGTTCTTCACTGATACGCCAGCCAATGGATCCCGACGGGAAGGTACCCCACCGATTTCCTTCTGCAAATCTTGATGACCCATCCGCCCGGAGTGTACCGGAAAGGAGGTACTTGTTCTTGAAATTGTAGTTAATTCGCCCGAACCCAGACTTCAATACACTTTTCAGCAACTGGCCGCTGGCATCTACCACTTCGGTCGCTGCATCAACCGTTCTCAAATCGTTATTTGGGAAACTTGTCACCGACGCTCCCACGGTGCGTATACGGTTTGTCTCCTGCGTATACCCGGCCAGCAGATCAACATTGTGATTGCCCAGCGAGACATTATAATTGAGTGTGTTCTCGATAAGCAAACCGACGGCCCGGGTTGAATATTCACCAAGGTCAGCTTCATCGTTAAAGGCTTCCTGGGAACGACTCTGGAAAAAGGCGGGCATGTAATTTACGTTTTGGTTCATCCCGTAGTCTAGTCCCAGGTTCAACTTGTATTCGAGCCCTTCGATAATTTCGTACGTGGTGGTCATGTTACCCACGATATTATCGGTTGTGATCTCATGATCATTCAGAACAGCCACACCATACCAGTTAATACCTCTTGCCACACCATGATATGAAGGCCGTACGCCCGCAAATCCACCCAGGTTTTCTTCATTATAGACCGGGATTACCGGCAATGCTCCACGCTCTCTGCCGAAATAAGAGTTTGGATGATTTATTTCCCTTGTAGCAGAGAAGGACTGATCTATCGTAAACTTATCCAGGGAAAAACTGGAGTTTACTCGCAGACCAAAACGCTGGAAGTCAGCCTGCTTGACCAAGCCCAGCTGGTTGAGGTGTTCGCCGGAAACATAGTAAGATGAATTTTCACTGCCCCCGGACAAACTCAAGCTATTTCGAACGACCGTGGCGTCAAATGGATCGTTTAACTGTACATCCTGGAAGTCAGTATCTACAGAAGGATCAAAATTTTGATCATTGTAGGCGGGTGCTCTAGGCAGACCGTCATTATCGTGGAAAGCATTATTGTGCTGTGCATATTGGCTGGCATTCAGGAAATCATATGTACTTGTTGGGCTCTGTATGCCTACGCTACTGCTGAAATTAATTTGCGTGTCTTGCCCTTTAGTTCCACTTTTGGTTGTAATAATGACAACGCCGTTCGCTGCCCTGTTTCCATAGATAGCAGCCGTTGACGCATCTTTAAGCACCTCAATCGATTCAATATCTTTTGGATTTATAAATGACATCGAGTTGGTAATCATCCCATCAATGACATACAAAGGTTGGTCATTGCCAAAAGTTCCGGTCCCCCTGATAACCACTGTTGCTTCAGCGTCTGGGGCGCCACCGCCACTGGTAACCCGCACTCCTGAAACCCGACCTTGCAACAGAGACGCCGAGTTCGAGGCGCTTACGTTCTCAATATTTTCACTTGAAACCGATCCAACGGCACCCGTCACATCTTCCCGACGCTGGGTCCCATAACCGACAACAACAAGTTCTTCACCACTTACTAATTGTTGTGCCATGGATACGTCAATATTAGTGCGACCTTCGATCGGAATCGTTTGGGTCACGTATCCTACAAAAGAAAACACCAGCGTGTCTGATAATGAGGAAACGTTGAGTTCATAATTTCCATCCATATCAGAGGTGGTTCCTGTAGTCGTACCCTGCACGATTATATTTACACCGGGTAGTGTTTCCCCGGTGCTACCGTCTGTAATAGTTCCGCTAACCTGTTGACCATAAAGATTTGTAGTCGATACAAAGCATATGGTCAAGAGGGGAATCAGGTATTCTATTCGTAGTTTTCGTAAATGTTTACGCATGTCCCATCCCTTATTTAGTTATTGTGAAAGATAGATTTTGTCTTCTCCTATTAAAGAGACAACCGTTTTATGATTCTACTTAAACCAGAGCAATAAATTTATGAGCTGCTGTTATCCCTAAGTTTATTACTGTGTAATTTGGCCTAATTTTGATATTGGCGATACTCTTCTCAACAAAAAACATGACTACCCCTGATACTATTTTTGCAGTTGCACCTTATTTACCGCCCGTTTTTCATGTATTTCCGAGTTGTGGCATCTCCATAATTTTTAATCAACGCTATATTTTGCGTACAAATGCTGGATGGCTGGATCATCTGAAATCTAGTACCTGTTACTGAGAAGTTCTCATCATACTATAAGGCTCAGGGGTAATGTTAAAACTGTAGGCCGGCGCTCCACTTTCGTAATCAGCCGGGAGTACAATTTGCAGGTTGTTGCCCTTTTGGGACCATTCCAACTCTTCCGAGCTCCCGAGCATTTGGATGGGCGTGTTATCGTCCACAACCAGTGATTGTATTTCAATAGGGTCGCCTGATGGTGCATCCAAAGGATTGCGTAGGTTGCATTTCCCTTACTTGTATATCGTACACGCAGGCTATCCACAGTCTGTCCGTGCGCCTGTACCCAGGGACGAGTTTCAAAAATAGCTTCCCCATTTATATCCAGCCAGCTGCCAAGTCCACACAGTCGTTCAACCTGTAACTCCGGTATAGAGCCATCTGCACGGGGACCCACATTCAGTAACAGGTTGCCATTTTTACTGACGATATCCACAAACATATCTACCACTTCATCAACGGTAGGCATCTGCTTCGGGGTTGAATTGCGGTTGAATCCGAAGGAATAATCAACACCACGGGTGGACTCCCATTTTTCAGGGGTGATCTGATCATATTGAGCATATTCCGGCGTCGTAAAATCGTGCACATCCCGACCCCAGCGGTTGTTGATTACTCCATCCGGTTGTTCATTATAGTAATCGGCAAATATGTTCAGCGCTTCTCCCTTTTCCGGGTAATTGATGTCATTCCTGAGTATGGCCGGTTCATATTCGTCAATGAGCTCACGCCAGTGGGCATCAACGTAGTCGGCGTATTGACCCGATTGAGGCGTTGAGATCCCAAACATTTTCATCCCAGCAATTACTACAGGTTTGAACGACCAGTCGATGCCACCGGAATAGTAAAGCCCCAGTGAATAAAGATACCCGGTTTGGCATCTTCAAACCATTATGGCACCTCATGGCTTTGTAAAGATTCAACCGTTGACTGGTATTGCTGTTGTTGACTCTGGGCCGACACTTCCTGTAACCCACCAATTAATGCTACCATCATCAAAAAAATTATGATGGTATTATGCCCTTTTAATGTGACCTTTATCTCCTTACGAATGTCCACATCAAATTCCCCCAATTATAAATTAAGGTTGAAATTACCGGAGTTGAACTCATAAAATAGTAACAGAACCTGCTAACACTACCAGTATACCGAGCCGACGTATTCCTCTCGCAAGGTCAGGTAATAATTCAACCCTGACTGAATTATCATTTTTCGAAACCCGTCCCCATATTTCTACTATCTGATTGACATTTGATTGTACTAATATTGCTTAATAAGTGAAAAAGTTGACTTTTAAATCAAAATTGTTCAAAGTAGAGTATTGAATAAGGGATTATATCGTTTATAAAAAAAGGGATTGTGATGGAAGCAGAACTCTTAAAACGGTCTATACACCACAACCGCTCGTTTGTCGTAGAAAACCATTCCTATAAAAACTTTTTAAAAGTATGGCATTATCATCCTGAAACTGAACTGGTCATTATTTTGGAAAGTTCGGGCACGCGGTTTGTGGGAGACAGTATAGAAAGATTTAAGCCGGGTGAAATTGTACTTATCGGTGAAAGTTTACCTCACCTCTGGCTCAATGATGATAAATACTTTGAGGAGGATTCCGACCTACAGGCCAAGGCAAATGTTATTCGGTTCAATAAGCAATTTGAGACGGGCTTGTTAAGTATCCCGGAGATGAGACCTATATTGAACCTTTTTGGTCGGTCTAAACACGGTATCAAATTTGAAGGGACGTCGAATCCGAAAATCCGGGAGCTTGTTAATTCCCTTTTTGACCTGCACGGATTAAAAAAAGTTAAAGTGTTATTGGATATCCTGGAATATTTGGCCCTGCAGGAAGAGTATAGCATCCTTTCCAGCCCAGGTTTTGTTCGCTGTTTTGAAAGAAAGAAAGACAGTAAAATTCTGCAGGTGTATGAATATGTAATGGAAAATTTCACTAATGATATCTCTCTTGACGATGTGGCGGACCTGGTAAATATGAATCCATCTGCATTTAGTCGGTATTTCAAGCGGATCCAGAAAAAGACATTTACTCAATTTCTAAAAGAAGTAAAGATTGGGTATGCCTGCAAGCTGCTGTTGGAACAAAAATATAATATTTCAGAAATATGCTACCGATCCGGTTTTAATAATATTTCCAACTTCAACCGGCAGTTTAAATCGGAAAAAAATATGACGCCGACTATGTACATCGATAAACACGCCGCTGCGGCTACAGACTAATGCAGCAGTATGTCTTGGGCACTGAAACTGACGATGTTTAAACTTTTACTCTACTCCCTGGCTCATAAATTTCCAGGTCACCTCACCCACGGTATTGGGTTTCCCAGGTTCGGGTGGTGAGATACTACCTTTTAGCTTCCCATCGCGGGTCTTTATTACGGTAAGTTCACGAAATTGGTATTCCCCATCCTCATAATCATAGGTGGTACCGTCGTCATCATACAGCCTGTAGCTCCCCTCTCTTTGACCATAATGACGGACTTCTATATCCACTGTTTGGCCAAGTTCGGGAGCGTGCATCATCGCCGGCATCATTGGAATTATCCCACCGTCTTTTACATATACCGGTATCTTGTCCAGACCAGGAGAAACAGTAATCACTTCTCCGCCACCCACGTAATCGCCGGTATAAAAATCATACCATCGTCCTTCCGGCAGAACCACCTCCCGGCTCTCTTGGCCTTCAAACATCGGGGCTACCAGCAGGTACTGACCCGCCATGTACTGGTCTGTGATCTCCTGTCGAACCGCCTCGGCATAAGGGTTTTCTTCGAGACTGGTTTCTGCTTGCTCCATCTTTAGATTCGAGCTAAACCCCTCCTCCAAGTTCATCGCCCGAAATGGCGGGATGCCTTTGAAATGATATTTGGCGTATTCGCTGTACCAATAGGGCATCATGCGCATGCGTAGCAGGAACATCTCCCGAACTTCATCCGCTACCTCGGGAAACGACCAGGGTTTGGTGCCACTGGACCACGCGTTGATCATGGCCATCGGTGAGAATACCACTGATTGGACTCGCCGCAGCCACTCCTCACCTGTATCAGAGGCACGCACTTCCGGTGTCCACAGCACCCCGGCGAAGCTGCTGTTGATCAGGGCCGTGATAAAATTCCGGTGATTGTAATAGTCGTTGTAAATTACGTACGGGAAGGAGGTTCCGCCCCCATTGGATGCCCGCACAAGCCCGAACGTACGCCGGTTGCGTTCCTCAAACATATCTTCACTATAGCGTTGCACAAGCAGGCCATAGGTCTGCCGCATCTGTTCACCCGTCAATCCAGAAGGAAATGTAGCCACATCGGGCCAGAGCCAGTGATCATAACCATCCACCTCGTCAATTTTATAGCCGCTTACCCCGATATCCACTTGGTCTTCTTCCAGCTGGGAGAAAAAAATATCTCGGCTTTGTTCCATCCTAAAATCCGGGACCATGCCCGCCCAGACCGTGTGAGAGCCGGTATAGGGTTCTATCTCTTCTGCAAATGAAGCGTCCGGAGACACATAGGGATTGATCCACAGATTTAGCCGAATGCCCCTATCCAGCATCTCCTGGGTAAACTCTTTAGGATGGGGGAACCGCCCCTGATCCCACTCAAATGTCCCGGGGTACGACTTGCTCTGCCAACCTGGTTCCAGCCCGATGAAGTCCAGTGGATATCCCCTTTTTTCAAATTCGTTGGCTTCCTTCCGGACATCATCGGCCGTAAACAACCGGTGCACCCGCTGAGTGAAGCCGAGTCCCCACCGTGGTGGTAAAGGACCTCCACCGTTAAACAAATTATACCGGCGCACGGCATCGAGCGGAGTAGGACCACCAAAGACATAAATTTCAGCTCCTTCTGCTGGAACCAGCACCTCCACCACATCCGAGTACGGGCGGGAAGTCCAGTCGGAGTCGGTATTGCGGTCGCGGACCACCGGCGGGTGCTCGCTGTCTTTTCGTACGGCCGTACCGGCATACACCGTTATGTAGCGCGCCGAGTTAATAAACACGCCGTAACCATTTGATGAGATATAAAAAGGGGTGGGCACGTGCGTCCTGCCGTTGTCTTCCCCCCCATAATGGTCCACATGCAGTCGCAGGATGCGCCCGCGTTGGTGAACCGTTTTAAAATTGAGTCCAAATCCGTAAATCTGCTCTCCCCGCTGTAGGGGAAATCGCAGGTAGGTTTCCCCGTCAATGATCCGGACTTTGATATCCTGTTTCGGCAAGGGGAAATCAGCCTCTCCCATTGCAGCCAATGCTGCTAGGCGGGGTTCTGCCCCGGACGCAGTCAAAAGGTCATACTCCTCGGGTTCTCCTGCTTCCGCTTTCCAGATGCCCGGTTCCACCTGTTGCCAAGATAAAGTTTGGGCTTTTGCATAAGAAAAAAAATGCAAGATTATAAAACAGGAAAGCGAAAGAAATCTAAGAAATCTCATCTTAATTAGGTTAAAAACGCTTTTAGGTTTCACCAGTACTGTTCCCAAATCACTCAGAGTGGGATTCTCCTTTCACACCCCATTTCTCATTCGGTTCAGGGCCTACCTCCAATGTTAGTTCTCCACCCTCAACAATCTCCTCATGTCTAATCCAGTAACGATTCAGCGGCTTCCCGTTTAACCTTGCGGATTGGATATACACATTTTCTTTCGGGTCTCCCTCAACATGGATCGTAAACGTTTTGCCGGAGTAATATTCAGCATCGAGATGGATTGTAACTTTATCAAAAATCGGAGTCGTTATTTCCCACTTGGGATTCACATCAGCCCCACCCTGGACATCAAACAATCCTATCGCCATCAGTACGCCCAAAGCCCCCATCAGGCCCTGATCCTCATCGCTGTTGTACCCACCAAAAGGGGTGGTGTCTCCAAAGGTATGTTCTTTAACCTGGCGAACCCAGTACTGGCTCAGCCAGGGAGCACCCGCAAAATTAAACAGGTGAGCCATCTGGCAGCTCGGTTGGTTGGAATAGTCAATCCAGCTCTCGGCGTGAAGTTTATCTTCGGCTATAAAACGGCTGCCTTTGGCTTTTTCAAACTGTTCATTCAATCGCGCTACATAAGCTTTAGAACCTCCAAATGCCTCAATAAGTCCTTCCATGTCATGGGGGACGTAATGAGAAAAAGTGGCGGCGTTTCCCTCTACGAAACCCGGTGCGTTGAAGGAGTCCGGCAACACCGGCTGAAATCCCTCCAGCCACGAGCCATCCGGATTTTTCGGGCGTATCCAGCCCGTCTCTGAGTCCCACAAGTTTTCCCAATTGTCGGACCTCTGCAAAAAGGTATCATGATACTCCTCTTTACCCAGTCCCCTGGCAAACTGTGCCAAAGTCCAGTCCTGGTAGGCATAGAACAGCGTTTGGGCGGCTCCTTCCCGGTGATACCCCTGGCCTTCAGGATGAACGGGGATCCACCCCTGATCAACATAATACTGCATTCCGCCCCCTGTTGCATTTGGACCCGTCTCATACCCAGCATGACTCCGAATTCCCCCGGGATAGGCGTTCTTCAGTGCTCCCTGCCACGCCGCTTCAATATCAAAATTTCGAATCCCTTTGTTATAAGCCGCGGCAATAAGAGGCGTAACCTGGTCTCCCACCATCACGTAGGTATAATTTCCACCGCTCGGACCCCGCGCAATCATCCCGGCATTTTTATAATACTCTACCATTGTAGCCACAAAGTCATTCATAACATCCGGATAGGCCAGCGACCAGAGCAGGTTAATGGTCCATTCCGCGCCCCAGAAGCTGTCTGAGTTATACATATGGCGCTTTGGTTTCCCATTTTCATCCAATGGAAGTTGGCGGACTACCGGTTCGGGGCCTGTATTATCTGTATATTTACCATTTACATCGCTGTAGGTCCGCCTGCCAAGCAGGGAATGCCACAGATCTGTATAAAACTTGACCCGCTGATCATGGGTTCCTCCTTCTACCTCAATTTTTGAGAGCCAGCGGTTCCATTCCGACCTTGACTCCTTCACCACCCTGCTAAAATTCCAGTGTGCAAGCTCCGTTTCGAGGTTTAGCCGAGCCTGCTTTTCACTGACATAAGAAAGTGCCACTTTCATTTTGACCGTTTCGGGTTCGTCAAATGAAAATCGCATAAATCCACCACTTCCGGCTCCTTCAATGCGGTTCGCATTATCAGCAACCACCTGCTTTTCCCCTCCGATCGACCTCCAGCCACCAAATCCTGACATCGGCCGGTCAATCCGTGCTACAAAATAGACCGTAGAGGGCTTCTTACGTCGAAATGTGGGAGCCATTACTGCATATCCCGCCACCTCCTGGTCAGAAACACGGCGGATCATTGCATCCTGCATCTCACCATGGCCCAGCTTTGCACCGATATCAAACAGGATATGCGCCTCTTGCTCCCCCGGAAACCGGTAGCGGTGAAACCCCACCCGCTTGGTGGAGGTAAGTTCTACATCAATTCCATAGTCCTCCAGGTGCACCTTGTGATAACCTGGCTTTACGATTTCGTCTCGATGCGAAAACCTGGATTCATACGCATCATACCCCTGGTGCCCCTTTACAGGTCCCGTTGTTGGCATTACCGGCACCCCGGAGAGCTGCCACGCATGGATATGGCTAAAAGCGCGAATGGTTCGGTCGCCATACCGATATCCCGAATTCCAGGTTCCATCCGTCTGCGTATCCGGACTCAGGTTGACCATTCCAAATGGGCGACTGGCAGATGAAAAATACAGCCAGCGTGGCTCAACCGTATCGATCAGGGGATCTACATAATCGACAGGTTCTTCTTGTATTTGTAGGGCACGTGCCGGTAGCATCGAAAGTGTGCTTAGCAGTACCAGTGTAGAGAACAAAACAGCTGAAAAATAATCTTTCATCATTGCCCGGCATTTAATCAGTACAGGTTATACGCAGCGATTGCATTTTTACCCATAATTAGTCCTTGTTCATATTGAGAGAGACCGGAAATATAATCTCCAATCAGTTCATACACTTCGCGATAGCCGGCCGCCAAGGTGCATACCGGCCAATCAGAACCAAACATCAGCCGATCCGCTCCAAAGGCGTCAAATACTACATCCAGGTAAGGTGTGAAATCCTCCGGTTTCCAGTGTTGCCAGTCCGCTTCGGTCACCATTCCGGAGATTTTACAATACATTTTGGGATGCTTCGCCAGCTCGCGTATTCCATTTTCCCATTCCTCAATCTCCTGGGTCTTGATCTCCGGCTTGGCGATGTGATCGAGCACAAATTTCTGGTCAGGGAACTTTGAGGCAAACTCCACGGCCACCGGCAGATGACGGGCGTAGATCAAAATATCATAGGTCAAATCGTAGTCTCCGAACGTCTTTATTCCCCGTAAAAAATCAGGCTGCAGCAGGAATCGGTCGTCCAGCTCATCCTGTACGATATGGCGGAGCCCCTTCAATGCTTCATGTTCAGCATAATGGTTCAACCGTTCCTCTAAATTATCAGCCCTGATATCCAGCCAGCCGACAACGCCTTTCACAAAATCGTGTTCCTCGGCTTGTTCCAGCAAAAAATCGGTTTCCCGTTCCGTCTGGTCCGCCTGGACGGCCACGCATCCCTCCACGCCCACCTTATCCATCTCCTTTTTGAGATGGAGCGGAAGGAAATCCTGTTTTAGAACCTTCATCTCCTCGTTAATCCACCCGTGGCGCTGAGGATCATAATTCCAAAAATGCTGGTGCGCGTCGATTTTCATTATTCCGGAACTTTTGCTGTTAACGTTTACTTTCGGCTGGGAATGTAAAGCCTTCAAATCACCTGGATAATGCTGTACACTCCGGCAAGGAGAATGGCAACCACGCTGATCCAAAAGGCGATATCGTAAAACCGGCCGGGCTTCAATTGGTCATCCAGCCGCACATACCTGAAATTGATCGCTGCAAACACAACAATAAGCAGCAGTATGGACGTAAAAAATCCCCCGATTATCACCATCAGAACAGGGAGCTGCATAAACAGAAACAGCAGGGCCCACAAGATCGGGAACACCCAGGCAAAAATGGCGATCGCCTTCCTGCGCTGCTCGATGTCATAAAAATCAAACACGCCAAGGGTGCCGAAACAGTCTGAAAAGATACGTGTCCAGCTTGCCAGGGCCGAAAAAAGAGTCGAGAACAGGACCACGACGGCACAGATCAAAAATACATTTTGGGCACCGACACCCATCGTTTCGGTGTACATGCCCGATAACGTCTCTATCATCTGGTACCCCTCGGGTACCACGTTTTGGGCATGCAGCACCGCCGCACCCAAAATATAAAAAGCAGCTGTAACCAGGGTATATACGACCATTGACAAGAACGCATCCCAGTACATCACCCTGATCCATCCGCGGGCGCGGCGAGTCCACTCTTCACTCTTTTCCACCGGACCTGTATAGGCGGCATATCCCTTTTCAAGACACCAGTAATGGTAGTACATAATTTCGTCTCCTCCCACCCCGGTAATGCCGAAAGCTCCGATGGCGACTCCGACCATCGCCGTTGGCAGGTTAAATTCCAGGCCAAACAGAATGTCTCCCCACCCTATGGCGTAACTGGTGTATTGCAAAAAATACACCGAAAGGAAGGTAAAGACCGTAAAAAAGGCGATCATCACCAGGCAAAAACGTTCAACAAACGTGTAGTATCCCCTGAAAACGAGCAGCGATGCCGTGATTGCGGTCAGGGCGGTCCAGAGGGTTACATTTACCGAGGGAAAGACGATATTCAGGGTAATGGCCACCCCGCCGACAATGCCGCCCACCTGCAGCAATTTGAATACCTGGATAAACAGCCAGGTCCATATCGACCAGTTGACCTGCCGGTAGCTCCATCCCGGCAGCTTGTTAAATGCCGTCATTACCGTTTCACCGGTACTTATCGCATGTTTGCCGAATTCAAGTTGTAGCGTCACCTTGACAAGGCAGCTAAGTATCACCACCCAGAACGTAACAAATCCGGCCCGTGCCCCGAGGGTGGTCGTGGCGATTAATTCACCGGAACCCACTATGGCGGCTGAAAGGACGAAACCGGGTCCCAGGTGTTTTATCGTTTCCCATACGGTTTTGGGAGGCTCTTTAATATCATCTTCTGTCAACAGGTAAGGATCGCGCGGGCGATCACTGTTTAATTCATCCATTTACTCGTATCTCCTGTAATCCCGATTCAGTATTCATTTTAAATCCCTTGCGAAACCAATCCCAGCTAAGAATACAAATTTCGTCTAACCAATAAAAGGGAGAAGAGGTTTTCTCAACCAGCCGTCATTTTAAACGAAACCATGTACTTTTTGGGAAAGCGAAGTAGTCGATAGTGGCTCCGGCAAAAACTGTGGCATCGCTGCCTCCACAAGCGCGTTGATCGTGCCGGACCGTTTTTTTATTTAAATCCCAAATTTTTATCCCGTTTCAAACGGATATACAGATTTTTGGAAATTGAGTGCTGGTTTGTATTCCCGGAAAAACATAATTTATTTAACCACGGAACTATCGGAGGCAGAGAACATTGCCAAACCGTGCCGCCCGTTTGAACGGGATTTCAGGTTCACTGTCCGGATTTTTTCAGTCGGATACCAGATCTGCTTTGCCCATTAAGAGATCGAGACCGATCAACACGTATGGCTTGGGAAAGGGCTCCGTTTTCACCGGCAGATTTCATCTTCATGATTAATAAGTTTAAGAAAACCTATTTATGGATCTCAATTTGACAGAAAAAGTGATCATGGTAACCGGCGGTGCGGGACTGCCGGGCAGTATCGGGGAAACAATTGTTCGACATATTGTGGAGGAGGGCGGCATCCCCGTCATTGTAGACAAAAGTACCCGCGGAAAAAAGATGGAGCAGGAGCTGTGGGAGCTCGGCCATAATGCCCTGTTTGTAGAAGCCGACCTCACCACGCCGGAGGGATGCCAAAATGCGGTAGAACAGGCCACCGATCACTTTGGACGGCTGGATGGACTGGTTAACAACCTCGGCGTCAATGACGGAGTGGGGCTCGACGCATCCTACGACGAATTTATCGATTCCCTGAAATTGAACCTGGTTCACTTTTTTACCGTTACCAAGGCCGCCCTGCCCTTCCTGCGGAAATCATCGGGATCGATTGTCAACATCGCCTCAAAAGTGGCGCTGACCGGCCAGGGCGAAACCTCCGGCTATGCCGCTGCCAAAGGAGGCGTGCTCGCACTGACTCGCGAATGGGCGCTGGAGCTCCGGGATGATGATATCCGGGTGAACGCCCTCGTGATCGCCGAGTGCTGGACGCCGGGCTACCGCCAGTGGCTGGAAAAATTTGACGACCCGGAAGCCCAAAAGAAGGAGATCGTCGCAAAGATACCGTTTCAGCAGCGTATGACCACCCCGGATGAAGTCGCCGACACCGTGCTGTTTCACCTTTCGGACCGCGCCTCCCACACCACCGGGCAGTTCATCCACATCGATGGGGGATACATGCATTTGGACCGGGCCATCACGTAATGGAGGTATCTAAATCTACTCAGGGCTATCTCAAAAAGTTTTGAAAACCAGTTCTCTTGGCAAAAGTGGCCTTTTGTAAAAACATTCCCAAAATCACTGCCGGGGATTAGTTATTGGTTATCAGGTATTCATTATTGGTTCAAGTAACGAATAACCAGTCCACAAATAACAAAACCGCGCCTGTGCTAGAACCATTGAACTTAATTCTAATACTGGTGCGAGCGTCTCGCTCGTGCCATCCCTGCATGCAGCGGAGTGGGGAATTATGAATGAAGGATTTCGAAGGAGCAGGTCGTATGAACGGGGTATTGCACCATGCCCCGACCGAAAGAATTTCTGTTTGATGTGGGGGGGACGACAATAAATATCCTGCTTTCCCGGCCTTGAATGGAGTGCGAAAACCGACCAAATCCAGTACAGACGCGACATGTCGCGGTCTCAACGAGCTTTCACGCCTGCTGAGACTGCAGCGGGTGCCCCATTCACCGCCTTTGTTTTTACGTTCCTTTTGTATCAAGACAAAAAGGGACACCACTGTTGGGAGAATAGCCTTTTCCCGTGTTGGGGCTGCTTCAATCAGCCAGTTCAATTTCTGGTGGGATGTTACGCTGCCTCATGTCCTCTCCAATATAGAAGCTGGTGTGAGGCGGCTGGTTGTAAGCCACATTTTGCCAGGCAATACTCAGGCGATAGGTCGGGTCATGCATCAAGGTATAAAAGCGGTGTTCAGTTGGAATTGCCGTGGTGTAAATACGGAGCTCGTCTCCCTCTTCTGCACGCCAGATCACTTCTTCACGCCAATCGCCAAACAGGTCTGCACTCAATGTCGGAGTTGCTTTGGTCCCGTTGTTCGAGGTGGCGCCTTCCGCTTCGAAGATCAGCTCCGTCGCCACTGCTCTCCAGTTCCATTTTGTGATCCGGTTCCTGTTCAGCAACTCCCGTTGAAGGTCGCCATCCCACCACACAGCAAAATTGCAGGAAGCCGGCTTCCGGTCAGATATCTTTTCTCCTTTGGCATTGAACAGCCCCTCAATTCCACCGCCGCGCACCCACATTTCAGTACCCGGATAGCGCGGATCGATATTGGCCGCCAATCCGCGTCCCGGTCCTTCGCCCTCGTCACTGGCAGTTACGGACGGCTTTTTCCACAGTATGCGGCCCGACTCCGCCTCCCGGAAGTTGGCCCCGGCATCATCAAAACGCTCTTGTATGTGGAATATCTCATGACCGGGATTTGTCGGATCAAGGTCCCCGTAGTGAAGCGCGTCTCCGTGGCCAATACCAGTGGAATGCAGGCCGGTACCGTCATGATCAATCACCGCCGAGCCATAGATAATTTCATCCTTCTGGTCGGCATCGACATCACCCACACTCAGGCTGTGGTTGCCCTGCCCGGCATAGTCGGGATATCCCTCATTTGTATCAAATATCCACTGGCGCGTGAGCTTCTGATCCCGCCAGTTCCAGGCAACAATTACCGAGCGCGTATAGTAGCCACGGGCCATTACCAGGCTGGGACGCTCGCCGTCCAGGTACGCCACGCCCGCCAGAAAGCGATCCACCCGGTTGCCGTAACCGTCTCCCCAGAGTTCCTCCAGCTGCTCACTGGTTGGAGTGAGCGTATCCGGATGACGCGGCGGGATATAATCTGTTGTGACCAGCTCGGCTCCCGTTTCTCCATTAAAAATTGTCAGGAATTCTGGCCCCTCAAGGATATATCCATCTTCGTTGCGGTGATCAGCGTCGGGATCGCCAATTACTTTGCCCGCTCCATCTACCGTGCCATCAGCCGTTTTGCAGGCCACCTCTGCCTTTCCGTCGCTGTCCAGGTCATACACTATAAACTGCGTGTAGTGCGCTCCTTCCCGAATATTCTTGCCCAGGTTGATACGCCAGAGATGCGTACCGTCCAGCTCGTAGGCGTCCAGTATCGGCTCGTCGGTAAAGCCGGAATGCGAGTTGTCGTGGGCACGACCGGTCTGATGCACTACAATCTCATATTGCCCGTCACCATCCAGGTCCCCGGCAGATGCATCGTTCGAGGTGTATCCGCGGGGCACGTTCACCGGCACGGAGATATACGGTTTATCGGGATTGAGTGTATAGGACCCGCTGGTCTCACCCTCCCGACTATCCACGACCGGCTTCACAAAGTATGTGATATCAGACGCCCCGGCGGGCACGCGTTCGTCCACAAAATTTGTACCTCCTGCCAGGGGCGACTCATTGAGTTTTACCGGGGGACGACCGTCTGATTTTCGGTATACATTGAATTTGGTGTGAAAGGAATCGGTTGCCAGCAGCCTCCAGCTGATAAAGGCGGAATCATCCCCGTCAGGTATCGCTACTACACCGCGATCAATTTTCTCCATCACGCGCTGAGCCTGTCCGCCGTGCGCGCTGATCGCCATTAACAAAGCTGACAGGCAAAATACTAATGGTATTTCTCTGGACTTGATCATTAAATATTTATCGGCTTTATAAGATTTATCACAAATTTCGAGCTGATTTCCCCCTGCTTGCGAATCCTTTTTAACTGCAGCGTGGACCGAGGCGCTTGTTACCTCAGCCAGCGATCCAGCCAGTCTATGGCGTCGTCCTGCATCGGGATGGTCATGGAGTGGGGCTCATCATAGTAGCTGGCCCGGAATTTCTCCGGCGCCCCCATCTTTTGATAGATAGTGGCAAGTTTTTCCTCCGCTGCCTTCATCCCTTTCACGGTAAACAGCTGGTCTTGCCGGGCGTTGAGAATCATAAGCGGTCTCGGGGCGTTCAGGGAGGCCACATCCGGCAGATCCAGGAAGCGATATTGACGGGGCACATACATCATCCAGGTATGGTTCCAGAAATGGCGCTGCAGCATCTCCCCGTATGTGCTGGAAAATCCCGCTATGACTCCGGCCTTGATGCGTTCATCCATCCCAAACAGGTACGTGGTTCGGAGTCCGCCGAGAGAAAGTCCCATCGCTGCTATCCGCGCCGTATCCACTTCCGGCCGGGAGTGAAGCAGATCGATCGCCCGGCGGTCGCCCTGCACGATGATGCCCGGCCAGGTGGTACCCGCCGCCAGGATCGTCTTTTCCACCGGCACTTCAAAGTCGCCGGCCAGATCGTTAAACGCCTCGATTTTTTTATTCAGGTCATCATGTTCCTGCTGAAGGTACTCGTCAATGCGGCCAGATGTAACTTGTTGGGGATCAAGACGTTGAGAACCGAAATAGATCGCATCCGGACTCAGTACCACATATCCGCGCCGGGCCAGCTCATCCGCGTAGGTACGCCCCCCGTAGAGTTGACCGATATACTCCTTCAAAATGCGGGGCTGATGGTCGGTCATATTATGCTTTTCCTTGCCGTAGTAGTAAAAGCCCCCGTGATCGTGCAGTGCGACAACAGCCGGGGCGGGCGCTTCCAGGTTATCGGGAATCAGCAGATACGCCTCCGTTTTTTGATAGGCATTTACATTATATCGTACCAGGTACTGCGTGTAGCCCTCACGCTGGTTTTTCTGCAGGACCTCGGTATCCAGCGGGGCAGGCTCCGGGTCGAACGCCAGCAGCGTCTCCATCCTGGAACGGGCCGTGGATCTCCACGTTTCCAGGCTGGTCCAGTCTTTGGCCAGGAACGAGAGGCTGTTCCGGTGTTGGGCGCTGTACTCTTTCAACAGGGGATAAAAATTGCCCACATCCGAAGATCCATCTTGTGCAGTGGAACGGCTGGTTGCTGCCATAGCTATCATCATTATGCTTAACATGAAGATTAATTTATGCGATCTTTTTTTCATACGGTCTCCCACGGGGGTTCAACGGTTAATATTCAATTTTTTAGCTTCACTTTAACATCGTAACCGTAATATCATGCCGGCTGCTGCCCTGCAGGCGCACCAGGAGCTCCCCGCTTTTCTCGTCATAAAACCATCCCGGCTGCCCGGAATCGGAAAATTTAGCGTACCCCGCGAATTTGGTCAGCCTGCGCTGCCCCTCGGCCATCGCCTTGGGAGATATTTCAGTATGAATTTTGAGCCTGTAATTCCGTTCGGGGACCTCATACTCTCCCTCCGGGGCTTGTATCTCTACCCGCAGCTGATCCGTATTGTCTATCGACCGGATCTCCGTAACTGCATAGTTCCCCTCGGTATACTCCTTGCTGGTACCGTCATCATCATATATTTCGTAGGAGGAGGTGTCGTGCGGAAAGATCTCCAGGGTCAGTGTGTCGGCGGGCATCTCACCCAGTTGCTCAATACGATTGCGCTGCGGAATAATACCACCGGCTTTTACAAAAATGGGGAGCTCCTCCAGGGGCGTGACAATATTGTAATACTGCCGGCCGGTGTATTGTTGCCCGCTCCAGTAGTCATACCATGTACCTTCCGGCAAGTAAATGGTGCGTGTTTGAGCTCCTTTCGTGGTAACCGGTGCTACCAGCAGGTTGTCCCCGAACAGGTATTGGTCATCGATATCATAGGTGTTGATGTCGTCCTGGTATTCGAGGACCAGGGCCCGCATCAGTGGCATGCCGGTGTTGTGCATTTTCCAGGCTTCACTGTAGATATACGGGATGAACCGGTAGCGCATCCGATCGTACTTCCTGAAAATGCGTTCTGCCTGATCCCCGTAGCTCCAGGGCTCCTTGTAGCCGGGATGATCCATCCCGAAAAGGTGCGCCACGGGGCTGAACATCCCGAACTGGCTCCACCGTATGTAGAGCTCCGGATCGGGTTTGTGTTCAAATCCCCCCATGTTGTGCGACCAGTAGCCCACGCCGGAGAGTCCCATGTTGAGTCCCGCGCGGATGACCGGCTCAAAATACAGCCACTCGCTGGGCCAGTCGCCCGCCCAGATGTAGGGATACCGCTGAATGCCGGCATAGCCCTCTCGCGTCAGGTTAAACCCGCGCATGTTGTTTTCTTCCTGGAATCGCTCAAATGGAACTTTTGCATAGGCGATCGGGAACAGGTTGTGCAGGCGTTCGGCCTCCTCCCCCTGTGGACCCACCTTGTCGCTTTCATTGGCTTTGTGACCAAAAGCGCTGCCTTCATCCGTCTTGAAAAACATCGCGCCCTGCTCCACCACCTTTTGCACGCCGTTTTCCCACCACCAGTCGACGGCGGCCGAATCAAAAAAATTGACAAATTCGCCCTTCCCATCGGGCTCCGGGTAGACGACTCCCGCCTCGCGGGCGCGGTCCAGCAGGTTATACTTTTCGCCGTTGTCGTACCGGGGACGCACATGCAGCCCCACCATGTCAAAGTTCATGGCATAAAGGCTGTCGAACATGGCGGTGGGATTGTCAAAAGTTTCTCTCCATTCAAATGTCGTGGAGCCGTGACCATTGGGCCCAAAAATACGCCAGGTGGAATCGAGATGGAGCAGGTCTGCCGGAATCCCGGAGTCCTTGAATTTACGACCCAGGTTGACCACGTATTCATCAGAGGTATGCTGCTCATGTCCCCAGGTGCCCCCGCTGTAGGTACCGACATGAAGTCCGTGGGCAAATTTGGGAATCAGCGGTGCCTTGCCGGTCAGGGTGGTATACTGATCCAGCAGTTTCGGAAAGTCCGGCCCGTATATAAAATAGTAATCGACGGCTCCCCCTTCGGCTTTAAACGAGTAGCTGTTTTCCCGGGTGTGTCCCATATCCCATTCAGTTGCATAGGGCGTGTGGAAAAAGATGCCGTACCCCCTGGTGCTCATAAAAAACGGTACGGGTGCATAATTCGCCTCCAGAATATTATATGCTCCCACAATATGAGGGCGACCGGTGCCCCGGCCCACATTCAGCTGTATCTTCTTACCTCGCTGATCGACAAAATCCATCCGTTCGCCAAAACCGAAAAAGTGCTCTTCCGGCAACAACTTTTTCTGTACCCAAACCGCTTCCCCCTGCTTCTTCATGCCGCCGGCCGACTGCGTTTCAAGGATTGTCTCGGTATTGAGCAGCGTTCCGTCCGGCTTTCGAAATTCAACAGAAAGCGGATATTTCTTCACCCTGACCACAAGTTCCCCGGTATCGACAATGAGCTCCTGGTCCGTTTCATGCAGTTCCATGTTGACAGCCGCCCACCGGTTCTCCACCAGCATCCACTCTTTGCCGGCAGTATCAAACGATCGCTCCCAGCTGGCGCGGACCCGCACGATGGAAGGCGTACAAAATTGCATCTGGAGATCGGCATGTTCACCGCTGAACAGTATCACATTTCCCTCCCGGCTGAAATCCGACCGGAGATCTCCGAGAGAAGTCTGGGCCCTGAGGTTACCGGTTAAGAAGACGCTTAAAAAGATCAGCACTGACAGTCCCCATCCTATGGTACTGCTGCGATACCTGATGGTTAAAAAATTATTATCGTTTCCTGCAATTTTCATAATCCAAGTTGTTACCGCTCTTTTGTATATTTACCAGGAGGTTCTGCAAAACCCTCAATTCCCCGTTCTGAGGGAGTTGTACTCGCGTTTAAAAGATCAATACGGTCGGTGGTACAACCACTTTCCAACACAATAGCAGGTTCTGCAAAGGTCTCTACCACAGTAAAAATATGTTGTGTGTAAATAACACTATTTAGGGAGAACTAGCAACCTGTCCGCCACCCTGTCCGGGATGAAATTACCGGTCAGATGCAGCAATCCCGCCTTATTTATTCGGAATGATACTTGATTATGGTTGAACAGATCGATATCAACCAATAGGATACAATAAATATTATCAACCTTTAACTACTCATATTTGATTCACCCACTCACTTGCACCGATTATTGCGGAAATCGATTCACCATCTGTTTTATCCTGTCTCTTCTTATTGTACTCTGGAGCGCTCCCCGAGGCGCCACTGCACAAAATCCTTACGAGACGGGCAAAAAGTGGTTCCAACAGCGTTCCGCAGAGGCCGATTCCTTTCGCGCCCAACCTGCCTATATAAATAAAGCGCTAGAGAGCTTTGAGGAGGCACGCAAAAAAGAAATCAATCCCGAAGAAACAGCTACATTTCTGCTGCGCTCCTATTATTTCAAGGGAATGTTCCTGGGATTACCCGAAGAGCGACAAAAAGAGCTGTATGACCGCGGTAAAAAGCTTGGAGAAGAGATGATGGAGCGCTTTCCCAGGTCGGTGCCGATCAAATTCTGGTATGGGGCGAACGTGGGTCGGTGGGCGGATGTACACGGTTTTGTTGCGGCGGCCACCAACGGCATCTCCAAAAAGCTGCGGGCGGTCTGCGAGGAGATTATTTCCCTGGACGCCGACTACCAGGGAGGCGGCGGCTATCGTATTCTCGCACAAGTGCATTTCCACTCCCCGAACATACCGCTGGTGATGGGCTGGCCCTCTGATCAAAAAGCCCTGGAGTTGGTGGAAAAAGCAGTCAACATCGCGCCGGAGCATCCCACCAACTTGCTGCTGTATGCGCAGCTGCTGCTTGAATTTGATCGCGGTGAGGAAGCCCGGAACCAGCTCAAAACAATACTTAATCTCGAACCACGCCCCGACAACCTGGTGGAGGATCGGTATGTCCAGTACCGGGCGCGGCAGTTGCTTGAAGGGTCATTATAAGCTATCTCAGCAGGTGCATCATAAATCCTGCCAGTTCCCGGCTGAGCATCTCGTCTTTCAGTCGACCGTTCACCTCCAGCCTACTCTCATCATTTAACACTGGTTCTGCAGGAGAGGAAAAAGTTGCTTCCCGCTTTCTCTCATCGGGAGTTTGCATGGTAGCTACGATATCACACTGATTGGCCGGCTTCTGAAAATCCACACCATTTTGGTTGGGAATACGAATCGTGAAATCGAGGATGGCATCCCGGAATCCGCCCCCGGTATCGATGGCGGAAAATTCCAGCTCTATGGTTTGGGAGGCGGGCAATTCCAGTGATCTGCCGTTCAGTGAAAGCGCCTTGAGCTGAGCCGTCGTTTGTATTTTCATCTGCATTATTTGCTTTTCGACCACCACGGTGGCGGTCGTTAACTAAAACCTGATGTGAACCTGAACATTTTCTCCCTTGAATGCGGGAACGTCTTTGACTGATATTGAAGGAAGATAGAGAAACGACATGTTAAGTGACAAAAAAAGAGGCCGCACTGCATGCTGCAGGGACAGCCTCTTAATCTTATTGATTATTGGAAGACTTTGTGAACCATCTTTTTGCCAATTCCGGCATGTTTGGCCTTGGACAAAACCCTCAATCAGAAAGCATACTCAAAACTCAGGCGAAAGTTTCGGCCCGGCTCGCTTTGCCAGTACACATAGCTTCCGTAATTGGCACCGGAATACAAGTATTCGTCCAGCAGGTTATTGATATTCAGTGAGATGCTGTAGTTGCGTTGTTCCCAGGAGAGGGCTCCGTCCATCCTGAAGTAGTCCGGCAGGTACGACTCGTTCTCAGCATTCCAGTTCCATGAGGAACGATCCACCTGGTATTGGTAGCCGAGTGAAAGTCCCAGTCCCTCAAGAGAACCTTCCCGCAACGTGTACGTCAGCCACCCATTGGTCAGATGGCGCGCATGACCCGCCACCCTGGTTCCCACATTTTCCGGATTGGTGTCTTCCGTAATCTTTACGTCGGTATTGGCGTAGTTAAGCACCGCCCTGAGTCCGGGAGCCACCTGTCCGCGGAGGTCGAACTCCACACCTTTGGATACAGCTTCGCCCAGCTGAATAGAGTAATTCTGGTTTTCAGGATCGCCAACCAGCATATTCTCTTTGGTCATGTGGTAATAAGTGATGGTGGAGTACCACCGCCCGTTGGCCCACTCGCGCTTGATGCCGCCTTCCAGGTTGTTGCCCCGCTCGGGATCAAACGCCTCTCCCCGGGCATTTTGGCCGGTTTGAGGGATAAAAGACTGATCGTACATTCCGTAGATACTGGTATTTTCAGTGACTGAAAAACTGAGCGCGGCACGGGGCGAAAACACCTGGTCTTCCGTACCGGAACCATACGAGGAGCTCTCGTAATCGGTCAGCCGGCCCGCAAGCGTAACGCGAATGCGGTCGTCGAAAAAGCCGAGCTGGTCCTGCAGGTAATACGAAAGGTACTCACTGCGGACGATGTTGCCACCCGCCCTTTTTCTGAGACTGGTCTCGCGGTCAAACTCGGGAATGGTGGCATTGGCGTTACTCGGATTATAGATATTGAACGGTTGGCTCTGGGAGTCCAGGGCACCGGATTGATTCCAGTCGGCAAAGTAGTTTTTATAACCGAAATCCAATCCTGCCAATATGTTGTGAGAAACACCCCCGGTTTGCTCTTCCCCGCGCAGAAACAGCTGCCCCAGCTTGGCTTCGTCACGGGCATCCCAGATGCTCAGGCGCCGGATCATATCTCCATTATTCTGGATGCTGTCGAGCCACATTGAGTTGCCCACCTGGTCGTAATTCATATATCCCAGCTGACCGGTAATACTCCAGTTGTCATTAAACTGGTGCGTCAGGTTCAGATGGGCAAACTGTTCCTTCATTTCGGTAGGTTCAATTCGGGGATCAAAGATGGAAAAATCCCTCGGCAGGGTTCCAAAATCGGTCGGGGCAAACACATAGGCAGAACCGATATACATCTCAGAATACTGCAGCGAATACTGTGCCGTCACCGTGGTATTGTCGCCAATACCGTAGCTGAGGGAGGGTGCCAGGGTGTAGCGGTCGTTAAATCCATATTCCCGGTGCGAGTTTTCAGTGGTGCCCGCGCCGTTAAAACGATAGAGCAGACGGCCGTCTTCACTCAGTTTTCCACCAACATCTACCGTAGCTCTCAGCGTATTGTAGCTGCCTGTGGTCAAGCCGACTTCACCTATAGATTGACTGACCGGCTTTTTCGTGACCACATTATAGAGTCCGCCGGGCTCGCCGCTGGAAAGCATAAAGGCGGACGGACCTTTTACAAATTCAATACGCTCAACCATCACCATATCTTCCGCAAGCGGTCCCCAGCTGGACTGCACATTCATGCCGTTGCGGAAGGCCGGAATCCGGAAGCCCCGCATGTTAATCCGCGCAAAATTTCCCCAGTGCTCAATCATCTGTGCCCCGCTCACGTTTCTGCTGACCGACTCCAGCATATCAATCGATTGCTGGTCGTCGATCAGATCCTTGGTGATAACCTGAATATTTTGGGGAGCACTGATTAACTCCTGATTGAGCCGCAGCGACTGCGAAATGCCCGCAGTATTGTAGTTCGCCATGCTTCTGCCTGAAACGGTGACTTCCCCCATCGCCTCAACCCGTTGTTCCAGAGTTGCATCCAGTTCCAGGTTTCGATCAACAGCCAGGTTGCGGGTAAAGCGCTTATATCCCACTGTTGAGATCACGAGCGTATAGTCCCCTTCCGGGACGCCCGCAATTTCATACCTGCCTTCGACTGTAGTCGATGCCCCGTGAGAAGTGCCCTCAAGTACCACATTGGCATTTACCACCGGATCGCCATTGGCGGTGGTTACCGTTCCTGAAATTGAAAATTGCTGATTTTGCTGTGCCAGTGCTGAAATGCACGTAGCAGCGAATAGAAGTAGTATAGACGTAGCTCTTTTCATTTTCCTGCTTTATTTAGATTTAGTTTAAATAAGGGCGGAAATATACCTATGCCAGCTTAAACACAAAAAATTTTAGCGCCCACGATCTCTTCAGCGTCCCCGCAATCGTCAGCCTGTACTATCGATCAGTGATGAAAAATTCGGTTTAAAGAGAATGAGGACAGATCTCAACTGCTATGGATGGGAATAAACCAAGGCAGATTTAGCTGGGCTGAGGTGTTCTACTTGACTAGGAATAGTTACGTGCCGTATAAATTGTACCGTGAGCAGATCCATAAAAAAAGCTCATCCCAACTAGCAGGATGAGCTATGAACGGTGGTTGTGGAGGTGCGGGGAATCGAACCCCGCCAGATTTCGGTCTTAGAAGCCCGTAGAGCCTGTTTTTTGACTACCTTTCATTAATGGTCACCGAATAGTTCACTACTAAATATATAATAGTCGAACTATAACAGTAAGACAAAACTTGTTTTAATTTAGTTTTTATGGGTTTATAAACCCGCGTTTTCATAAATCCAATTCTTCTTTCAGATAAGCCCTGTCTTTGTCCAGGTTTTTTATGGGGAATAGTGAATCTTTTTTCATGAGAGCTTCACCATAATTTTCTATATGTACAATTACCTCGTCACTAGAGCCACTATTCTTTGGGATTATTTCAACCATATCTAAAGGTCCTAAATCAACAAAATATTCACTATCAGTTTTGACATTTTTAGCAATTATATCTTCTACTTCCTTAACTACAAAAGCGTCTACTGGCTTCTCAAATAAATCATCTCTGTTTTCTAACATATTCGAAATAATTTCTAATTAGAATTATCCTACTTTTAAACTTACAACTTTGTAGCGAATATTTTAAACATAAAAAGTCTTTTGAAAATAAGCTCAACATACCAAGAACAGTTACGATTCCTCACATTATGTTTACACCAATCTCAATCCTTTCCTTTTATCCCAGCAATAGCAGTAGATGGGTATAAGAACGTACATCCCCCCGATATAGAACAAACATTTAAATAAATCCCTGTAATTACTGTCATAAAAATATTTTCTTCTGTATAGAAGAGTTCAAGAAGTAAATGACACAATATTATCTGGATTTTCAGCACCACATAATTCCAAATAATATGGAATAAACCGCTATTATTGACTTAAAACAGAACTTTTCCAACCTTATGTGGAATTATTCAGTCGATGGGCGTTCCACTTAAGACTATGTTAGGCTTACAAATAAACAGTTATACACATGAGTAAAGATAAATTCCCCTTTCAGGAACTAAAATCATTAATTCTTGAAGAATTAAATAATCAGCCACAAGGTAATTTTCGTAACCTAGTTGGAGGTGTCATTGAATTAGCCATTACAAAAGGAATTTACAATGGTAAATTAAATTCGAGTCATAAGTTCCAATATATAAATCAATTAAAGCAACACGATAGAAATAGTCTTAAAGAGGCAACTAGAGAAATCCTTTGGCAATTACTTGTGCAAGGTATAATTATTTTTGGTACTGACGAGAATAACCCATCCTTCCCTAATTACCGAGTTACATCTAGAGGGATGAAATTTCTAGATGACAAAGACCCACAACCATATGACCCAGATGGTTTTTTAAACTATTTCAAAAACGAAAATCCAAGTGCATCAAAGAAAGTTTATAGTTACTTAGAAGAAGCTGTTAAAACATATAATCATGGTTGCTTGAGATCCTGTGCCGTAATGCTGGGAGCTGCATCAGAAGCGGCAATTATTGAATTGCATGAAGAGTTTAAAAATGCTATTTCAAATACAACAAAAAAGAATAAATTTGAAAAGGACAGTGGCTTATTTATTAGCTCTAAGTTTAGAGTTTTAGAAGATCGGCTTAATAAAATGGTCGATGCAAAGAAATTCCCACATGATTTAAAAGAAATTGTGACTGGGTACTTTTCTAGCATCTTTCATCTAATCAGGAGGACAAGAAATTCGGCTGGTCATCCAGAAATACTTAGAGATATCGAAGAGGATGAGTTGTTCTTAAATCTTAGAATGTTTACAACTTATCAAAGCTGCATATTGAAAATAATTGACCACGTATCACAAAATGGTGCAGATTGGTAAGCCTATCACGCGCATTAAGGGGACGCACCTCGCCAATTAGTTGTCCCTCTTGGTTTTAAGATTCTACTTTCGTTAGTTGCTAATTCAACAGTAATTCGCGTTCAGCTTATGCGCAATGACGTTATACAACTTTACTGAGATGACTAATCCAGAAGAAACCTTAAAACAATATCTTCGAACTTTAGTAGAGAATTTCGTTTATCTAAATTCAATTCTTGACCAAGTAAATGAATTTTACTCTTGGTTTACTGAAAATGGTGATCAAGCAATTAGAACTGGTGGATGGTTTTATAAAGTTTCTCTTTTCAGTTTTAAAAGAATCCTAACCATCGAAACGTGCAAGTTTTTATTGGACCGAGAAGAAAGGTCGCTGATCGATTGGCTTAACAAAGCTAAAGAACATGCAAACTCATTAAATCCAACAGAATATCGTAGAGAGGGTTTTGAACACAAATTAGTGCCTTTAACAGTTGAAGAATATCAATCGATAATTGACGAACAAATTGAAGCTCTCTCAAACCATGATGATCTAAAAAATGATCTCAAAAGTCTCAGGGATAAAGGATTTGCTCACGCTGACAAAGAATATTTTGAAAACCCTGATAAGTTGGAAACTGATTTTTTAATTACCTGGGATGATTTCAATATGATATTTAAACTTATTAGTGAAATCTTAAGAAGACATCATGTTTTGATTTTAAATGCTGATGTAAATTTGCATTTATCTGCTGCTGGTACAATTGAAAATATCTTAAAGCATACTCGAGCTTTTCAAAGAATTTGGTCAAACAAGAAGCTAAATGATATAAAGTTGAAAAAGTATGCCTTCAAGCTAGATGAAGGAAAATACGATCCAGATGATATATTCCTATCATAAAGTTGTATAACCAGCTCTTCAAGCGCATTAAGGGAACGCACCTCGCAAATACTTTGCCAATCTTGGTTTTAAAACTCTTCTTTTGTTAGTTACAATTTTAATAGTAACCCATATACCCCAAGTCACAAGTCATTTTTCTATAATTTTGAATTACCTTATTCCCTCCCACATCTCCACGAAAAAAGTACCTAAAGAACCAATTACACGAAACTTCACTAATACCAATCAGACAATAGGTAATTGCAACAGGTACAGCTAGGAGACAAATAATAATTTTAACTATTCTGTTCAATCAATCATACCTCTAAAATGGGTTTAACTTTTACCTAATAGACCCCATTCAATTCCTTACAAAATAATTTAGAAAAGTCCTTTTTGCTCTCCATTTATTTGAATCGGCTGTTCTACTGGCTTTCGTAATCCTTTATCGCTCAATCCATAATCGAACTGTTTGTTCACTTGATGGAACTGCATGTCTTCATCTGCCAAGGGCTTGAATATATTTGCATCAAACAGGTCTTCCGGTTTATCTACTTTATTGAGCCATAAATCATAAGCGGTTTCAGGAAGGATTGTAGCCATTCGCTTGCTGGAGTTATGAATTTTTGCTACTGTCTCATTGGGATCAGTTGTGATAATGGCATGACTCAACATTTCCCTTCCTGATTCTTTGTCAACCCAAATATTCCACAGACCGGCAAATCCGAAAACATCGGTTGATTTCAAACTTATTCGGTACGGTACTTTATTGGTTTTCTTTTTAGAACCTTCAATCATTACTTCTTCATTCAATGTATGGTGCTCATAAAAACCACTTACAGGTACTATGCACCTCTGTTGCTTCTCAAATATGGGTCTCCACATTCTACTACTGAGTATCTTGTCATCCCTGCAATTCATCGTGGAATACTTGTGATTCATAGTATCCGCAAAATCGGGAACAAGCTTGAAAAATGACTCTTCTGCAACACGTTCCCCATCTTCATTTACCCTAATTATTGGTGAGTATCCTGTAGGAGTAACCTTGTAATCACCGTTATAGGTTTTGGGGAGGTTTAATTTGGCACCGAAAATATAGCCTAGTTTTTTGGGTGGATAGTGGGCATCATAAAAATTACACATACGAGCTCCTCTTATTCTTCGTCAAAAATATCAGTTTGAAACAGCTTCTTAACATCAATATTTCGAGATCCTTTCTCATAGGCTTCTACCAACAGAGAAATATAATTTGTAACCAAATTTAAATACTGTCTTGTATTATAGTTCATGGACTTGCTGACATGACTCATGTAGTCAATATCTTTATCCACATGCCAGAAATTAGTTGTAGTGGATGGCATGTAAGAATCAATAACCTCTTGTATCCGAGGCTTAAAATTCTCCAGGAAATTTGGATATTTCGCCGCCTCAGAATATGCTTTTTTAACCTTGGATTTAATTTCCCTTTTGTTCATTCCAGCATATTATCTTAACATGAAATAAGCCTATAACATCAGTTACAATATATCAATTATGGACAAACAAGAATGGGTGGAACTATCAATTGAAGAACGCTTAAACTGGTATAACAACGAGCTTGATAGCTTGTTTCAATATTTAGTGGACAAAGAACCCTTTGAAGACCACGAATTCCTGGAATCAAGTACCCAAACACTGACTAATATCAAAGAGGTGATGGAATTTGAACTTACTACTGAGCTGGAAGAGGATTATAAAATTTGTGTACAAAGGGCGTACAGAAATTTACCCAACAAGTTCACTGACAGATCAGAATGGTTTGACAAGTTAGGAAGAGCCAATGAGCTACTTATAAGCCGAAAAAAGCAGACATCTTAGTTCTCTTCTATTACTGGTGGCTATGTTAACTTCGTTCCAGGAAATGAGTTTTTCCCATAACCCCATATTTCACAGATGCTTTCTGTATCGTTCCCTTCCCATATTTGTTGTTAATGGCGTCCTGGATCAAGTAGAAATCCCTGACTTTGTCATCCTCATCAAAGAATAGCTCCAGTTGATCCGTATGCTCAAATGACAAGGCTCCGATACCTATCCCCCTCATTGCAAATCCATTTTTCAAAAGTCGCCTCATATACGGTTTAGCTTTCTTCAAACATTCAAAATAGATGTAATCGTCAAGATTAGTCTTCCCCTCGGTGTTAAACCGGAATTGAATACCTGACCAGCTTTGATCTTGTACTCGCAAGTAACAGTAATATTTATCGGCTTTTAGCCCATATCCTCGCATCCTGTACCCCAATTGGGTTATACCCTTCATGATTTCCCCCTGAACCCTGTCAGCGTTCTTAGTCCAATTACTAAAGGTGTGCATATAATTGAGTTGTTCCGGTGGAGGAGAAAGGTCTTCACCAGTTAAGACTTTAGCTCGATCTTTACCCGCCACCATCTCCCACATCATCTTGCCCATGTATTCCCCAAAAATAGACTGGAATATATGATATCCCCGCTGGATAGCTTCACCGATAGTTTTCAGTCCCTTCCCAACAAGTTTTTTATATCGCCTGCTACCTATTCCCCAAACTTCATCTAATGCCAGTGGGTATAGTTTATCTTCAACGTCATTTTCAGTTAAGACCAGTGTAATCCCATCTGGTTTCTGAAGGTCACTTGCTAGTTTAGAGTACGTCTTTGAGGTACTTACGCCAATTGAGCATACCAAGCCAATCTCATCTTTAATCAGATCCCTCAGTTCCTTGCAGTAGTAATGTATTTCTTTTCTTGATTCATCTTTTTTAAAATTTATATCCAAGAAATATTCATCCATACTGTACTTTTCAACATCCATTGCAAAATTGTCAAGTACGTCCTTGATGTCATTGCTGATAGCCTTGTACTTCTCATAATTTGCCTGCAAGCCAACTAAGTAAGGACAGATTTTTTCCGCTTCATAAGCAGACATTCCTGTTTTTACGCCAAATGCCCTTGCTTCGTAGCTTGAAGTAGCTACGATGCCTCTTGGTATCCCATTGGGCTTGTACCAACCACCTATGTAGATAGGCATCCCATACAGGTTAAAACAAAGCTGTTCTACCTGGGCATAGTAGCAGTTGAGATCAAGATGAAGATATAGGCGCTCTTTTATGGATTTATGCTGCATATCACGGTTTACACAACTATAATCCGTGATTTTATGCACTCCCTCATCTACATCATAAGACCCTGTATCAATCGAATTTTTATTACTCATATCTCTTGCACATTTATATTGAATTCCGCTATATTATATGAACGATTTATGAACTTTTCTAACTGATGATCGTTGCTCTATGCAGAATCTTATCAAAGAGTCGATTAATGTAAATGCCGTTTTCAGAGGCTTTAAGGATGGTGAAAATTCGCTAGGTGGTGACTGGACTCACAAGCGCATTGAACCCCTGAGTTTTAAACAGAAGAATGGGAAAATCTTCAAAATAGCTGAAGTCAGAAAATCATACGCACAAAGAAAAGGTGGAAGCCTGCATGTTCATTTTGTGGTACGGACAACGGAAGATCGCTACTTTGATCTGGTTTATGACAGCGAAAAGGTGACGTGGATACTGATGTATGAGTTTGATGATCAGCTATTGTTTAACTGATTCAGTCGATATATTTAATCCTGCCATTATTGAAATGTGCCACATACCTACCTAATACCTTCACTTCTTCAAACTCGTCAGGTGCTATTACTATAGGGCTATGATTTTTACTCTTAGGGGTTAACACCACCTCATTATTTCCTATGTGAACCTCTTTCAGTGTAGTTTCTCCATCATACAATATTGCCCCAATATCACCGCTCTGTAGCTCAGAATCATCAAGAATAACTAAATCTCCATCTTTGATTCCAATTTCCTCCATACTACTTCCAGAGACCCTAACACAGTAGGGAGATTTTGCCTTGGGAAACAGGTCTCTTACGGAAAGGCTTCCGAGATCTGATTCAACTGCTTCCTGCATGACACCAGCAGTTATTACTCCCTTCACAGGAATGGGATTCTCTGGAGAATTGACAAAATGCTTTTTGCTTGGATGTAACTCATAATCTCCCCAATCAGTAGAAATCAGATACTTTTTACTATAGAGTACTTTTAGGTATTGGTGCACTCCATTTTTGGAACTGATCCACGTGTCTTCTATGATAGTTTGGTAGGAGGGAAAACTACCATGCTCTTTTGCATAGCCTAAAATATAGTTGAATAGTTTTGACTGTTTCTCTGTAAGACCGGGCGTAATCATAACATTTTATACATGAACGATTTATGGATAATATAGAGAATATAATGGTAGGAATAAACAACCTTCACTACATGTACCTTTATTAATCACAGTAGTAAAAAAGACCTTAAAATAGAGGAAATTTAATTTCAGTTTCGATAAGAGAATTTTTATTTAATCTGCTATTAAGCACTTTTGTAGGCTGCCTATTAACCGATTTGAATAGAATAATGATATTTGATAGTGTTCTCATTAGAACAACAGTTTATGAAAACTTTATTTAATATGGCAAGAGTTCATTTTTTCCAGCGCTACTCGAATAAAGAAAATGTTGTAACAAATAATACCCTTCTCCTTTTATCACATGTATATGACAATAGCCCTGAATTACTTGAAAACTTAATAACAGAGTTAGGTGAAGATTCAGGATTCCAGGTTGGACCCGTTTTTGGACAACAGGTAAGAGAACCTAAGAGTGTCCCTGACGGTGAAATAACTCAACAGAGTTTTAAAATTGTAGTAGAAACAAAGCTAGGTCAAACGACCAATCCTGGACAATTGAAATCTCACCTAGAAGCCTTTAACAATAAAGACTATCAAATTTTATTAATCCTAAACAAAGGCAAAGTAAAACCCAAAATTCGCAAAAAAGTCGAGAAAATAATCACTTCATATAATACTAATTCATCATCTTCTGTTACGGGCATCTGGTTGCGATTTCAAGATTTAATTTCGGCAATCAAATCTGTGTTGGGAGACCAACATATTCAACTACAAGATCTTTTGGATGACTATGAAGAATACTGTGTGGAAAGTGGTCTAATTCCCAGAACGGAATACCGGATGAGAGCTGTACCCTGTGGAAAAAGTTTCACCCAAAATATGGAATACGGAATTTATTATGAACCTCCAGGTCGTTCAGCTACACCGTACACTTACTTGGGTATCTATACACAAAAAGCTATTCATGGTATCGGAAAGGTAAAAAACCGTGTTCAAGTAAACTTCAAAAACAATAAATTATCAGTTATTAACAATGAAAAAAAGATACCCTTAAATGAATCAGAAAGATTACGGATAAAGGGTATTATCGAGGAGACAGTAGAAGAACGGGGATGGGATATTTCAACCGGTCACGAATTTGTTATTCTTGATGAGATCTACGAAACACATTTTAAAAAAGATAGCTCAGGAGGAATGAGAGGGACCCGATATTTTGATTTGGGTGAAATTCTAGATACAGAAGAATTACCACCAGTAAATGAGATTGCAGATTTACTAAATAATTTTGAATGGTAAATATTAAATAGTGTTTTAGACAGTCAAACAAAAAGATAGACATTTCAAAATATGAATAGTAACTGGACCAACGAGGATTTAAGAGCTGCGATCAAAGCATACCTTGAAATGCTTGATCATGAAAGAAACGGTACATCTTATGTCAAAACAGAGTTTTATAAAAAATTGTCAAAGAATCATGATCCTTCAGCAAAGTCATTTGAATATCGAATGCAAAATATATCACATATTCTGGATACTCAGGGAAGACAATGGATACCTGGTCTAAAGCCTGCGCGAAATGTAGGTACAAATGTAACTGCCCGTATTGAAAGAATACTTTCCGAGGTAGAAAAAAAAGTAATAGAGACCTCGGCATCATTCGAAGAAGAAGTGCGAAATATACAGTCTAAAATTGGTTCTGAACCACCTAAAGGTACTAAAAAACCTCATTCAACAAGCTACCAAACAACCCATTATGAAAGAGATCCTAAGGTAGTTGCATGGGTATTAAATCAAGCCAATGGAATTTGTGAATGTTGTGAAAAACCTGCTCCATTCAATAAAGGAGACGGAACTCCCTTTTTAGAGGTACATCATATTCAAAGATTAGCGGATGACGGGGAAGACACTGTAAATAACGCAATTGCTTTATGTCCAAATTGTCATAGGGAGCTACATTTTGGCTCAGGAAAGATGAACTTGGCAAAATCACTTGTTGACAAAATCGATAGACTTAACTCGCCTGCTATACAGGCTATGAGTCAAAAGAGCAGTAAATAATTCATAAATATCGGTGTCAAATAATCCCATTGTAGTAGTTAAAAAATCCCAATTCAGGACTATTAATAGTGCCAACTAATAAAGCTCTATCCAAGAATCTGTTAATATTTTCACAACAGCTCTCTGGCAACATACAACATGAGTGACATGCTGCAAGATTCACTCCCATGAATCCCTGTCCCTTATCATTTTCTATGCATAAAGGATCAGAGGAACACCATTTCGCCTTTTCCACACCTTTCCTGAATAGATCTTCCAGCTTCCCCGGTTGACCGTGATTTACCAGCCCTCCCAATGTCCCTTCTGCATCTGAACTTGAGGTATAAATCAATATACCATTCATCTCCTCTGTTGTATTTTCTTTATCTCGATTCGAATAAATAATTTCAGAGAGTGAAGCGGCATTATAACCGCTATACTGAGCTATTTGATCAATTAAAATGTGAGATAAGGTATGCAGCAACACATATCTTACATTGATGAAATCAAAATCAGTTTCAACAAAATCAGAATTAAATTTTTTTAGATTTGTGATGTAGTTCTTCCTTATCCTGTTAACTCTACTTCCAATTTCATTTTCACTTTCAATCCATTCTTCAATAATTGAGTTCTTAAGGGTTAAAAAGACACCCTCCCCCTTTACCACATTAGCTGGCAGCCAGTCAGTTTCGTCAGGTTTCCTTCGTATATCCTGAATCCGATTAAATTCCTGTTGTAGATTTGGTCTTGATCCAAGTTCAGACTCATTATCAGCAAATATAAGTTCAGATAGTGCCAACGGCTTAACCCGTGTAAACCCTTTTAAAACATTAAGTTGTTTCAACTTATGTAGCAATACGACCTTGTCAATAAATTCTATACCTGAAAATTCGCTACTATCCAAGATAGTCGATTTGCACCAATCTTCAGGACTGGATTTTTTATCATCAAACTCAAGAAAACATTTGTATTCTGTGATTCTATTCTTTTCCTCAGCATCGGTAAGTGCGTTGTGATCCTTTATTTCACTTCTAAGATACTTTTTTACCAAACCGACATCATCATCTTCATTTAAAACCTGCTTGAATAATTTATTTATCTCATTATCCTTTTTTTTAAGAATGGCTTTAATCATTTCATTTCTATTCATTCCCTCGAATTCAATCCCCTCAGCCCTGAACTTGAGTGCCATATCAAAATTACTCTTCATTTCAGGTGTGATTTCAAGACTATAGCTTTCTTGTGGTAAACTTATAGCCCGATGTGTAATTGGGAAATGGACATTCCCTGCACCTCTCTGAAGCGTCCTGGGGGAAATTCTTTTCCATTGTGCCATTTCTTCTTTGCCAAAATCTTCTGCGTCATCGACATTCATATATTCTACTCGCTCCTGGTAGAAAACAGAATCTTCGTTATTTGAATATCCCTTCCAAGGTGCTGACATATATCCATTTGTATAGGACAAATAGTTGTCACCTTTCTTCATAAAGGTTTCGTCTTGGTTAAAAATACTCCCCAAATCTTCCTCAGCACCACACTCGGTGCAATGTACTGACATGTCACTTAATGAGGCTCTACCACCACCAAACTTCAATTTCAGATGTCTTCCTTCTTTACCCTTTTGGGCATAATAGCAACTATCCTTACTATTTTTCTTTCTGTTATGTCTGTAGCTTTCATTACGATGACAAAACCAATCCCATGGAAAATCGTCAATTAAACCATACTCATTTGCTATAATAAATCTGGAAGGTGTTAACTTAATTTTTTGAGTTTGATCACTGTCTTCAAAGCAGGTAGGACAAAAATAACCCTTATTTAATCTATCAAAGTGTAAGTTTTTATTCCCTCCTCTTTCTATGTAATATTCCGAATCTAAAAGCTCTTTCAAAAAATGAATAGTCTTGCAGGAAGGACAGAACATGGAGGCTGGAAATCTGACTGCTCTTATCCCGTATCTGGGTGTATTATTAGGCTTGGGTGGTTGTACAAAATACTCGACATTAAAAAGATCAGCTATTCTGTCATCTAAAACCTTATCCCTATTAAACTTATGATTAGGGTTATCAGTACCCCATGCAGTTTTATAAACATCCGGACTGCAAATCATAACTGAAACTTCAGGGAAATCAGCAATGCTACCACCAGCATAGTTATACAAAGCTTGTGATTTTCGTACTTCTAACTTGTTCATTCAACTCAAGAGTTTTTTAAAATTTTTATCTCAGATCCGCTCTCTACATTCCTTATTGAGGTCATACAGCCTGGTTTGTCAGCAAAATCATCACTGTATTCACTTTTTACATAAACCGACCTGCCTACTTTCTCTTCTTTGTAATCCTCAGAAGAATAGTATGGATAGTCTGCATATTCAGAGAACCTAATATTTTTATTCCGGTTGCTTAATTCTATCCATTTTTCTTTAACCTGATTACACACTGAATTCACATTTTGCTTTATCTCAACTAATTCCTCTTTTCCGTAATCCGGCACACTCTGAATAGTTTTAACTATCCTTTGAAGTAGATAATCTCGTATTTCTTCGAAATCTGTATTCGCTTCATCAGACCATCGAGCATTCTCGACTTCCCCTCCAAAATGATATGCTTGCATCAGGGAATATATTACTGCCGGTAAAGCTTTCTCCAGAGCCGGTAATGAATATGGAGTTACTGTTGTAGGTTCTACATCTTTATAAAATGCTTGATGATAGTCCTTGAACCTTTCGTAATGTGAGCGGTCTCGATTCTTTGCAGGATTATATGTAGTAATAACAATACCAGGTTGCCTACGCCCCACCCTGGAGCTTGCCTGAATATATTCGGAATGAGTTCTCGGTTGACCTGTTACCTGCATAACGTTTAACCTTGGAATATCAACACCAACAGATATCATACTGGTAGCAGAAGCAACCTGAACTACATCCCATGATGTATCGGGTAAAATTTCTTTAGCCTTAGATACGAAATTATCCTCATTCTCAACGATAGCTTCAGGCTTATCGTCATCATTAAATTCTACACCAATTCGTTTAAATATATCTTTTTTGTTCAGTTTGGTGAATTCACCCTTGAATTTCAGACGACCTCTATCATAATCCCGTTCTAACCATTCACCTGACTTATCAAGAATATCAATGTCGTTAATTCTTCTTATTCCCAATTGATAAAATTCTTTCAATTCAGGATAGTCGGTATCTTCGGGAAGTGTTGCTTTTTCAAGCTTTTCAAGGGCATTGTTAATCTGATCAGAGTCAAGCGCACTTGACAACTCTTCCGTCCTCTCCTCCTTATAACCGGTATTTATACTTTTAAACTGTTTTGAAAGAAAATTTCGGTAAGCAACAATATCATCTTCATTTAAGGTTCTGAATTTCCCCAACTCTCTCAGTGTATTGAAATAGACCAGCACCGTGTAGTATTTATCAATAATGTCATTACCAAACCCCATTGATGATATTCGTTGCAACAAAGTCGCCACTAATCTGATCTGCGCCACTGTATTTGTAAAACCGGAGGGTTGTAATCCTAGATAATATCTGCCTAGTTCCTCATCGCTCGTTATTTTTCTCGAAAAAAAGGAGTCATCTATATCTATACCTGAAGGGGGAAACTGTAGGAAGTTTTCTCGCCCGTATATTAGCTTACACTGTTTTTCGGCATTGCGTGCAGTTGCAGTTGCTGAAACAACCTTCGGTTTAATTCCATTTCGACTACAAAACTTGTCTATTGCCATCTCATAAACACCATAAATTGTACCAAGAGATGAATTTATAAGATGTAGCTCATCCTGGACAATCAGCTCAGGTGGTGGAAATTTTGCAACTGTTTTTTTCCCATCAGTTGAGAGATTAAATAAATTGAAAGTGTCGCTACGCCAGTTGATTGAGGCGAATTTATCCGCAGTGGCAAATAATAAAGTAGGTCTTTTCTTATATACCACTTCGTCAACAAAGTAAATTGGGAAACATTTTTCTTTAACTGTACCAAAATCTCTTTTTTCTGAATCGGATATGTTAAAACTACATTTCAAATTGGGGCAGTAAAGATACAGTGGCTCCCTAAAGTCATTACCTCTACTGGGTCTGCCAACAATTCCCCACTCACCATCTGCATCCTTAGGTTTCATTCTCGTTCCGCAACAAGGACACTCAAAAAGTGGAAGTGAATAATCAACTTTGTCATCCGGATTTAATCTAAGTTTGTTCATGCATTCAACAAACTGATCCCATCTATTTGGAGTTAAGGACATTCCCACCCAGATGCCTAATGAAATCTCTTCAGTGCCATATTTTTCCAGATTATCTCTTCTAATCAATTCACAAGCACATATAAGAGGCGCAGCTCTGTTAAATTGTTGTTTATTCAACAACCTCAAAGTGTAGCGCATAATAGCAGTCACACCAGCTCCATTATTTGGATTACCGGTATTTTCGCCCTCCCGCAACCTACGATAGAAAATCGTAAATGCTATTAATCCAAGATAGGCTTCGGTTTTTCCACCACCGGTTGTAAACCAAATTAAATCTACAGTATCTCTATCCTGACTTTCAGGATTTACTATACCTTCGATTTGAGATAGTAAAAAAGCTAACTGAAAAGGTCTCCATTTAGCCAACTTTTCATTATCCGCAGGTTTGTATGGATAATCCTCTTTGAAGTTCGGGAGTGATTCATTTACTGAATCTTCAGGAAATATTTTATCGCCATGCTTTTTCTTACGTTGCTTTATAAATGTGTCCATAACCCTCTGCATGAACATGGCTTTATTTGCCTCCGAAAATGCCTGGTACACTAACGGATTATTATCATCATCCAATAATTCGATACCACGATCCATCCTGGATTTCAAATAATCGCAGGTATCCAAGTTTTTAAGTCCCCGCTCAACTAGTTTTTCCTTGTCCTCCTCTCTAATGTTCAGTTTGTCAATTTGAGCCTCAATTATAGCTTTCTGACCTTCTATCCAATCCCCATAGACACTTGAAAAGTTCTTTAATTCAGCAATCAATTGTTCTTTGGGTACTGAATTTTCATATGAGGCATGAAAGTCATTACCGGACAGTCTCTTCATGTATAGGATTTCGCAATCCTCAATAAGATTATCTTCCTTGTCGCGCTTGATCAACTCTTCAGGTTCGAAGTCATTCCCCTTGACCTCATAAAGCGGTATAACCTGTGATTCGACTCTTTTTGTTTTTTGAACTTCTTGATCCGGTTCATCCCACGTAACTGAAGCACCATGCCCTGTACCGTAACTCTGATAATTTTTATATAACAATTTAAGATTTAACTCTTCCTGATTTTCTATCTTCGACAGATCCGTGTAATCATCAAAAGAACAGAAAGTTGGACTACTGGAAAAAACCTTAATTTCAGGTTGATAGTATGATTGTGTAGGATTATACAGGTCACCTTTACTGTCGGCTATATATTCATTTACTAAAGTAAAGGTGAGAATATGTTTATCTATCCGTCTTTTAGACAGATCCCTTCTCGTTACATGAAGATTTAAATTGTCATCCAGATCTACTTGTAAGGTTTTTTTGTCCGAGCCTATTAATTCACCATTCGCCCTGAATAATCTTATTTCTCCTTCAGTAACTTCAACCTTTAGTACATCGGTTTCCACCTTATTCCTTTCATACCGTTTGAATTCAGCGGGAATAAAATTTTCTTTTATTGAGCCATTCTCAATTTTCTTGTTTAGCTCCTCTTTTCTCTCCGGTATTATTGATTCAACATAAAGACCCGCTGAGGCTTCAAGAAAAAATTCTGCCTCCAACTCAGTCATCACAGAAATGCCAAAAGCTGACGGCTTAAAATCGGTGGTCATTACCAGCTCATCATTTTCCTCCTCAATACCTGTATCTCCAGTATTACCATTCGACTTAACTTGAGCTTTTGTTTCCTCCTCTTCGTCCTCTAGACCTCCCTGCTCGTCATCATTACCTGATGACAAATCTTCAAAATCGACCTCACTTGTTGTTTGAGGATAAATAATCCCAGTGAGATAAAAATCTCTGGGTGACTTTTCTAGTATTTCATCCTCTCCAAATAAAGGTCCACAAAGAGTGTCAACTACAGTTTGACGAATTTTTTCTCTTACTTCTGAATAGATATCCATATTTAGATCCTTTTTGATATATCCAAGTCAATCGTTCTATCGGAAATCTCTTTTAAACTATCTTTTATAGATTCATTGAAAACTAAATATAATTGTGTCCTTGCTCGTGTATAGGAGACGTAAAACTCCACCTGGAGACTCCGGTCATCCGGCTTTAGATAATCCCTTCCAGTATAAATTATAAAATCGTTTTCAAGTCCTTTAAAAGAGTGAGGAGTTGAAAAACTTACTTTATCTTTAGGAAAGTGGCAGCCATTTCGGTTTAATTTCACATATAATTCCGGTTTACGATTTATAAATTGATCTATCTTATTATTATTTGTTAAAACAGTAATAGAACCAGGATTTACATTGTCTTTTATCAGCTTGCCAACGATTTCATCTATTATTTTGAAAAGCTCCTGAGTTGTACTGTAGAATCTCAATTCAGGCTTTAGACGATCAGACTTCATACAGTCAATTTCCTGTAACCCGGTGTGTATATGAGCCTTTTTAATTATCCCGGGTGTATTTCTACAGTTTTCTTCAAGATCCAAGTGTACACCTTGATAAGTAGTCTTAAATAGATCAAAATATTCCGTATCAAAATCGCTATAGATTGTTTGAAACTCCTTATCCAAAAAAACTATCCAATTGTGAGAATCCCAGCCGCCTTTTAATAAAAGCCCCAGGCAATTCATGTAGGATTCACGGAATATATCTTGTCCCTCATCAATCACCACATAGTCATACAGATCTTCAAAACTGTAATTCTCAAATACCTTGTAAAAATGTTTAGGAAGTTCTTTTTCCCAGAAATCTTTGTCATCTTTAACGTCAATTGAATATTCATTTGATCTTAATAAACTGAGAAACAAGCTATGTAATGTGGTTATATGAATTTTATCATCATCTACCTCTGTAAAAGCTTTCTTGAATTTCCCTTCTAGATCGATGGAAAGACATCTGTTAAAGCATACAAGCAGTACTTTCTTGCCTTCAACCGATTTTTGATAAGCCTGCTCCAGTGCCAACACTGTTTTTCCGGTACCTGGTCCACCGTTTATAAAAAAACCGAATTGAGTATTATGATTAACATCTCGTAATATCTTCGCCTGCTTTTCAGTATAAAATTGAGTCTCTTCCTTATCCTCGGTAAGATGTTCCGATATTGGGACGCGAAAAATCAAATCAGTTCTGAAGAAATTTTTTATTTTCTCCAAGCCCTTATAATCAATACCATTAAAACCACTGTTATATTTGGGATAACTTCTCCAGTATTCTTTTAGGTTTTCCAAATATATATCAAAGCTAAATCGTCGATCATGATCTGACTTCAAGTACATGATTTCTGGAGTGTACTCGATGGAATAATCCCGATATTTTTTGGAATACTCTCGAAATCCGAAGGGTTTCCCAGACTCTGGAAACATTACACCATATCCGAACTTTAATTTCTGATCATAATAATCTCCGGAGAATTTTTTAGGGAAGTGGTTATCTCTTATGTTAAATAAATATGTGCAGACCTGTTTAAAGGGGTCCTGTTTTTTTGTTCCTCCCAGTGTCCACCATTGATTGGTTGCAGAATCATATTTCACTTCTCCCCCTTTAACTTCCAGAAATAAGATGAACTCTTTATCCAGATATACAAAATCTACTTCACCCGTAAGCTTCAGATTAGCATCCTGGACACGCAAAGAGTGAAATAAATAATTTTGGTTTGAAGAGTTAATAACTTTACTCTTTCGTGCTCTTTGAAATACTTTTCTCTCAGCATCCGAATTAAAATAATTTTGGGTAGGTGGATTATTGGGATACAGAGCCATTTTCACTCAGTATTATTTTTTAACACATAACTTACTGTTTTAATATCAACATCATTTAAAATCTGATCTATCAAGATAGCTTCATCCTTATTTTCTTCTTTGACATTTATATTCAAATCGTACAATTTCCGAACAGACCTTTCCTTAAGCTTTCGCGGTAGTGACAAAAGGAGTCCCTTTATTCTTGAAGATGCATTCTTTATTGAATCCACTTCATACATAATTTCCATGTTGTCAAACTCGTACTCCATTGCTACAGTGTTGAGCCCTTCTATCACTTTCTTATGTTGATGAGGGGCAAGTGTTGTACCATCACACCAATTTTCCAGGGTAACTGGCTTCCTTTTAATATGTTCACCTAACAGCTCAGATGCCCTTTCAAATCCTACCTTATCACAAAGTGCTTTTACATTGTTTCGCCACTTTTCAGACAATTCATACACTGGTTTAAACTTGTCCGAAAGCTTTATCTTATTAAGAAGCAAATCCAACAAGTCATCGTGGTCGATATGAAAAAGTAGAAGATCATCTCCTTTTTTAATTTGATCAGCACGAATTACTAAGTCATTAATATCAGATACATCCTCATCTATTATTTTGTAATACTTTTTATTTGGATGAACCTTAGATAAAGTCCTATCATCAAATATAATTAGAACATCATCTTCCCTGGTTACTCCTGCATCACTACCAGTTGAATATTCCTGATAGGAATCTGCATTGTTTTTAATACTTTGAATTATCAGATCTTCAATATCACTTTCCGATTGATCATAAAGTAGATCTTTTTCCTCCTGGGACAATGTCTCATCATCAATATCTTCCAACTCCTGATCTGTCTCTAACACCTCCGGGTTTACTACATAATCAATTATTTTGGAGTGGTATAAATCTTCCTTTTCAATATATTCTTGCCTTGTTTCCTGACTAATGTTTAGCAATTCCGCTCTCTTCTGAATTGAGGTAATTCTGTTTAAAATTTTGGTAACCCTGATGAAATTCCTTCTATAATAATTGTACTCATATTTAGACAATATTAAGTGAATATCACCCGGAAAATCATGGATCAATAAACTATTTATGTAAGGTTTTCTAATTTCAAAAAATAGTAATATATCATAATTCGTCTCCTTAATAGATTTAAGAGACTTATTAAAATCTATAAAGTCGACTTTAGTCTCGAACTGAGAAAACCAATCGATTAGCTTTCTTTGATCAACTGCATTTTTATTACGACTGATGATTCCAACCAATTCAGCATTTTTAAATGTAAATGCACTCTTTTTTTCCCTTAGGTACTGAAACTTGGGCTGGGATTCTACATTGAACAATCGATCAGTAATATCCCCAAAATCATCAATTATCCGTTTATCAAATTCCTCATCTAAATTTTTTTCTGAAAATAATTTAAATCTTTTCACTAGGTTTTCCAGAGATGAATGGAAATCTTGCGGCTCAAAAAAGGAATAATAGCGAATGATTAGTTTCTTAAAGGCATCATACAAAGGTTTGATTTCTTCATAATTGATCAGTTTAAATAACTTCCCGATATCTCTTTTAAGACTTTCTAGTTCATTGATTATTTCGGATTCTGATCCCTTATTTATAAGATGAATATGTTGTCTTTTTTCTTTCCCATCTGACATATCTTTTGGAGTAGAGATCCAGTGAAACGGCAAATGCCCTCCCCAACGGTTTAGATCATAGTAAGTATGCAGAGAAGAATCTGATGTAAGCAGATACACATCCCGTAATGATCCCTCTTCATCCGATTTCAATCCTTTTTTTATATCCCCTATAACCTTTTCAACTTCATTTAATTTGTTTTCAGCCTCATCAAATATAATTGTGTCTAGGTGGGGATACCTATCTTTGAATATTTCTATATTTTCAATATCCAAATAGCTTGCTACTAGAATAAATGGCTTTATTTTCGATTTGTTTATGAACTCTGGAGAATTGAAATTATTTAATAGGTCATACCTGTATTGATGTGTATCTTTATCATATACTGCATTAACTGCTAATATTCTGGAATCAATAGATATACCTGAAACTTTCAGATTATTAAATAGGGTTCTAAACTTACCTTTATGGGTAAAGATTATTACTCCTGAATTATAACCGGACTTTATATATTTAGGAGTATCCAGCAGTTTCCTTATTGAGCTTGAATGAATTAACTGATATTCCTCAACCAACTCTTTTATCTCTTCATACTTTTCTCTCTGTTTACTGGAATACGGTCTTACTAAGGGACTTAAAAATTCATCGAATGACATATACCCTGTTCTCGTACTGTACTTAAACAGTATCCTCTGATTCTCAAGATCTATCTTATTGAGGTGACATTTGTCGCCATTGCTTAATACTATTAAATTATTATCAATTGGCTGTAACGTGCCCCGCATTTTATCAACTTCTTTTTTGAACACAGCCAATGCGATATAGAACGGAATTATCTTGTGTTGATCTGAAAAAGGAGGATGAAAAACATTGATAAGCCTATTTTTTTTATCGAGGGAATTGGTAAAAGCCAAATATGGCAATAGATAATTAACATCCGAGAATTTAATATCTATACCCTCGACATCTAATTTTATAGAATTGAGCTCAGGGTAAAGCTCAAGAATATATTCCAAGAACTCTTGACGTATTTTTCCCATTGTGTACCCAATTTTATTGCCAATTCAGAAGTAATATTCAACTTGTGATTAAATAAAATATCTCTGCTCCTGATCTAATATATTGCAATCAATGATACTACAAATTACATTTTCACTCTACAAGGATTTCTGTATTTAATAGTATTTTTAAAAAATTTATATTTGACAAAATTGTTAATTAACATAAAAGAAAGTGTATAAAACCTAATTGGATTATGAAAAAAAGCCAGGATAGTCGCTTTTTTAGCATTGATCTGTTCTCAGGTTGTGGCGGATTAACTCAAGGGATGTCTGATGCAGGATTCCAAACTAAAGTAGCAGTAGAACTTGAGGAGGATGCAGTTAAAGCCTTCAAATTAAATCATCCAGATACTCAAGTAATTCAAAAAGATATTAGGGAAATAAGTGTAGATGAAATCAAGTCTGTATTGGGAGATCAAAGGCTTCATCTGCTTGCAGGTTGTCCACCTTGCCAAGGTTTCTCAAGGGTCAGAAGACTTAATAAAGCACAATGTGTTGATGATGATAGAAATAACCTTGTGGAGGAATATTACCGCCTTGTTGAGGGACTAATGCCCTATACGATCATGATGGAAAATGTACCCGGACTAGAGGAGTATTCATTATTTCAAGAGATTGTAAAAAACCTTAGAAATCTAGGATATAAAATCGAACACAAGGTTGTTGACGTAAAAAAATATGGTGTTCCTCAGAGTAGAAGACGACTGATAATGGTTGGATCTTTGCTTGGACAATTGAATATCGCTGAAGGAAGCCAGAAAAAAGTTACTGTTAGAAAAAAAATTGAACATCTTCCCACTCCAGATGCTACTGATGATCCAATGCAAAAAATTGTAGCAAATCATTCAGATCGCATTATGGAACGCATAAAAAAAACACCCAAAGATGGTGGTAGCTGGAAAGATTTACCTGAGGAGTATATTCTTGATTGCCACAAAAAGAAAAATGTCGGTTTTAATGATATATATGGACGTCTTAGATGGGATGATTATTCTACTACCATTACGGGAGGATGTTTAAATCCATCTAAAGGTCGCTTTCTACATCCTGAACAGGATAGAGTAATAACTCCAAGGGAGGCAGCTCTCCTTCAATCATTTCCTGAAGATTACAAATTCCCGACCGATATCGCCAAATCTTCCCTTGCTTTACTTATTGGCAATGCTTTACCCCCTGAATTTAGTCGTATTCACTCAGATAATATAGCACGGCACTTATCTGAACATTTGAACTAATAATAGTTAGAATAAATACAGTCGGGCTATTTTTTTCATATAACGATATCTACTCAGGTCTATTTCTAAGTATATAAGTATAAATGAGTCCCAAAAATCATGAGCAAAGATCAAGATATTGAATTCAACATGACAATTTTGGGAAGGACTCTTGAGCATATGGGAGTTCAAATGTATAAAAAAAGAACAAGTGCGATTGCAGAACTTATAGCAAATTCATGGGATGCAGGAGCCAAGAATGTACATATCGAATTACCCAATATTAATACGTACTCCAAATCAGCAGACCAAATAGTTATTCAAGATGATGGCTCGGGAATGGGGAAAGAATCTATCGAAAACAAATACTTGGTAATTGGAAGAAATCGTAGGGAAGAAGGTGACTCTGGAGACCATGGTCGCCCAGTAATGGGCAGAAAAGGTATTGGGAAATTGGCAGGTTTCGGTATATCGACCAAAATGGAAATAATTACCTGGACACCAGAAAGCTGTATTAAATTTTTGATGGATATTGATCAATTAAAAGCAGATGCCGGTAAAAGCCAGAAAAAAAAGATACCCGGGAAAATAATTCCAGAACCTGACTTTGCTGATACTAAATCAGGCACAAGAGTTATTTTAAAAAATTTAAAACACGTTACACCTCTTGATCCTGATACCTTACATCAGTCTTTAGCCAGGCGTTTTAGCAGAAAAGTAACCGGCAAAATGCAAATAATGATAAATAGTGAAGAACTTCAGGATTTAAACCTGAATACAGACTATCGTGTACCTGCAGAAGGGTTTCTTGAAGAAGAACTTAGCGATGGAAATGTTATTTCATATTTTTATGAATTTACTAAAAAGCCCATAAATAATACTGAGGCAAGAGGATTTACTATTTATTGTAGGGGTAAAACAGCCCAAGCTCCAAATTTCTATTTTGGTGTTGAGGGGACTGCATCAGGTCAACATGCAACTAAATATCTTAGTGGCGTAATTGAAGCAGATTATCTTGATTCTGGTACAGATAGTGATTCAGATTTGATATCTACAGACAGACAAGAAATAGATTGGGAGGACAATTTCACACAACCTCTACATGAGTTTGGTGAAAAAATAACCCGCAAAGCATTGAGAGAACACTCCCAAAAAAGAGGTGAAGATTTTAAGAATGTAGTTCTTGAGAATGAAAATATTTCTGAACGCTTACAAAAACTAGATAAAACATCTAGTATACAAGCAAAAAAACTTTTTAAAGTCTTGGGCAGCGCCGAACCAGATCCAGAAAAAGCTGTTGATTTAGCCAGCTCGGTTCTAAAAGCATACGAGTATCAAAATTTCCATGACTTATTAGGGGATCTGGAAACCATTTCAGATGACCCTGAATCATTGAAAACGATGTTAAAATATTTACAGGATTGGAAAGTACTTGAGAGCAGAACTATTTTAGAAATAATTAGAGGTCGACTAGATATTCTTGAAAAGTTTCAAGAAATGATTATAGAGGATGCTCCAGAAACTGCTCACAAAATTGGTGACGACAATTTTCATGATTTATTAGGAGGAAATCCATGGATCTTAAATCCCGATTGGCAAGTTCTAGATGAAGAAAAACAGTTATCTTCAAAACTCAAGGAATGGAATTTTGAAGATATTGATGATAGGGATAAAGCTTTAAGATATGATTTCTTTGCACTTTCAGACACTGACCTGCGAGCAGTAATTGAAATTAAGAGACCTGGCAACGCTTTAGAACATGATGATCTTCAGAGATTAGATAAATATGCTGAAAGACTAGCTCGTGCAAAATCTGGTAATATTAAGCGCGTATTAATATTTAGTGGTAATATTAACTTTAGTGACTCCACTCTTGAAAACACGAAAAATCGACCGGATTTTGATATAAGAACTTGGGATCAAGTACTATCTAAAACTGAACACTCTTATGAGCATTATAAAGCTGTATTGGAAGGAGATATTGAAGATCCTGGGTTTCACTCAAAAGAAAAAGAGGTTAAAGAAACTAGAAGAATGTTAGAAAAGGGAATTTACAGATCTCAGGATGATAGAAGCCAAGGTCTTGGTGGACAAGATGTTAACTACTTAGAAGAAGAATGATCTGTACCAGATATCTCTTTAAACCTAATATCTGATTTTAGCCATGACTCAATTTCTTTTATTAAATCTTCGAACGTGTATGAATTTTTACCTTTTATAGCACATTCCCATACTAATAGTACTCTTAACCCCATTTCTTTCAGTTTTTCCAAATTCTCAATATCACGCTTTTTATTATTATTAATCTTCTTCCTCCATAAGTCAGTTCTTGTTTGCGGCAAACTGAAGAAATGGCAATCATGACCGTGCCAGAAGCACCCATTGACTTCAATAACGGCATTATATTTTCTGAAATATAGATCCGGCTTTCCAGGTAAACCCTTCTTATGAAGCGAATAACGATAGCCCAATCGGTGAAGGGCGCTCCTTATCAACATCTCGGGTTTTGTATCTTTACCCTTCACCTTGGACATAATGTCACTTCTTTTTTTTTCAGAAAAAATATCAGCCATTATCCAATCACCTTATTTGTTTTTTGTGCTTCATGGAATAGAGATTATAACCTTATCTCATTGACTATCGGGTCCCAATTGTCCGCGATTTCATCAAGGCTAAACCACTGAGAGTCTTTAGCATTTAGAATATGGAAACTATCGGTGTCATGATAATATATCGTTACTCCACCGCTGTTAAATCTGAATAGGCTCCACATAACGTTCCCTCCCGAGTTGTAGAGAAGGTCCTCCGTGGCATGACCGAATTTTTCACTTCTCAACCTTTCGTGCTTTTCCATTGCTGAAACCATTTTATATTAAAATTCTAGTTGTTTGTGAATATTTCAGAGACAATATTTCTAGCCCGCTGGAAGGCTTTTCTGTCCTCTTCATTATCCATCATGTGTTCGCTTTCCTCCAGGTGACTGAGTGCAGCTTGAAGGTCCTGAATTTCTCCTTCGTGAATCCAATCGGCTAAATTCTGGAAACCCAACTCTTCAAGCTCCAATAGTAACAAGTCCATAGCTATCGGTTTTTAGTTATAATTTATACAGCCTGATCTTACAATATCCCTCTCACCTTAAAGGAGATATAACTGTCAGCTGTAATAATGAGATGGTCATCAACCTGAATACCCAGCAATTTCCCTGATTCCTTAATTCGATGAGTCAATTTTTTATCAGACTCGGAAGGTTCAAGATTACCACTGGGATGATTATGTGCCAAGATAATGGATGTAGCATTGGAAAGTAATGCAACCTGAAATATCGTAGCTGGATCAACGATTGTTGCCGATGAACTGCCTGAGCTAATTTTACTCCATCCAAGACATTTCTTGGCAGTATTCAGTAACAGAACCATAAATTCCTCTCTCAACTGTATTTTATCAGCATCCCATACTTCGCGAAGAATCCTTTCTGCATCCTGAGGTCCCGTTACACTTGGTAGTTCACTAGGCAGGATGCATGGCTCATACTTCAGGGAGATCTCTGCTAAGGATGGAGATTTAAGGACGTTTTTGTCAGCTTGTTCGTATTCTTGGTAATCTGTTGATTTGTTCATGGCTTTCAGATTTAGAGGGGAGCATCACACTCCCCTTCGGTTAAAATTGGTTGTCGGTATCATTTCAATGTCGCTCTGCAAGGCGTGAGTGAGATTGGGCATACTCATCCAGATCGAAGTCCACCTTCTTGATGTCAATGAAGTAGGTTTGCTCTCCGGCTTTCAGCCAGATGAAACCCACCTTCCCGTCAATCCGGCTGATGGAATCCGTCGGTATATCCCTGAACTCAAGCGCTTGATGCAGTGCTTCCACGAGTTGGTTAAACATGGTCTTGGAATTTAGATTGGCTGTTTATCAGCTCAGACCTGAATAGAGAAGTAGTAGTGGTAATACCCCGTACCGTCAATTACATAGATGAGATCTAAGTCCAGAGATATTTTTACATTAACTACTTCCAGCTCCTCTCCAACCATATAGCTGTCCACGGATCGGATTACTTTAACTTGGAATGGACAGAAAAGGCGTATTAAACCTCGACTTTTGGTATGAACAAGAAGGCTGTCTGAGCTGGTGTATTTGTTGATGTCGTCGATTAGTTTACTTCCCATAACAACCGATCAGTTGAGGAACCAAAATTGGGTTTCCTCCTCCAACGCGTTGGCTATTTGAGACGTAAACTGATGGGCGTTCACTCCCCTGTCCAGGAAGGTGTCGATGTAGGATGACTTGTTGGCTTCCGTGAACAGGTTGTACAGATCCCAAAGGTTAATCTTGCCATCGGAAGCACTGCCGAAATGTTCGTTATTGTAGTACTCCTTGGCTACTGTTGAAATCTGTGTGTCGTTAAGCTGGAGCTCAGGCAACTCTTTTTTCTGCTTTGCGGGTAAATACTGGTAAAGACGTGACCGTCCTACAAGCTGGGCGAATTGTTGTTCGGTTAACTCATAGTTCTGATACTTCCCAAGGTGATTGGAGAGATTAGAGTAGCTGAATCCATTAACCAGATCATAGATCCTTCCCTCCAGAGCGCGTGGGTTATCCACCTCGATAGTCTCCGAAAATCCGTCAGTCCAGATGCACAGGTTGGTACACACTTTGTTTACAAAGCCGATGAAGACCTTGAAATGCTCTGGTGTACCTTTCCTGCGATTTAGGTTATCCAGATTATACGCCTTCACGCCCCCGATAGTAAGACTGAGATCATTTCCCCGTATCTCCTGAGTGATGGAGGGAACTTCAATGACAAACGCCATCCGTTCGTAATACAGGGTTTTCTCGTGTTCCTCCAGCTGGTCGGCAGGCTTCCCTTTGGCATCCGGTATCCGCCCCTTCCTAGGGTGACTAACCCGAATGTCGGGTTCATTAACGGTCTCTCTGGGAAAGGCGTGGTGAACTATACCGACGGTTCGGTCTATAAATTCACTGTGGGAGATTGCCGGTTCGTTGTCCTGGGAGAATACGGGTATAATGTGATTCTCCTCAATTTCCCGGAGTTCCATCGGTTCGGTGTTTGCCTCAATAAAAGGCGATCGTTCCTCAGGTTCCTTTATAACACTAACTTCATTCGTTTCTTGCTGTTGGGTCTGTGTTGTATTCATAGCTGTTGATTCATTTTAGGTTGGAAATAAAAAAAGACGGTCCTGCTAAGACCGCCCTGCAATTCATTTGGTATGTAGTTTATGTAGGTTGTTACCCGATAAGCTGAGTCAGATAGTCGGGTTCCAGACCGAAGTATTCTTCACAGATATAATAGGCGGATTCCAAATCCCCCTGATCCAGGTACCTGTGAAACTGCTCGGTGGCTTCCGATATAAGAGCTTCGGCTTCCTCCTCGCTCATATCATCCCGGCTGACGAGTACCTCTTTTATGGATTTCATAACTGAATAGGGTTAAAAAAAGAAAAGGCAGGACTCCTCATCCTGCCTCTAATCAGTTTGTGTTATATAGTGAAGGGTTACACCGGCACACCGTTTTCGCGGTTTTCGAATACCTCCTCTTCCATTGAGACAGGCGTGGGATTGTACTCCCAGGTGTGTTCCAGGATGATCTTCTCACCATTTTCGAGTTCATACTCATATTTCTCGCAGGGAACACGGTCAATGCTACCGGGCAATTGCTTTCCGATGAGTGCTTCGCACTTGGCTCCGTCGAAGGTGGATGGAATGGTGGTTTCACGAGCCGTAGCATAGTACTTGCCGGTCTCTGTTGACTTGACCGTTTCCACGGCTCCCTGCAAGCGGAGTGCGTAAAAGGGTTCTTCATCTTCGTTGAGGTGCTCGGAATATCCAATAATAGTAACCATAGTCTTGGGATTTAGTTTGTTGTTTAAGATTAAGGCGGGCATGGTTTGAAAGCCCAAATCCTAGGAGGGGTGACTTAACAAGGTGGGCTTCGCTCTCAACAGTGTACAGAACTTACTTTATTCCGGAAAAAACAATCTATTCATCGCCTCCCAGAAAAACTTAGTGGGGGGGGTATTTTATTGATCTGTCATTCTACATGTGAGTGGGAAATGGGACTCCTGAAAATATTATATAATTTTTTTTGACGGATGTATCAGAAGGTTCTTGATGAGATTATAATAATGAGTTTAACAGTTGCAATAATATCGGGTGCATAATCTTGTAAAGAAATCGCTGATGATATCACAAATTATCTTTTCATATGGTTCGATGATTAACACTTGAGATTGTATTCAACTTTATCATTCGGATACACGAGTGCAATACTTACTATGATAACTTGGTTTGGGATAGCGCTCATTGCTGGATGGCTGAGTGCAAAGTATAAAGGAGATTTCCATAAGTGGTTCATTTAGGTGGGGTATATTAAGCCATATAGGCAGTAGTATTCAGGCTCTATCTATTACATGCAGATAGGAAGTATAAAATCAAGGTAAAAATAGTTTGTGTTATATAATTATGATGTGTGTTTTCCACACCAGGTGAAAAATAGGGAGTTATCCACACTATTGTGAACACTCACGATCTCACAATCACACTCATTTTTTTCAATTGTGGATAACTTCCAAAAATCGTTGGTAAAAAATTGCCCTTCTTTTTTACCTGGATCTCATTTTAACGTATTATAGAGCTGTTGATTGATTTCTTGTGGAATTGGGGCTGGTTTGATTTACATCATTCCACGATCCGTTTTTTATGCCAAATGAGCATTTTCCACAAGAGGTGGGGAATGAGCTGTACAGGCTCTTCCTGTACATACTAAATCAACTAGTAATGAAAATTACTAAACAACAATTAATCGCTGAACTTAAAAAGCAGAAAGAAAACTTAGATTTCCTAATCGAACAGGTTGAACGTATTGACCTTAGGAAAAAGCTATCAGAAAGAAGATGGCTAACAGAATACGAAATCGGTACGTATTTGGGTATTGGGGTACCAATTACCGATCACATGTCACTTCAAAGTAGTGATGTACCCAAGAGAGTCATAGGTAACGAAACTTTCTATGATCGCTTCGAGGTAGAAAACTTGATTAAGTCTAAACTACACTATGATGAGGAATTGCATGAGTGCGTACGGAAAACGTGCGAATACTACAGTTAACCTAACTTAACACTACTCTTTAAACTTACCCTCACCGATCCAGAGATCCCCTCAAGAATGAGGGAGGGTATTTATATAATGAACCATATAAATATCCGATATTATGTCTGAAAAAGATCAAATTACACGTAAAATAGATGAACTAAATAATAAGGTGGAAACCCTGACCGAGGCTTTGCAGAGCGAACACTCGGTTAGTAAACGTTGGCTCAGGACGGACGAAACCTGTGACTACCTAAGTATCTCCAGTTCCCAGCTGCAAGTCCTTAAGAATAAGGGCGTAGTGGAAGCAGTCAAGCTAGGAGGTACCAATTTTTATGACAGACAGGCTATAGACCAAACTCTTACCGAAAAGTTCGAGGAGGTACAGATATGAATCCTGACTACTTCACATACCTTGTTGAAACAGACGGTAATTTTGCTAAGAGATTTACTCTGCTTAGTACTCATTTTAAACGAATGGGCAATTATAATCCGGAGTGGACACTTATCGATGTAATGGTTTTCGAGGCTTCACTATTCCTATCTCGATCATACGGAAATGGGGAGTTTTATTACCAGAAGCATCGATGGGAGTCACTTTTGCGAACAACATGGTATCTTATTAGAGAGAATTCCATGGTAAAGTTTATCGATATGGGAATTCTTTCCATAGAACGAAGAGAACCAAAAAAAATGAACTACTATCAGGTTCATTATGATGCCATCATCGATAATCTCGAATTGATATATGACTTCTCTAACCTCTCCGAAGATGACAAGAGTGGATACAAGGGAAGGATGAAAATCTTTTTCGAGTGGTGGCGTGACCATGATTTCAACGACGGTACCAAGCTTACTTTGGAAGAAGGTTCCCCTGAGATAAAACGGGAAGAGCTTCGAGCCGCTGATGAAGTTGAAACTGCCGAGAAAGCAGTTCTATCTGTTGATGATTAAATATTCACCAAGGAACCCAATCCTGACAAAATATTTATCCGATAAGAGGAATATACTATGAGATTATAGTAATGTATTATTGATCAAATATTTGTCCAGGACAATAATTAATGCCTGAGCCTACACAATTAAGTGCGGGCTCAGGCTTTTTAATTTAAGAGACGGATTCAAGCCGTTCTATAAGGTCGGACATATCAGAGTTGACCTTATCCGGGGTAACCCTTGCATAATGCATGGTGGACCTCAGATCAGAGTGACCGAGTACCTTCTGAACGGTTTCTACCGGCACTCCATTGGTCAAAAACATTGTAGCACACGTATGGCGTGCTACATGATGAGTGAGCTTTTTATCCACCTTACAGAGGGTGGCAATCTCCTTTAAATAGGCGTTGGTCTTTTGATTGCTGATCATTGGAAGTAAGCTGCCATCCTGGGTCTCTGGATGATCTTCGTACTTACTGATAATTTCAATCGCCTTTGGCAGCAATAACACGCTTGCATTGTTACCTGTTTTAGTCCTCGGTTGATACAGGTAAAGATCCCCGTTTTCATCTTCCTTCACGTCAGCTTTTGTGAGTTTTTCTGCATCGCTAAAGCCGAGTCCGGTGTAGCAACTGAACACGAATACATCACGTACCTGATCAAGCCGATGGACATCCAATTCTTTCCGTTCTATCCTCTTAAGTTCGTCCTGCGAGAGGAACACGGGATCTTTCTTTTTATACTGCATGTCGAAGTGCTTGTAGGGATCGCTGTTCAGCCACCCTTTTGACCTAGCCCTGTTCACAATTTTCTGAAAGTTGGACAGGTACTTTCGGGCTGAATTGTTGGAGCATGGATCATCTTTGGTCATGAGGTAGTGTGCGAACTCCTCCAAGAAGTCCTGATCTACATCCGAAATTGGATACTCCTCATTATCGTAGTGCTCTTGCAGGAAAGCTTTAACATGCTTCTTTGCAGTGCGGTATTTCTTGTGCGTGGACTCGGAATATTTATTACCGATCAGAGATTTCATCTTTTTATTATGCTGCTTAAAAACCTCCATGACCGTCACGGGTTCCTCTTCCCTATCCTTGCCAGTCATGCGCAATTTGACAGCCTTAGAAGTGATTTCTGCCCCTTCCTGGAGCAATTGCTGATGAGCTTGGTTGGCTTTGAATTCGAGGGTACCCAAGTATCGGTTAATCGACTTCGCTTTCTTACTCCTTCCCTGGACTCTGTAATTTTCGCTATCCCATTTGGTAGGATCTACAGTTTGCCCAGCGGATATTTCAGAGATCTTTCCATCTACGCTTAATCGCATGTAGATAGGCACTTCTCCGTTAGCTCTTGCTTTGTTTTTGCGTACGGTATAAGAAATGTTTAATGGTTTAAACATAAATATGTCCATTTAGGTTTGAGTATTTGTTTTACAGAAAGGCAGTAAAACAGATCTCGGTCCTTCGTGGACACTTCTTCATGAGACGGGCAGAAAATCCCAGTGACCATTGCAGCATCTTTGTGCATGGTCACTGAATAGTTCACCAGGAATCTGGTAGAACCTGGAATAATCTGGTTTTAAAACTTTAAAAAATCGCCTTTCAACTGCTTTAATATACGAATTTGCAGCATTTTAAGGAAATTTAGAAAAGTAATAGTGGAGGTGCGGGGAATCGAACCCCGGTCCGAAATGGTATATCGTTCAAGCATCTACATGTGTAGTTTCCATATTGGGTTTCGCCTGATGCTCTGCCTGGAAACTAGGCTAACACCAAGCTAGCCTGTTAAAGTTTTACACATGCCCCGACAGACGGCGGAGCACATGCTATCCTGTCATAGTCGACGTTCAAACGGCACTGACAGGCAAGAAGCCGAGTGAACGGCAAAGCTGCTTACGCAGCTAAGCTGTAAGAGTAATTGTTGTCAATTACAATATTTGCATGATGGTTTTTTTACGAGTGCCATCGCTCGAACTCGACATGCAGCCTGCGATGCTACGCATTCCGTCGAATCCATTACACCCCCAATAAATGAAAGAACATAAAATCCATGTTGGCTCCTTTCTTCAGAGCCATTCATAACAACGTTCTGTAACGCGCCAAAATTCCCATTATTTCTGTGGAATCACAAACTATTTTTCAAGCCTTTAGTGATCGAACCAATCCCGGAAACGTCGCTTTTCCAATCCGGATATGAACCAAAATAAGGCGGTAAAATTTGTCCTGGATGATATGGATGAAGTAATTGAACCTGCCGTATTAAAAAACCAGCTAATCGAACGCTTAACAGTTCAAACATATTATTATGCAATGGAGAGGGGACAGAATGCCAAATACCTGAAATTTTTATTCAGGAAAAAAGTACGAACAAATTCTGAACCGGTATTTGAATAGTGAAAGAAGATCCTGGATGCACTAATGTGACCATTCCGCGGTCGGCAAATGGGAAAGCTTTCTTCCGACCGCCAAATGTTCATTGCTGGAGGTGTTTGACCATAATATTCCACAAATATTAATTTTTACTTATCTGCAAATTAATATTTAATAAAATTTTATACGTAGTTTATATTAGTAAGTGCACTGAAAGTAAATTACACAAATCAAGAAACGTTCAACGTATCTACAGAGGCTAGTTGACTTTCGCTAGCAGGTACAACAGTCAGCATTTTAACAAGCAAAGAGGGAGCGTTTATGACTAACGGCATAAATGGATATGTTTTTCTGGATGAAACCACCGATTTCGACGGCGACATTGAAGCGGAGGTAGTGGTTCTTGAAGGAAGAGTCAGAGGTGAAGTCCATGCCAGGAGAGGTCTGCATCTCAAACAAGGGGCATACATTGAGGGCGAAATCCACACCGAAAATTTCACCGCGGAAAAAGGCGCCTCATGCAAAGGTGAGCTGTATGTAAATACCAAAAAACAGAGGGAGAATTCCAATGCCGCGCCGGGTACCGGACCTGAAGTGGACGTGGCTCCCACCGGTACTCAAAACGAAAATGGTTCCCTTTTCTAGCACTGCTATCACTACCTTCACAGCGGCCTTTATTTTTTCGTCCCTTTTGATCAATCCAAAAGGGACACCTCAGTCGGGGAATAGCTTTTCTCTTGTTGGGACTCCCCCCTTTCCTTGTTCATTTTCGTCAGGGGGCCCTGGTGGGCGCCATCCCTAATCAAATGCAACTTATTTGAAGAAAATAGCGGAAAACCGTGCTTGTGAACGGCCCTTTCAGCCTTGCAAATTGCAGTTACATCATGACTCAGGCTCTGTCTGAGGATGCCCTGATCAACCCTATATGACCACTTCGCTGGCGGGTTCACGCATGTTATAGCTGGAGCTCATTACATGCCCATAGGCACCGGCGTTGGCAACAAGAATCACATCTCCCTCCCGTGATTCAGGTAAAAGGCGATCGATCCCCAGCTTGTCTCCAGATTCACAAATAGGCCCAACAATATTGGTAATCTGCGTGGAAGATTCATCGATTTTTGTCAGGTTTACGATTGTATGGTGGGAGCCGTACAGGGCGGGGCGAATCAGTGAGTTCATCCCCGTTTCCACGCCCACATACCTGACCTTTCCTTTTCCCTTGATCTGGGTCACACGGGCCAGCAACACCCCGGCGGTGGCTACCATATACCGTCCCGGTTCCATCCAGATCTCATATTGAGGAAAACCTTTTTTGAATTCGGCCAGTTCTCGTTCGACCTCCTGCAGATCAAGCGTCGATTGCATCTCATTTTCGCGGACTCCAAGTCCTCCGCCCACATCCAGAATCTCCACATCCTCGAATTGTTCAGCTGCTCCGGCCAGCACCAGGGCGGTTCTCTTCCAGCTTTCGGGATCTTTGATTCCGCTGCCGACGTGAGCGTGGAGCCCTTTCACCGTGATACTGTGTTGATCCACAATCGATTTCACCTCGTCGAGCTCAAATTGCGGGATACCAAATTTCGAGTTGGTGCCGCCTGTTCGTACATGCTTGTGATGCCCGTGGCCATGCCCTGGATCAATACGCAGAAATACTTCATGCCCGCTGAACACTTCCGTCCACTCCTGCAGGGGAAAAATATTATCGAGGGTTACATGTACGCCCAGCTCAAGCGCCCGCTCATATTCCACCCGCGGGGCAAAATTGGGCGTAAAGAGAATCCGATCGGTGTCTATGCCCGGGAACAACTTCAGGATATACTCCACTTCTCCTATCGAAACACATTCGAAACCCAGTCCCCGGTCATGGAAAATATGCAGCAGCTGTTCGTTATTGTTGGCCTTGATCGCATAAAAAAGTCGATCCAGGGAAGTCAATTGCTGAAGGTTTTCAACCGTCTTTTCCACCTGTTCCGAGTCATAAACATAAACCGGCCCCTGTTTGTCCGCCAACTCAACAAGTGTTTTTCGCTTTGCCTTCCACCAGCTATCCCTGAAGGGTGAGGAGTCGGAATGCGACCCATTAATTTGCTGCCAGGTGGGACCAAAGGAAATTTGTCCGGCAGACTTCGATATTACCTGCTCGTGCAGCTGCTGCACCAGTCGATCGGCCTGGCCTGAAGCTACAACAAAAGTAAAATTCAGGTCGTTTGCCGCCTGGCTGACCAGGTAGACCTCGTGCTCCTGGAACACTTCAAAAGCAGAACCGAGCTGATGCAGGATGGTACGGATATGGCGACCGAGCAGGCTCACCGCGGAAGTCGACTCAATAATCTGGACCCTGCAGAGTTCACCCAGATCGCTCACAAACTGATCTCTGATCTCATGAAAATGGGTGTTGGCCCCGGGATCGAGAGAGACGGTAACATTTGAATCCGAGGTTGAAACCAGATCGATTGAAAGCCCATGCCGCTTAAACACGCTGAACGCATCCGCAAGAAATCCCACCTGCTGCCACATCCCGAGGGTTTCCATACTCACCAGGGTCACATTCTCGCGAACCGAAATCGCCTTCACCAGCGCCTCATCATCGGCTGCGGCGGCAGAGATGGTCGTCCCCTCCTGCCCCGGATCCTGTGTCCATTTGATATGAATCGGGATATTGTGGATGCGCGCAGGCATGATACACCGGGGATGCAGTACCTTGGCACCATTGGTGGCGATCTCCTGCGCCTCGGCATAGCTGAGATGTTTCAACAGGCGTGCCGACGGGATTTCGTGCGGATTGGAAGAAAACATGCCCGGCACGTCGGTCCAGATCTCCAGCCGCTCTGCCTGCAGTTTGGCGGCAAAATAAGCTGCCGAAACATCCGATCCCCCCCGGCCGAGAACAACCGTCTTGCCATCACCGTCACTGGCGATATAGCCCTGCGTCAGTACCAGTTCGTCTTCTTCACGGTCCAGTTCCTGCTGTAGCGGGTGGTCCTCCCCGGTATCGCAGATGGCGGAAAGTGCCAGTGACTTTTCACTGGCATTCTTTACCGGAATACTCTTCAACATTGATCGGGCATCCCTCCAATTGGCACTCAGCCCCTGCTGCTTCAGGTACGCTGCGCCGAGCCTGGTTGACATCAGCTCACCCAGCGCCATGATGCGCGCCTGCACATGGTATCCCGCCTCCTTCAACAGGGCGATACCGCGTGCAAGCTGTTCGAGCTCCTTGAACTCATCGGCCAGCAGCTGATCTGCATCGAGCCCCAAATCTTTTGCAAGCGTGCGGTGTTGCTGTTTAATCTCCTCGACGATCGACTCAGAACTTTCCGTCGATCCCGGTTCAATCACCTTTTCCAGTTTGTTTGAAATGCCACTCAGCGCCGAATGAACCAGGCAAACACGGTACCCATCGCGGAGCCGGCTTTGCAATATGGATGTGATATTTTTCCAGTTGTCCAGGGAGGATACACTGGTTCCTCCAAATTTCAGTACGATCCAGTTTTTGGTATTATTCGTCATTGTACGCCTGTATTACAATTTTAAATCTCGCAAAAAGAAAACAAATATCCAGCGTTTCTGAAAGCCCCATAAGTTAACACAAAAATAATTAGTCATTGGCACAAAAATTCGTGTAACTTTTTGTGCGTCCAATCGTAACCGAGACTCAATTTTTAATTTGTAGAGGGCTCTAAAAACCAGGAGTTTTGTTCAAGGCCAAAGCCTGAGCGGATTCGGAACCGCAGTTTATACCTCATAAATGAGGATTTTGAATCCGCGAAAATGCCGGAATTGAGCAACACAACGGTTTTCCAATGCCCTCTTGTAACCATTTACTATTCCCCTTGAGAACTCTCACCATTTTCGCCGCCGTCATACTCCTGCCCGCTCTGCTCGCCGCCCAGGAAACCGCTTCCGTAAATGGATATGTGACCGATTCAGAAACCGGGGAGACACTCATCTCCGCCAACGTGGCCCTGGAAGGCACCCGGAAAGGGACCTCAACCAACACCTCCGGATACTACACGCTCACCGGTATTGCACCGGGCGAACACGTCATACTTGTCTCCTATATCGGCTACCAGAGTTACCGCAGGGAGATCTCACTGAAACCCGGCGAAAGCCTCCGCCTCGACATCGAGCTATCCCCGGAAGGGATCCAGATGGATGAAATTGTGGTGGAGTCGGAAATGGAAAAAGAGGAACAAAAAAATATTGGGATTTCCCAGGTACAAACCGAATTGATCAAGGAGGTCCCCTCGGTCTTTGAGGCGGATGTATTCCGCGCCGTACAGCTTCTGCCCGGCGTTAAAGCTGCTTCCGATTTTTCCAGTGGACTCTATATCCGCGGGGGAAGTCCCGATCAGACGCTGATCCTGCTCGACCGCACCACCGTCTACAATCCCACACACTTTTTCGGATTTTTCTCCACTTTCAATCCCGATGCAGTTAAGGATGTACGGCTCTACAAGGGAGGATACCCTGCAGAATACGGCGGTCGGCTCGGCTCCGTGCTCGACATCCACAACAAAGATGGAAATCGAAATGAATTTAACGGGTCGGCCTCCATCGGGTTGCTGGCATCCCGGGTGTCTGTGGAGGGCCCTTTTGAAAAGGGCTCGTACATGCTGGCGGTACGCCGCTCCACGCTTGAGCCGCTGCTGGCCGTCTTGCAGGAAAGCCAGGACAATATTCCCGAAAGTTTTTATTTCCTGGACCTGAACGGCAAAGTGAATTATGACGCCGATCCCGACAACAAGTTTTCACTGGCCTTCTACTCCGGAATCGACAACCTGTTGTTCCCGTTTGCCGAGGACGCCAGCATCAAGCTCAATTACGGAAATCAGACCATCAGCTCCACCTGGACCCATATTTTTTCAAACAAGGTGTTTTCAAACCTTACCGTCACCGGTTCGCGCTATTTCAACTTCCCCTCATTCAATATCGCCAGCACGCCCTTCAAGCGGTCCAACAACATCTACGATTTTTCAGTCAAGGGGGATGTCGAATACCAGCCCGGCGATCGCCATTCCGTCTCTGCCGGCTTCTGGAGCGGTCTCATGACCCTGAAAGTACAAGACCAGTTTGACGGTGAGGATACTTTTAGCTCGCGTATTCAATCGCATTACACCTCGCTTTATGCACAGGATGAATGGGCCATCACCGACCAGGTAGAGATGACAGCCGGACTCCGGCTCAACGGGTTCAGCGAAGGCAACTACTGGAAACTGGCCCCGCGCGTTTCCATCGAGTATCAGCCGGTCGACGAGGTGCGCTTCCAGGCTGCATACGGGCGATACAACCAGTTTCTGACGCTGATCTCCAACGAGGCGTTCTCCGGATTTGACACCTGGCTCACCACCGATACCGGGGTAGAGCCCGCCTATGGCGACCAATATGTGGTTGGAGCCAAAACCCAGCCGTGGGAAGGATATGGACTGGATATGGAGATCTATTACCGAACCATGGAAGACCTGTTCGATCTCAACCCCTTCCTGCCCGATGTAGCCGGGCTCGACTACCCCGACCTATTTCGGTTCGGGACCGGGTATGCCTACGGGGCCGAATGGATGCTGGAACGGCAGGTCGGGCGGTTAACCGGCTTCCTGGGGTACACCTTCAGCGTGTCGCGGCGAAAATATCCGGGCTTTAACACGCCCATCGGGCAGCCGGAACATGCGCGCTTCTTTCCGCCCAAGTACGATCGAAAGCACGATATTAACCTGGTGATGAACTACGCGCTGAGCTCGCGCTGGAAGGCCTCTGCCGTGTTCAATTATTCCACCGGCCAGGCGTACACCAAGCCGCTGGGGCGCACCGTCGCTTTTGATTTCCCCACCGAATCTCAGCCACTCGATGCCCTGGTCATCGGAAAAGTGAACGCTTCCCGCCTGCCGGCCTATCACCGGCTGGACCTGGGCTTTACCCGCTCCGGCAGCTTTTTTGGGATGGGTGAGGCCCGCTGGCAGTTTCAGCTTATCAATGTGTATTCCCGCCGTAACGTCTGGTTCTACAACTTCAACTTTGATGAAAATCCCATTGAGCGTGAAGAGGTTACCATGCTTCCCGTTCTTCCGAATATTTCATACACCGTCAACTTTTAGCATCCTATGTTCAGATACCTCGCATTAACATCGTTTATCCTTTTTATCCTCGCTTCCGCGGGCTGCGAACTCTACCCCCAGGATGAGTTTGAGGAGCAGTATGTAGTTGAATCGTACCTGGTAGCCAACCGCACGCTGCCCCAGGTCCGTATTTCCAGGACGGTTCCGGTCGACCAGCGATACAACTTCAACGACGCCGCCGTCAATGATGCCGATGTCGAGATCCGCCTGCTGGACGAGTCGGGCGAAACCGTCGAAGATCGCTTCTCCTTCAGGCGCCGGTCAAATGGAATATATGAAACCGGTAACCCTCACAAGGTCCTGCCCGGGCGAACATATCAGCTGCACGTCACGTTTAGCAACTCTGTCGAAGAGATCGAGGGCACCACGCGCATTCCCGGGGCTTTTAAGGCCGAAAATTCCACTGAAGACAGAATCACTTACCAGGATCCGAACCAGATCACCATAAATACCACGAGAAGTGCGTACCCCGGGCGGCAGGCATTTTTCATTTTTACGGTGGAAGCGGGGAATCCTGCCGTCGAAAACCTAACGCCCTTCTACGCCGACCAGGTCAACAACCAGGACCAGGAGATCGCCGGCTATTATTCCAACTCTTCTGGAATTGTGAATGAAGAAAATTACGAAGAGAACGAGGATGGGACATTAACCCTGCGGCTGCCCTGGCTGGCCGTCGCTTTTTATGAAGAAAATTATATCATCGCAAGCGCTATTGACGATAACATGTATGACTTTTATCGCTCCCAGGATGTACAGACCGGGGGCAGCACACTCCCTCCCGGCGAACTGCAGAATATCATCTACAACCTGGAGGGCGGCATCGGCATTTTTGGCAGCCTGGCCAGCGATACGGTTGAAGTGTTTATTGAACGAAATTGATCCTCCTTATCTGCCGGGATAGAGAAAAGCTCTTGTAAAACGATAATAATTATTACACTCTCCGAGTTATACTTACATTAAAACCAGCATCAAACCACAAGGCGTAACGGCAACCCGCATGATCCAGAAAATCATAGTAGTTTCGATCAGCATCTTTTTCGTTACCGGCTTCCCGCACGTGGCACCCGCACAGTCTGAGACAGGCACCCCGATGGCACGCATTAAGTACCGCGGCGGGGGCGACTGGTACAATGACCCATCGGCCTTCAGGAATCTGCTTGAATTTGCCAACCAGCAGATCCCCGTTACGCTGGATCCCGAGTACGACGATGTGGCCCTGGGCAGCCGCGATCTCCACCAGTACCCGTTTGCTTTTTTGACCGGCCACGGCACCATCGCCGTCAACGAGGCTGAAGCCCGCAACCTGCGGGAATATCTCGACAACGGCGGCTTCCTGTATATTGATGACGATTACGGGCTGGACGACAATTTCAGGAAGATGCTCGACCAGGTGTATCCCGACGAGGAGCTGGTGGAGCTGCCGTTCGACCACCCGATATATCACCAGGTGTTCGACTTCCCGGAGGGATTGCCCAAAGTCCATGAACACGACAATAAACCGCCCCAGGGATTTGCGCTCTTCCGGAACGGGCGGATGGTGGCCTTCTACACATATGAATCGAACCTGGCGGACGGATGGGCCAACCCGGAAGTCCACAACAACCCGGAACCGCTGCGGCAAAAAGCACTGCAGATGGGGACCAACATCCTGGTCTATGCCCTGACCAGCGGCCGATAGACAACCGAAGACCGTAAAACACTTAAATTTTAAAAAATCATTATTCCTGTTTTGATATTCAACATTCCCTCCTTTTCAGTGAATAATATTTTCAAGATATTACGGAACTAAAATTTTAACCAAGCCAGCAGGTGATATTGATGATAATCCCGATTGCCAGTGATCATGCAGGGTATGAGGCCAAAGAAACTGTCGTTAAAATTTTGGAAGAGATGGGACACATGCCGGTTGATTTTGGCACCCACTCCGACGATTCGGTCGACTACCCCGACTTTGCGGTCCAGGTGGCCGAAAAGGTCGATTCCGGGGAGCACGAGCAGGGCATCCTCATCTGTGGAAGCGGCCAGGGCATGTGCATGACAGCCAACAAATTTAAAAATATACGGGCAGCCCTGGCATATAACGAGGCGTCTGCGGCCCTGACCCGACAGCACAACAACGCCAATATTCTCTGCCTTCCCGGTCGCGAACTCAACGAGGAGCAACTGCGCTCAATTCTGCAATCCTGGCTGGATGCAACCTTCGAGGGCGGCCGGCACGAACGCCGCGTCAACAAAATACATTCGCTAACCGAAAAAGACGATTAATGAAATCACTTTCTGATCAAGATTCTCAAATCTTTGCACTGCTAGATCAAGAACGTCACCGACAAAATGACAACCTGGAGCTGATCGCCTCTGAAAATTTCGCCTCGCGTGCCGTAATGGAAGCGATGGGATCGACCCTGACCAACAAGTATGCGGAAGGGCTGCCCGGCAAGCGTTATTACGGCGGCTGCGAATTTGTAGACCAGGTTGAAGAGCTGGCCCGCAGCAGGGCCCGGGATCTTTTTGGGGCCGACTGGGTCAATGTACAACCTCATTCAGGCGCCCAGGCCAACGCCGCGGTATACCTGGCATTCATGGAGCCGGGAGAAACCCTGCTCGGACTGGACCTGTCGCACGGGGGGCATTTGACCCACGGTTCGCCGGTCAACTTCTCCGGACTCCTTTACAAATCGGAATTTTACGGAGTTGACAGGGAGACCGGGCGCATCGACATGAACAAGGTGCGCGACAAAGCCAAAAAAGTGAAACCGAAACTGATATCCATCGGGGCTTCGGCGTACCCGCGTGACTTGGATTACGAGGCATTCAGGGCAATTGCAGATGAAGTGGGCGCCTACCTGTGGATGGATATGGCCCACACGGCCGGGCTCATCGCCGCCGACCTGCTGAACGATCCACTACCCTGGTGCGATGTGGTGACCACAACCACCCATAAAACGCTGCGCGGCCCGCGGGGCGGCATGATTCTGGTGGGAAATGACGGGGAAAATACGCTGGGAGTGACCGCCCGGAAATCCGGCCGTACCAAAAACTGGAGTGAAGTGCTGGACTCGGCCGTCTTTCCCGGCACGCAGGGCGGACCACTCATGCACGTAATCGCTGCAAAGGCGGTGGCCTTCCAGGAGGCACTGGAAAAGGATTTCAAACAGTACCAGCAGCAGACCAGGGACAATGCTCAGGCCCTTGCCCGCAAGTTCAAAGAGATGGGCTACAACCTGGTAAGTGACGGAACGGACAACCACCTGATCCTCGTGGACCTGCGTAACAAGGGGCTGACCGGCAAGCAGGCTGAAGAAGCGCTTGAACGAGCCAATATAACCCTAAACAAAAACATGGTACCCTTTGACGACCAGAGCCCGTTTGTCACCTCCGGAATCCGTATCGGAACCCCGGCAATGACTACGCGCGGAATGGGTACGGGCGAATTCGAATATATTGCAGAACTAATTGACAAGGTGCTGCAGCAGCCTGAAGACACGACAATCCAACGGAACGTCAAATCAGAAGTCCAGGAACTATGTAACCGTTTTCCGCTGTACGACTTTGTTACCGCGTAATACCAGGTCAGCTATTTCTCGACTGACTGCTCAGGTTTTTGCTCGGAGGTTTCGGTAGTCTTCTTGAACTCCTTGATGCCCTGGCCAATACCGCGGGCCAGTTCAGGAATTTTTCGTGCACCGAAAAACAGGATAATAACCGCGAGTATCAATACAATTTCAGTTGCTCCAAAAGTCATAATCGCATTCTTTTATTGTTCATATTAAAGCTATCTTTGCACTGCCGGTTGGCAAACATCACCGTTGAACGGCTTGACGATGTATAACAAGCAGTTCAACAGTTGGCAACACAGCATATGAGTATCGTTTGAATCTGATGTTGTTAAGATCTAAAAATATTACCATCTATTTAAATCTTTTACAGATTACTGCATTTAAATTATGCTGGGTTTCGCGAAAGGGTTTAATCGATCCCGGACGAGGTATTGATTCGACCGTTTCTTTGGTAATTTTGAGCAATTGCCGGAGGTTTCTGAATAATTGAACTCTCTTATTCATACCCAGAAAATAAATATAACCACTGACTACGTTACAGTTGGTCCGGGTTATTCAGTAACATCCGTTTTTTGAAGAACAAATTTAATTTTTAATGTAAGATATTGTGGAAGACCGAGAAATTATGGCACCCGATCCGCCACAGGCCACGATGCCGAAGGATCGCACTGATGAAATGTCATTTCTGGAGCACCTGGAAGAGTTGCGCTGGCATCTCATCAAAGGATTTGGAGGCGTGGCGTTTGGTATGTTAATCGCATTCATCTTTGGAGATTTCCTGGTGAACAAGATTATGCTGGGACCGACCCGGGCCGATTTTGTTGTTTACCAAATGCTGGGTATAGATGCGGTAGACCTGACCCTGCAGAGCCGAAAACTGCCCGGTCAGTTTTTTACCTACTGGGGAACACTCATTGTGATGGGCGGCATTATCGGTTCTCCGATATTCTTTTACCAACTGTGGGCGTTTGTGGAACCGGCCATGGAATCAACCGAGAAATGGAAATCACGCTTTAACGTTGCTTTTATAAGCCTGTTTTTCCTGCTCGGCGTCAGCTTTGGCTATTTTGTACTGGTTCCCTTTGCCGTGCAGTTTTTCAGCCAGTTTCAGATTGCCGATGTCATCCACAACGATTTTGACATTAATGAGTATTTCAGTTCGCTCACCATGTGGATCCTTTCCTGCGGCGTAATCTTTCAGCTGCCGGTCATCAGTTACTTTCTATCCAAATTCGGGCTGCTTACCCCCGACTTTTTACGCGAATACAGGCGGCATGCCATCGTAACCTGCTTTATACTCTCCGCTTTCCTGACACCACCGGATCCGGTCTCCCAGGTACTTATTGCCATTCCCCTGCTGCTGCTGTACCAGTTTTCGATCTGGGTGAGCAAGATGGGTGTGCGCCAGCGAGAGAAAGAGCTCAGAAGGGCGTGGGGAGAAGAATAATTCGCCCGGACCGTGTGCGTTATTAGCACGTGGAGACTAATTCCCTTACTTTCGGTACGAAATGAACAGTTGCTAGAATCCAAAGAAAAGTTGTTAACACATTTAATGAGATCTTCCATTACTACTAAACCGTTTCTCCCTTTTGTCCTTGGCATCGTTATTTTCATCGCATTTCAGGGTTGTGGGGACAATGATACCATATCGGGCCCGGATTTCTCAACAGTTCCCGCCCCCTGGGACATCTCGGGGGCTGACAGCAGTTTCACTCTTGCGGACGGCGATATCGCGGTTTATGTTCTCGAGAAGGGAAATGGGATTTTTGAGGTTAACGAACGTGATCAGATTTCGGTCTATTACACCGGACGGCTTAAGGATGGGACCGTTTTCACCAGCACGTGGGCCAACGGGAACACCGCCCCGCGCTTACTGGCCATATCGGAACAGATCGAAGGATTCAGGAGGGGCGTGATAGGCATGTCCGAGGGCGAACGACGCACGGTGATCATACCTCCCAGCTACGGATACGGAAACAGCAGGCCGGGAACCAACGGTTACAACTTACGCAACGACACCCTGATATATGACATTGAACTGGATGAAATTGACGGCTAGCCTGCATTTCACCAGGAAATTTAAAGGGATCTTTGCAGAACCTGCTATTTTGCTGGGAGTTGGGTTATACCACCGACCTTATTGATCTTGTAAACGAGAGTGCAACTCCCTCAGAACGAGAAATCGAGGATTTTACAAAGCCCTATAACATTAATTCTGACAAAAATATGCAGGTTAGCCGGCTACATGCCTTCGGGGGACCCGTTCGGAAATACCCGTTAATATTTCGTATGCAATAGTCTGGCTGCGCCGGGCCCACTCGTCAGCGGTTTGTGCATGGGGTCCCAGCAGCTCGACCGGCGTTCCCGTCTCATATATTTTTGACGGACCCAGGTAGACCATGATAAAATTCATGGTCACCGTTCCCACCACAGGATATCTCGTTTCTGCAATCGCGACATCCAAATTTCCTGTCAGCAACCGGGGAATGCCCTCTTCATAGCCAACGGGGACAGTACCGATATAGCCGTCCTCCGGCGCCTTCCAGCGGGCACCGTAACTGACGGTTTCGCCTTTTCTAATCCGCCGTACCTGCGCCAGGTGCGAGACCCATCGCAGGCACGGTTGCAGTTCCCTTACGGGCGCATCCCCCGGGGCATATCCATAGAGACCAATTCCATTTCTCACCATATCAAAATGAGAAGAGGGATAGAAGACAGTTCCTCCGGTATTGGCCATGTGTGCAATCCAACCACCACTGAACCTTCGGCAAATGGTACGAAAACGTTCAAGCTGCGTCTCCGCCATAGCGGACCCCGGTGCCTCGGCCGTGGCAAAATGTGAGTAAATTCCGGTACAGGTGATCGATTTTCGCTCTTCCACCAGCTTCTCCGTCTGCGGGATCTCATCCTCTGCCAATCCGAGTCGTCCCATACCGGTATCAAAATTGAGGTGATACTGTGTACCCCCGCGCAAAATACCGAAATGCACCAGGTCGCTGACGGTCGCCGTAAGTCGATATGCTGGATACGCCGGGGCAGTCTCATCCGTGGGAACACCAAAAACCAGGATGGGAGCATCAATTCCACCCTCCCTTAAAGCGATCCCTTCATCCACATCATTCACGGCAAACCACGCCACCTGATCCTCAATGGCCCGGGCCACGGGCACTGCCCCATGTCCATAAGCGTCGGCTTTAACCACGGCCATCTGTTTAACACCGGGAGAAAGGTAGCGCGCCAGTACTTCTGTATTGTCCTTTAATTTTGAAAGATTCACCTCAACAAATGAGTTCACAGAAACTTTTTTAGCCATCTTGAATTCCAAAAAAATATCTATTTAACGTAAGTTCCAGCTTTAAGCTTTTTCATAATTTCTTGGGGCAGACCCTTAATCTCCCCTTCAGGGGAGCGCCGCCCAAGGCGGGAGGGGTGTTATTCTCTATGTTAGACCTGCACCTCCCGAACCAATCGCGAGAGCCACGCGATTGGCCCACTCTCCTCAAGGAGGGACTGTTTTTTCTTGCCATTTCAGGGCAAACAGGTATTCTGCTTAAGATAAATATGTCAAAATCAGGTTAGTTACTTCGGCATTTTTCATTTTTACGGTAGTCTGCAGCGTCAGAAAAACCATCTGTCTTTCCTGTAGTCCTTCAGAATAACCTGTGCCGCGTTATACCCGGCGGCCCCGAACACCCCCCCGCCAGGGTGACAGGAAGCACTAGACAGGTACAGATTCTCGATCGGGGTTTTATATTCACTCATTTCCGGGATCGGGCGAAACATAAACATCTGGTCAAAGCTCATCTCCACATGCATCACATTGCCCCGCGGCATGGCGTGCTTGCGCTCAATATCCAGGGGACTCTGAATATACCAGTCAATTAATTTCCCTTTCATATTGGGAGCATACCCTGTAACGACATCGTATATCTTTTGGGCTTCCCGTTCCCGGATCTGGTCCCAGTGCTCCCCGTTACTCAGCTCATACGGGTGCCACTGAGCCCAGGCAAACAGGGTGTGCCCTCCGTCGGGCGCGACATCCGGATCAATTTTAGAAAATGTCATGGCAAGCACTGCCGGATCCTGTGGCGGGACACCCCGCGTGTGATCGGCAATGGCATTCTTCAGGTATTGCCGGGAGGGGGCCAGCAGCTGCATTCCCTTGTGGATATCAGGATCTCCGGGGCTGGCGCTGTATTCGGGCAGCTCTTCCACCGCACAACGAATCACCATTCCAAAGCCGTTGCCCACGTTGATATTCTCCACTTTCTCATACAGAGAAGCATCCAGGTGCTCGCGGCCCACCATGCCCATCATTGTTTTTTGGACATGCGCATTAGAGACAATGACATCGGCAAAAAACTCCTCTCCCCGCCGGGTTCTTACTCCTGTTGCCCGGCCCTGTTCGATGATGATATCCGCGACAGGGGCATCGGTCTGAACAGTCCCTCCGTGGGCCTCGATATAGTTGGCCATCGCCCGGGTGAGCATCCCACTGCCCCCTCTCGGGTGCCTGGCTCCACTCTGGTGCAACATCGATTGCCAGCCGGCAAAATCACCCGTAGCGGGGTGGTCCGGCGTGGGACCCGACTGGGCTGCAAACCAGATGAGTGCGGTCTTCAGCCAGGGATTTTCAAAAGCGTCGTCCACCACCTTGCCGTAGCTGCTGAAGATCTTCTGGAGTCCCGCGGCCTGCTCCCCTTTTTTAAACATCGATCCATTTCGAACCTGTCCCTTGATCAGCTCACTTACAATATTTTTACCGGTAGGCGGAACCATAAACGCCTTCAGCACGCCCTGGTTGACCCGCCCCCAGAACTCCACAAAATTCCGGTAGTTCTCAACATCTTCGGGTGCCACCCGGGCGATCGACTCCAGCGTGCGATCCAGCTCCCTGTAGAAATGAATCACCCCTTTTTCCGACTGTGCGGGCGGCAGGGGGTAAGACATGATCGGGTTCATTTCGATATATTCCAGCCCATATTTTTCCAGCTCCAGTTCCTCGACAATCCCGGTTTGATGAATCATAATATGTACCGACGACCCGACATCCATTCGGAATCCCCCGGGGTATTCCTCGGATTGAAACATTGTTTCGGTGCACACGGCCCCGCCGATATTTTCCCGACGCTCCAGCACCTGCACGGAATACCCCGCCTTTGCCAGGTAACAGCCCGTAACAAGGCCGTTGTGGCCGGATCCGATCAAAATCACATCGTAATTGCTCATTGTAATATATATTCGCTTTTTATAACATCAGTCAACTTATATCATGTAATGCGTGTTGCATCAACCGAAGGATCTGCAAAACGTTGAGTACCTCATTTTGAGCGCATCTAGAGTTTTACATATCCGATTTCCGTTTCATACGGATATTTGATTTCGGCGTTCAAAATTGCTGCACAGCTTTGCACAAGCCTCCAATAATTTTCAATACTCACAAATCATCTCTGCAATATGAAGTTCTTTCAAACCCTGATCGCCTCTACACTGGGCTTTCTCATCGCCGTGTTCATCCTGTTCGTGGTATTCTTTATCACGCTTTCCAGCAGTACCCAGCAGCCAGAACCTTACGTACGTGATAATACCGTTCTTAAAATAAACTTGCAGGGTTCTCTTCCGGCCCAGCAGTCCAGCAACCCGTTTGATGAACTTTTTTCCACCCAGGGGGGCGTAAAAGTATCGCTGCAGTCACTTCGGGAGAACCTGAACAAAGCCGCCAGGCACGACAACATAAAAGGCGTATGGCTGGAGATTAACGCCGTCTCCGAGGGCTGGGCTAATCTTGAGGAGGCACACCGCCTGATCCGCACGTTCCGCGACAGTACCGACAAATTCGTATATGCCAGCACCTCCGATATCGGATATAATGAGAAAGGCTACTACCTGGCATCCGCCGCAGATTCCGTCTTTTCTCCGCAGGAGTCCTTTTTTGAGTTTGATGGCTTCTATTCCCAGGTCTCATTTTATGCGGGGCTGTTTGAAAAGATCGGAATCGAGGCCGAGATTGCGCGTCACGGAAAGTATAAATCGGCGGTAGAACCTTTTTACCAGAAAGAGCTTTCCGAGGAGAGTCGCTACCAGCTCGAACAGATCATTCAGGATGTGAGCAGTACGTTTGTGGGGGCTGTAAGTCAAAAGACGGGGAAGTCCGCCGGCGAAATAAACACGCTGATGAATGATGCTCCCAGCCTGCTGACCCGAAAGGCGCACCAGCAGGGCCTGATCGACTCGCTACTCTCCCCCAATGACCTTAAAAAACTGATCAAAAAACGCATGGGAGTGGAAGAGAGCAGTACCCTGCAAACCATTTCCAACAACCGTTATTACCGTGTAACCCCGGGCACGGCGGGAATTGAGCGCAACTCTACGAACAATAAGATTGCCGTTATCTATGCCAACGGACCCATCGTCTACGGGGTAAATGCGAATGCTCCCTTTGACAACCAGCAGTATATAACGGCTTCGTTTTTTGAAGAACAGCTGGAGGATATTCGCGGGGATGAAGATGTCAAAGCGGTAGTCGTGCGCATCAACAGCCCCGGTGGGTCCGGCAGCACTTCGGACCTTATATGGAACAAGCTGCGCGAGCTCTCCAACGAGATTCCTGTGATTGCTTCCATGGGGCCTGTGGCTGCCTCCGGCGGGTACTATATTGCGATGGCTGCGGATTCGATCGTCGCGGAATCGACGACCCTGACCGGTTCCATCGGCGTGTTTTCCACAAAATTCAATACCAAGCAGCTCTGGAATGAGGAGCTCGGTATCACCTTCGACCAGGTTAAATCGCACCAGTACGCAGACTGGCTGAATCCTACGCGCGGCTTCACCGAAACCGAGCGGAAAGCCTACCAGCAATTCACGGATGATTTTTACCGGATTTTTATCTCAAAAGTAGCGGAATCACGAAATATGACGCTGGAGGAAGTCGATGCCGTTGCGCAGGGACGGGTGTGGACCGGCGAAGATGCGCTGGAACAAAACCTGGTGGACCTGCTGGGGGGAATGGAAGAGGCGCTGAATATTGCGGCCGAAAAGGCGGAGATATCGGACTACCAGCTCGTCACCTATCCAAAAGCCAAAGATTTCTATGAACTGCTGATGAGTTCGGCCCAGGCCAAGGCAAAATCACTGCTCGGGAATTCCCTGCTTCCTGAATACGAGCAAACTGAAAAGCTCAAAGCGTTGTTTAGATATGGAAAAGGCGATCCGTTGTTACTCTTTCCATACGCACTAAATATCCAGTAATGCCATGAAGGTCGGTCGTTTTACGATAGAACAGCTTAGTGAAGGACAGTTTGAAATTTTTGACGACGGCGCTTTCAACAAGCTGTCCCAAAAAGAGACCGGTCCCGCTGTAGACCTGCCGGTGGAGGTCTCAACGACGGTGGGCATCAACCCGGTCCTGGTCTCCACCGGCGAGCAGCATATACTGCTGGATACCGGTCTGGGATGGGGGCTGGACGCCGGAAGCAGGTACCCGGAGGTATCAAACGCCGTTACGAACCTGGCAATATTCGGGCTTGCTCCTGAAGATATTACCCATGTGATTCTTACCCATCTTCACTATGATCATGCAGCGGGATCTACATATACCGACGACCGTGCCCTGACGCAGCCCACATTCCCCAATGCCACCTATTACCTGCAAAAAAGGGAATGGGAGTATGCCATTACACACGCAGGAAAACCAACTGCTGCCGGGAAAGGCGCCACATACAAACCGGATGACCTGTACCGCCTGTTTGCTGATGACTATCTCGAATTACTGGACGTGGAACATGCAGCCATTGTGCCGGGGATCGATGCGATCTGGACAGGTGGACATACGCCCGGGCACCAGGTGATACGGGTTCATGACCAGGGGGAGGCGGCCTACTACCTGGGCGACCTGCTCCCAAGTAAAGCGCATCTCAACAGGTACGCCATGCGGCATGTCGACATCCATCCCAACCAGGCAAAAAAACGAAAACTTCAACTCCTGCAGGAAGGGTGTGAGGAGAATGCCCACCTGCTGTTCTATCACTCTCTTTACTCAAAAGCAGGGGTGCTCGCCAAGGATGAGAATGACAGGAAATACGTGCTGAAGGAAGAAAATTGAGCGGTCCGCTTCCTTCACTTGAAGGAGAAACCCACAATTTTGTCAATGCTGCCCTTAGATTATCGCAGTCGAACGCTCTCATCGCGGAATGCAGAGCACCACGAAATAGTAGTTCTACCATGCAGTCTGCGTAAATCGGCATGATCGGTGTTTATCCGCGTTATGCCAGTAACGGCTGCATCCAGGATTTGACGCGAAACCAGCAACTTCTAACACAGTTCGCCGATGTTATGCGTGGACGATCATTTATTCATGGAAATCAGGAACTCCTCGTTGTCTTTGGTGCCCTTCATCTTGTCAAGCAGAAATTCCATCGCCTCATTGGCATTCATGCGGTTCAGATAGCGGCGCAGCAGCACCACTTTTTCACGTTCACTTTCGGGCACAATAAGCTCTTCACGGCGGGTCCCGCTCTTGAAAATATCCATTGCGGGAAAGATACGCCGATCGGCCAGGTTTCGATCCAGAACCACCTCCATGTTACCGGTACCTTTGAATTCCTCGAAAATCAGGTCATCCATGCGGGAACCGGTCTGCACCAGCGCGGTTGCCAGGATAGAGAGGCTGCCGCCATTTTCGATATTTCGGGCCGAGCTGAACAACTGGCGCGGGGCCTTGAGAGCTTCCGAGTCTACCCCACCCGACATCGTACGGCCGGTGTTAGGGGCACAGATGTTGTAAGCACGCGCCAGGCGGGTGATGGAGTCCATCAGCAGCAATACATCGTGGCCGCTCTCTACGAGCCGTTTCGCTTTTTCAAAGACAATTTCCGACAGTCCGATATGATTTTCAGGCCGTTCATCAAATGTAGAAGCCACAACCTCGGCATTTTCCACATTGCGCTCCATCTCGGTGACCTCTTCCGGCCGTTCATCTATAAGCAGGATTATGACCTTCGTATCCGGCGCATTTTTGTTGACAGCGTTGGCCACATTTCGCAGGATGGTTGTCTTTCCCGTTTTCGGCTGTGCAACGATCAATCCCCGCTGTCCTTTACCGAGCGGGGCAAATAGATCGATGATACGGGTGGTATACTCCTGGGGATCGTACTGCAGCTTGTACCGTTCATTCGGATAGATCGGCAGCAGGTCTTCAAAATCCTCCCGGTTGTCCATGTCGTGCGGAATCTTGCCGTTAACACCATCAACGCGCAGCAAGGCAAAATAGCGCTCTCCCACTTTCGGGGGACGAATGATGCCGATCACGCAGTCGCCCTGTTTCAGGCGGAACCGCTTTATCTGGGAGGGAGAGACATAGATATCATCCGGACTGGCCTTGTAATTATAGTTCACTGAGCGCAAAAACCCGTATCCGTCCGGCAAAATTTCAAGGGTGCCCTCGTTGATAAGATACGGACCCAGCCCCGGGCGTATCTCCTCTATTCGTTCCTGTAGCGTCGGGGCGTCAGACTCGGGGAGAATATCGTGCACACTCTTTTTCTTCTTGCCTCCGCCCGATTTTGATTTCGATTTTGAGCTCGAATTACTCCGGGACCGGCTTCGGCTTTTTTTGCTGCCGTTGTCGTCAGAATTTTTCTTGTAGGGTTGGGTGTGCTGTATCTCTTCATCATCATTTTTATTGGCCGAAGAGGTTGCGTCAGGCATCGATTCCGCCTGCTCGCGGGCTGTCTCGCTAATCTTGTCAATGAGCTGCTGTTTGCGCAATCCGCTTATAGACTTCAGTCCCTGTTCACGGGCAAGTTCTCGCAATTCTTTCACCGTCTTGCGATGTAGTTTTTCAATTTCCTCTTCAGTCAACCCATCGGTCTGGATATCCGACATAATGCTCTATTTACTGTGATTGGTTAAATTAGTGTGAGATGAATAAAAAATTCGTAGTAAAAGTAAAAAATTTGTGTGCTTGAGAGAGTTGGTTACACTGCGTAATCTGCAAATGTAAGCAATCAGAATAGATAAGAAACTGGTTACTGGTCGGAATGAAGTGTCTGTAACAACTTCCGAACCGATGAGTAAAAGTAAAAACTTCCAGCAAAAATTACTAATTCTGACTCAAGTTCTTTCAAAAAAAGAGGTTGTTCGTCTGGAAAAGGCTCCGCATCGGGTAACCATTTTTTTATCTCCCCCATGCCCGCTGACCTCTTTGACCCGGATGTATAATAGTATATTTTTTTGAACTTCTGAAACTCCGCCATCATTTCCCGGTCTATTTTGTCTTTCATGAGTGATAGAACCAATACTGCACGGTTCAGCGGTTTAATACGCTCAACAGAGGCCGTCATCGCCCTGACCGCCTCCAGGTTGTGCGCCCCGTCAAAATACCACTCCTTGCCGGGATCCAGTTTTTCAAACCTGCCGGGCAGATTAAACGTGCTTTTTACCTGTTTCAGACCCTCCCTGAACTGGTCTTCCGAAATATTAAATGAGTCGCCCAGCAGTTTAACAACATACCAGGCCGCAGCAATGTTGTATGCCTGCACGGAATTATTCAGATCGGTTGCAAAATGGTACTGGTGCTCCCCTTCGGCGAGGGTACATATGCCCATCTTCCAAGTGGGATTCAGGGAATGAACTTCATATACCGCTCCCCACTGACGGGCCGCCTCCTTCCGGATGAGGGTCCGCACCTCTTCGCTGGCATTCCCGACCACGACGGGCGTATGGAATTTGATAATTCCAGCTTTTTCTTTGGCAATATCCAGGATATCCTCTCCCAGAATGTCCGTATGATCCCGGGACACGTTGGTTATTACCGAGACTTCAGGACGAAGTATGTTGGTGGCATCCAGCCGCCCCCCCAGCCCAGTCTCAATAACCGCGATATCCACCTGCTGCACATGAAACCACCAGAACGCAATGGCGGTACTCAGCTCAAAATAGGAAAGGGCCGCCGCCTCGATCCGGGCACGATAGGTATTGATAAACTCCAACAACCGCTCCTCCGGGATATATTCTCCATCTACCTGGAAGCGCTCCCGGTACTCCAGCAGGTGGGGAGAGGTGTATACCCCCGTTTTATACCCTGCATTGTGATAGATTGCCCCCAGAATCTGGCAGGTACTGCCCTTGCCGTTGGTACCGGCTACATGAATGGATGGATACGACTCCTGGGGATCACCGATTTCTCCACAAAATGCCCGAAACCGTTCCAGGTCCAGCTTTGCGGCGGCCGCTCCTTCGTGTTGGAATGCAGGAATTGAGTCCAGATACCGGTAGAGATCGTCGGTACTATTTAATTTCATTTCTAATCCTTACCTCGTACATTGTTACGGCTTTGAAGTTCACCACATTAAGAATGATATACAAATCAATTATCAGACCTCTGCTCTTTGACCTGGAGGCAGAAAAAGCGCATGAAACGACCATGGGGTTCGGTAAAATGGCCTCCCGCAGTGCGCTGCTGAAGATGGCCGGAAAAAGTTTGTATCACTATAAATCCGACCGCTTGTGTCAAACATTCTGGGGACTCACCTTCAACAATCCGATCGGGCTGGCAGCGGGATTTGACAAGAACGGCGAAATTACCGGCATCATCGAAGCACTTGGGTTCGGCTATACCGAAGTCGGCAGCATCACCGCCAACCCTTCAACCGGCAATCCCCGCCCCCGCGCATTCAGGCTGGAGAAAGACCAGTCCCTGATCAATCGCATGGGCCTAAACAACGACGGGGCCCAAACGGTGATCCGCCGCCTGCAGAACCAAAAGCTCGGCATACCACTCGGCATCAATATCGCCAAGACTCATGATCCCGGCATTGTTGGTGACAAGGCGATTCGGGACTACCTGTTTAGCTTCCGGGAGGCTCAAAAGGTAGCGGATTACATCACCGTTAACATCTCGTGCCCGAATACCAGCAAGGGGAAAACCTTCGAAGAACCCGGGCCGCTTGATGAACTGCTGGCCGCTCTTAACATCAAGGAAGATGCCAGCGTTATTCCCACTCTTGTCAAATTTTCTGTGGACCTGGACCGAGACCGGCTGGAAGCACTGGTTGACATTTGCGAACAGCACCGGGTGAACGGATATGTGGCCACCAACACCTCCAGCAGTCGCGAGGGACTCCAAACCGACGCCCGGCGGTTGAGGGAAGTGGGACGGGGCGGACTCAGCGGGCAGGCGATCGCTGCACGAAGCACCCAAATCATACGGTGGATCCACGAGATCACCAACGGTCAAAAACCGATTATCGGGGTCGGGGGCGTCAACTCTTTTGAAAGTGCCCTGGCCAAAATTCGGGCGGGTGCCGATCTTCTGCAAATATACACCGGCCTGATCTATGAAGGTCCCGGACTGATCAAACGAATTAACAAGAGGCTTGATCGCTACCTAAAAGAACATCAGCTCGATTCCATTCACCAGCTCATCGAAGATTGATACAGCCCATGCGTGAGACCTGCCGCCTGAATAGCCCTCCGAGCGTCTGCGGTCTTGTCACCTTCTTGCTCCCTATCTTTCAGCCTGTCCGGAAACAGGGAAAGAAAACTTGCACCGCACCCTTTTCATGCCTCGATCCAGGTTCATAGGGATGAATTCCAGGTGCTCCCGTATCGCCCGTGCAAAAGCTTCCTCGATACCCGCTCCTGGTTTCGCGGATACCCGTTGAAACTCTTCCACTGTCCCTTCCGCAGTAATCAGAAAGGAGTAATCGATTGTGCCCGGGGGGGATTCACCTTCAAGATCTTCCGGTAGTTCAACATTTGTCAAAAACTGGCTTATTCCTCCCTTTATCTTCGGTTCCAGACCCAGCTCCCGGCAGGTCGACAACGCCTCAGGAGGCCGATTTTCCTCCATTTTTCCCAGTGCTTCAGAGAGTTTAATGACCCTTTCGGCTGCCGGCTGGCTGGAAAAATTCCGGGTATGTTCATTTAGTACCGCGCGCACGGTATCCCAGTACGCTCCGCGATACTCCAGCCGGGGAACCCTGCCATCCGTGTTGGCAGAGTCTGTAGCCAGGGAATCTGATGACGGCGGTTTTACCCTAATGCTGTCCCGCCCGCGGGCCAGCCTGATGTAGTATTTTATGGACTCGTAATGAACGAGCGGGGCAGCCGGGGTCCCCTTGTTTGCCAACGCCAGGCTCCGCAACTCTTTTGCAATTTCATCGGTAGCAGCCGGTGAAGAGAGAATATTTTTCATCTGCCGGGATAGCTTCAGATCTGTCGAATCCTTTTGCGCCGGACCCGGGGGAACGTTTTTTTCAAGACGCTGATCCAGCCGACGAGTGTAGGGGGAATCCGGGTGCTCCCTTCTCAGCCGGGCGGCCCACTGCTCCGCCTGGTCCTGATCTCCCCCGGAGTTATACAATTCATACAGTGAATACAGCGCCTTCGGGACCAGGGCATGCCCGGGATGTTGTTCCACGACTGAACGGAAGTAATGGGCCGCGCTATCCTGTTCCTGGAGCGTCAGCAGGAAGAGGTTGCCGAGCTCAAATTTTGCCGAGGCTATCTCGTCCCGCGTTTTTTGCCGTTCCTCCGGGGTAAAGGGAATTTCGCCAAGATCCAGCTCAACCGGGGAATGTGGTTGATCCGGAGAGGAGCCATTCCCTTCAGCAACCGTCTCCTCCTGCGAGCTGTCCTGCCGGCTGTCTCCGTCACGTATCGCCTCCGCCCGGCGCCAGTTATCCACCAGGGGGCGTCCTCCCCAGACCGCCCTGAACTGCGTGCGGGCCGCGGTCAAAAGCCGGCTATTCTGATAATTCAGGAAGCCGTAGGTCCCGGAGGTACCGCTATCCCGGTTCGCACTCTCCAGGGTATTCACATTGGTTAAGACGTTGGCATCCTGCTGGCGGTCCTCGGCCTGCTCCTCCAGCTGCCGGATTCGCTGCCGGCGTATCTCCGCAATCACGGAATCGAACCTGGCCTGTGGCAGATTTCCGAGCCACAGCAAACTATCAAGGTGACTGATCCGGTTTCGCAACTCGCTGTACCGGCCATACGCCTGCGCCAGTATGTTGGTGTTCAAGGATTCTTCCAGCGCGCCCCCCTGCTCCGAACGATCCCTTAACGAGGAAGAGGAGTCGTAGTAGGCGGCAGCCAGCTTGTACCGATTCAGATTATTGGTGTACATCTGTCCCAGCCGGTAGTAAATATCGGCTCTCGTTTCCCGTTCCACCTGGTAGGTGGTACTGCGCAGTACCTGTTCATAAATTTGCCGGGCCGCCTCGTAGTTGCCCATCGCCTCTTCTGTTCGGGCTATCTGATAGTATAGTTCGGGCAGTCTCTCCACATTTTTGTCGTCCCTGCTCATCTTGACAAAGATCGCCAGTGCCTGTTCCAGGTTCCCCATCTTACGCAACGCCTCAGCCTGTTTGTAGTTGGCATAATAGAGCAGGGTAAATCCGGGACGATTGGCAGAGACTTTTCCATAGGCTTCAGCCGCCGCTCCGTACTGTTCTCCAATCTCAAGAATTTGACCATGCAAAAAGTGCGCTCTCGCCTTCAGTGCTCCCTTGGGCAATCGCGGCAATGCCTGGGTTAGCAGCTGCCCGACCTGGTCCCACTGCTGCAGTTGCACGTAATGCTCGGCAAGCAGGACCTCCGCCTTTGCCCTGAGCTCCGGTTTCCACTCCCCTGACAGGCTCGATAGCTGATCTTCCAGGAATACGACACCCTCGCTGTACATCTGCAGATCGAGCAGGGCCCTGCTCTTCCAGACTACGGCACGCTGGCGCATTTCCGGCGTTTCCGCCACGTTGTACTGCTCCTCAAACTTTTGCTGCGCAGAATAATACTCCTGCCGGTAGTAATACGACTTGCCTATGAGTTCGAGCGTCTCGTCAATCCACCGCGACTCCGGGAACTTTCGAAGGATATGGGCACCTTTGTCAATCGCATCCTGAAACTGCTGATCGGCCGAACCCAACGGGGGTTGAAAAACCCGGATTGGATCATTTACATTAATCTCCCTGGGTTGGTCCGCAAGCTGTTGAAGTGCCGCCCGGTAGCTCTCATTGGCATTGTAATAGGTGTTGTAGTAAGCGCGGAAATCGATCCAGGAGTTTTTGAGTGCGCCCCCGCATCCCATCAAGAGGGTGAGAACTGCTATTTGGAATGCTTTTTTCAATATACCTTCCGATCCTCGGCCTTATTTCGTCAATGAACTTCGTAAAATAACTCAAATATCACAATTTGTTTAGCTTTTATTCGCCTGGCGATACATCTCTGCGCTAACCCGGATTATTCACCAGGAAATTTGGTTGTGCACGAGGAAAAGGAAACATGACCGCGGAATAGTACAGGTGTACAGTGAGCAGGTCATGTTTCCTTCAACGAAGTGCACGGCCCAATTTTCGCAGCCTTTGTGAGGATACCCAAACTTGAGCTCCCGGGTATTTCAGCTAGATATCATAATATTATTGGCTTAAGATGTAATTTGTTCTGCTTCGTGAATAATCCGGGCTAAAAGAAGCACCAATAAGAAACGGGAGATTTTTCTCTGAAGGGACCTTTGCAGAACCTGCTATTTTGTTGGATGGGGGGTTGTACCACCGACCTTGGTGCCCTTTTAAACGGGAGTATAACTCACTCAGAACAAGGAATAGAGAGATTTACAAAGCCTTCTTTTAAAAAAAGGGGTGTTCTTTTGGCTTGAACAAAAGGAAACATGTATCATGTATCGGGAGAGCAAAAAACTATTCAATCGAGCTTATTTTAATCATATTGGTCCGGCCTCTTTTGGCTATCGGCATTCCGGTGGCTATAATCACGCGGTCGCCCTTGCTGACCAGCCCGTGATCGGTCAAATACTTTTCCATCACCCGGACGGTGTGATCGGTATCCTCGTCAAAAATCCTGTCGATAATGACAGGGCGAACCCCCCACACCAGGGCCAGCTGCCGGCGGATCTTTTCGGTTTCGGTGAACGCCACTATGGTAACCTTGGGGCGAAATTTGGCAATCCGGCGGGCCGTGTTCCCCGACTGGGTAATCGTGGCGATCGCCTTGGCTTCTACATTATCCGACATGGAGATACAGGAATAGGCCAGCGATTCAATGATCTGCTTCTCCTTCCACTCCGGTTTTACATACTCCAGGCTGTTATAGATGTGCGACACCTGGGATTCCACCGAGCGACATATCTTGTCCATGGTTTTCAGCGACTCCACCGGGTACTCTCCCGCCGCTGTTTCGCCGGAAAGCATAACGGCATCGGTTCCATCGAGCACCGCGTTGGCCACGTCAGAACTTTCTGCCCGGGTTGCCCGCGGATTTTTAACCATCGATTCCAGCATCTGGGTAGCGGTAATAACCGGCTTGCCGGCCCGGCGGCACCGGTCAATAATTTTCTTCTGAATCAGCGGGACCCGTTCACTGGGCAGCTCGATACCCAGATCGCCCCGTGCCACCATAATGCCGTCGGACTCTTCAATAATTTCGTCGATCACCTCAACCGCTTCCGGTTTCTCGATTTTTGCAATGATGCCGGCCTGGCTCTCTTTGGCCCGTACCCGCGAGATAACCTCCTGGATATCACCGGCACTCCGTACAAACGACATCGCCACAAAATCCACATCCTGGTCAACCGCAAATTCCAGGTCCTCAATATCCTTTTCCGTAAGGGAGGCCATCGAAATATCAACATCAGGAAGGTTCACCCCCTTTCTGGACTTCAGCAGCCCTCCCACAATCACCTGCGCTTCGAGGTGCTCCTCCGTTTTCTTTACGACCTTCAGCTCCAGCAGGCCGTCATCCATCAAAATGGTATTTCCCTCGCGGGCATCTTTATTCAGGTAGGAATAATCGATGGGTATCGTTTTGGAGGTTCCAACAACCTCCTCGGATGTCAACTTCACATAGCTGCCGGTCTCAATTTCCTGGGCTCCATCTTTCATCGTGCCGACCCTTATTTTAGGTCCCTGCAGGTCCGCAAGAACCGCCACGCTTACATTCAGCCTGTTGGAGATACGACGTATGTGTTCAAGGGTCTCTTTGTGATCCTGGTGGGTACCATGGGAAAAATTCAAGCGAGCCACATTCATTCCGTTCCGTATCAGCTGCTCAATAACTTCCCCGGTATTCGAACTGGGGCCCAGCGTACAAACAATTTTCGTTCTTCTTTCGCCTTGTAACATCAATATATAATAGGATGATTAAATACTTACAATGAATTTCAACTTGTTAAAAGAGGACGTTTAAAAAGCCCGGAACTGCCCAGGGGCAACTCCTGCGCAAATCCAGAACCGGGGGAATGATACCTCGTCGATGAGGATTTCAAAAGCGCAATTTTGCACATATCAAGTATGAACCCGCCGTTTTTTAGCATCCTCTTACACCGTCCGCAACCAGCTGTACAGTATCGAAGAAATCGCTTCTGTCCGCCAATTTGAGTTAAGGTAATATATAAATGCCGATGCTTTTAAAAGACCCACTAAATATGGAATCTCAAAGCGGAAACAAAATTAGCCTATCTTTTGAACCTTCAAAAAATTTTTTTGCTCGTTTTTTCGCCTTATCTCCCCTGTTGGGTATGCCGTGGCCAAGCTTTATTATTCTGTTCGTGCGCGCATGGATGGAACGTTTTGGCTTATTACGGGTTTTAGCATTATGCCTGACAGGCGATATTGACATCGACTGAGAATTACCGTTTTACCTGTTTCAGCAAAAGCCTGGCACTACAAATTAATGCTTGTATAATTTCATGTTTAACATTTAGTTATTATAGAGCAACCGTTAAACAAAGGGGTCCCATAATGCGCTCTATTCTTTCACTTCTGTTCCTGGCTTCCATCCTGATGATGGGCTGCAGCCAATCGATGAACCCGGACATCGTACGAGGATCAACCTATCAATACCGCGGGGGATTCCCGGAAGTCAGGCTTTCCGCCATCGGCTTGCTGGATGAAAATGATGACCCCCACATCAGCGTGGCCGCCGATATTGTGTATGGCAGCCTGGTATACAAGGAAGTAGAGGGCATGCAAACCGCCAACATCGCCCTGGAAGTGCAGATCCTGGACCAGGCCGACACTGAAAATATTATCGATACCGAGCGCTTTACCGTAACCATTGAAAAGGAGGACCCCAATATAACATACAGCCAGGAAGTCTTCACTTTTGAGAAAGAGATACCGGTTGACCCGGGAGATTACCAGATCAACCTGACGGTCATCGACCAGAACTCCGGGAAGCACACCACCCGCTCATCCAATACCTTTATCCCGAATCCCGAAGACAATATTTCCAACCTGACCAACATTCGGCTGCTCGGCAAACAGGTAGACGAACATCAGGGCGCCTGGCTGCCGATCACAACCTACGATGTGCCCGGAAAGGTCGATTCACTGAAATTTGTATTCCAGGTTACCAACAACAAATCAGAAAGCCCGCTGACCATCGATACCGAACTGATCCGTTATGAGTCGGATACCAGCGTGGCCCGCCCCATGCACTACAATAACTACAGCCCCTCCAATATTTCGTACAAGGGCATTGAATATGACGAGGAGGAGGTCATACAATCCAGCAGGCGCGTGTTGACGCAGCCCGGCAGCGTCCTCGTTGAGTTTTTCTTTCCCCAGCAGGGGCGCGGCAACTACCGTTTTGAGGTCACCGCCAGCGGAGATGAAGATGAGGAGGAACCTCTTTTCAAGGCACGTGATTTTAGCGTAAAAAGCACCAATTATCCCTCTATTAAAACTGCCCAGGAGATGTTGGGGCCCCTCCACTACCTCATGAACGATGACGAGTATGAACGGCTCAGTGCGATCAACGATTCCGATTCGCTAAAAGCGGAGATCGACCGGTTCTGGCTCAGCAACATCGGAAACAAGAACGAAGCCCGGAGTGTTATCGAGATGTTTTACTCACGGGTTGAAGAGGCCAACAAGCAGTTTTCCAACTTCAAGGAGGGATGGAAAACCGACACCGGCATGATATACATCCTCTTTGGCCCGCCCTGGTATGTGGAGACCCACCTGGATGTGATGACTTGGTCGTACGCCTACGACCGCAGCGATCCCGAATACAACTATACCTTCCAGCGATCAAAATTGAAATCGCGGTTTTACCCATTTGACAACTACCTGCTGCGCCGCCACCAGGGTTATTTTAATATTCAATACCAGCAAATTCAGCTCTGGCTTACGGGTCAAATACTCACCAGGAGTATTTAACAGAACATGCGGTCTTTTATACTTAACAATTAGTGAATAAAAGCTAATTTATTTAACACAATGTCGATAGATGTAATATTTATTTATCCCATATGGGGTGTTTAGCACAATTTATCGGAACATTGTTTTATTTATCAAAAAAAATACCTTAATTTGAGGTGTCAGTGAGGCCCAAAAAAGTGGCCATTTTACATACGTTAAAATAGTATAATAGTAGGTTCGTGGGTTATTTTATCATCACATCTCCCATTCCGTATATAGAGAATAGGTTATTTATGCAATAATCTGCACCTGCCGTTATACCTGCTTAAATTACAATAAAAACGAGGTTATCTATGCTTAGAAAGTTACTATCCATAGGGGTTATTCTACTTGCCTCTGTATCGATATCCTATGCACAGTCTGGTGATATCACCGGCGTTGTGACGGATCAGCAGTCTGGCGAACCAGTGCCGGGTGCCAATATTTTCATCCCCAACCTGGAACGGGGTACGACAACCAATGTTGACGGGGAGTACACCCTGAACAATATTCCGGTAGGCACCTACATGGTTCGGGTATCCTATATCGGCTATACCACAATCCAGCAAACAATCGATGTAAGCACCGGCCAAAACGAGATTAATTTCGAGATGCAGGCCGACTTAATCGGATTGGAAGATGTAGTGGTAACCGCCCAGCAAATTGAAAAAGAACGACGATCGCTGGGTTACAGCGTTACCAGCGTAGGTGGCGAAGAGATTAACAAAGCCAAAGAAACCAACTTTGTTAATTCACTGGCCGGCAAGGTACCCGGTGTTTCCATCACCAACCAGTCCGGCAACGTTGGCGGCTCCTCGCGAATCGTCATTCGTGGTATCGCCTCCCTTTCCGGGAACAACCAACCCCTGTTTGTAGTGGATGGTATTCCCATTTCCAATGCAAATATCGTATCCGGCACCTCGCAAGATCGTCTTACCGGGGCTATTGACGTCGGAAACCGGGCATCGGATATCAACCCGAATGACGTGGAGTCTATTTCAGTCCTCAAAGGAGCGGCGGCGGCAGCCCTTTACGGTCAGCGCGCCAAAAACGGGGTCATTATGATTACCACCAAAACCGGGGAAAGCTCCGGGGTCTCTGTTGACATCAATTCGACCGTTCGCACCAGCAACCCGCTGCGACTGCCGGACTTCCAGAATGAATATGCACAGGGCGACCTGGGTAAATACGACGTGGAAGACCTGGATGGATGGGGCCCTCGCATAAACGGCCAGGAAGTTGAAGATTTCAGGGGAGAAACCGTTACGCTGCAAGCCTATCCCGACAACGTCAAGAACTTCTATGACAGCGGCGTTACGGCCATCAACAGCGTTTCTGTTGCCAACGCTGATGAGGATGGCGACTTCCGGTTGGGCGTCACCCGTACCGACCAGGGAGGCATCATTCCCAATAGCAACCTGGAAAAAACAAACCTGTCGCTGAACGCCGGAAGCAATGTGAGCGACAAGATAACAGCCCGTGTTGGTTTCAACTATGTCAAAACCGAAACCAGGGGAAAAGCAGTAGCCGGCGGCAACGACCCGAACGTACTGACCTCGCTTGTCAATACCATTCCACGGACCATCGCCAACAGCCATATGGAGGATTACCTGAATGAAGACGGAAGCCAGAATGCTCTTAGCTCATTCACCAACAATCCATACTGGATCACCAATGAGAATGTATTCACCAACGGCATTGACCGCGTGTTTGGTTACGGAAATATCCAGTACGACCCCTACGAGTTTCTCAACATTTCGGCTCGCGTGGGTACCGATTTTTATACCGAAGACCGGCGCAATATAAATGCCAAAGGAACTATTGGTCGTGAAAACGGGCTGTTCACGCAGGATGTCATCCAGAATTACCAGTTTAACAGCGACATCATTGTGACCTTCCAGAAAGACCTGACCGAGGATTTCAACCTGAAGGCGATTGCGGGGCACAATATCAACACTACGAGGCTTCAAATTCAAAACAACGAAGCCCAGGAGTTGACGGTTGACGGCCTGTACAACTTTGCCAATGCAGGCTCCAACACCCCTTCCAACGAATTCTCTGAACGCCGCCTCATTGGGGTATACGGGGATGTGACGCTCGGCTACCGAGACTACCTGTTCCTGGAAGTTACCGGGCGTAATGACTGGAGCTCGACCCTGCCCAAGGATAACAACTCGTTCTTCTATCCCTCGGCCAACCTGAGCTTCATCTTTACGGAAGGGCTGAACCTAGACAGTGACCTGCTCTCCTACGGTAAGCTGCGACTGAATTACGCGCAGGTGGGCAGCGATGAAGATCCCTACCAGCTCGACTTCCGCTACTTCCCGGTAAGTTCGTTCTTCGGGCAGTACGGCACCGACAACACCTTTCCCTTCGGCGGGCAGGTAGGCTTTGAGGCGACCGGCACCATTCCACCTTCCGACCTGAAACCGCAAAACCAGATCTCCTATGAGGTTGGAGCGGAACTGCAATTCTGGGGCGGTCGGTTCGGTATCGACTTCACGCTGTATAAAATCGACACCGAAGATCAGATTATTTCTATCCCGATTCCGGAAAGCACGGGCTACAGCCTCCGCAGAACCAACATTGGTGAACTTTCCAACGAAGGTATCGAGGTTTCACTGAACACCACCCCGGTTCGGGGACGCGACGTAAGCTGGAATATGGATGTGAACTTCACCAAAAACAACAACACCGTTGAATCGTTGGCGCCCGGTGTGGAAGAGATCATCATTGAAAGCGGCTTCAACAGCCTGCAGGTCAAAGCGGAACCCGGCAAATCGCTGGGCCTCTACGGTCCCGGGTTTGAACGCGACCCGGCCACGGGCAAGCCGGTCATCGACCCCAATACCGGGTTGAGAAGAGAAGGAGACATCATCCGCCTTGGAAGTGTTGATCAGGACTTCTCCGTTGGATTTAACAATACGTTCCAGTACAAGAACATTGGCCTCAGCTTCCTGGTAGACTGGAAACAGGGTGGTACGCTGTTCTCACAAACTGTGGGCGTTCTGCGAAGAGATGGTGTGGTGGAAGAAACACTTGAAAACCGCGAAGGCACCTTCATTGACGACGGCGTTATTGTAACTTCCCGGGATGCCGACGGAAATATTACCGGCACACGTCCCAATGACGTTCCCGTTCAAAGCATGGAGGACTTCTGGGGGCGCTATTCCAGTAGCTCTATCCATGAAGGCAACACATTTCCTGCCACCTATGTGAAGCTCAGGGAGGTCAGCGTATCGTACAACCTCCCGCGCCGCATACTGCAAAACACACCGATCAGCCGCGCCTCGGTTGGACTCACCGGCCGGAACCTGTTCCTGCTGTACAGTGAGATTCCCCATATCGATCCGGAAACCGGCTTGTTCGGCTCGGCCTCCAACGGCCAGGGTATTGAGTGGAACAACCTGCCTTCGGTGCGTTCCTTCGGGGCCAACGTCAGCATTTCTTTCTAAACAACTATTTATTTTAAAAGCAAAAAGAGATTATGAAGAACTTAATTTTTAAAAAAGTCAGTGCAACCTTTTTTGCACTCGTACTACTCTTTTCCGCAGGGTGCAGCGATTTTCTTGATATCAACGAAGATCCCAATGCTGCGACTGAAGTAGAAGGCGACCTGCTGTTCCCCACTGCACTCGGGTACATCGCGTCCAACCGGGCCATAGAAATTGGTCCCTCCAACACCTTGTGGGCGCAAATATGGAGCTCCAACGGTTCAACCAGCGTGTTTACTGACTCCGAGACCTATGCCGTCAGTTCATTTATGACCGGGAACACCTGGAGCTTCTACTACGTAGATGTGCTGAAAAACCTGGAACTTGTCAGGCAACAGGCTGAATCGGCCGATCCGGTGCGCAACAACGTTGCCGCACAGGCCAAAATCCTGCAGTCATACGTATTCTACGAGCTGACCGTCCTGTTTGGCGCGGTTCCCTATACCGAGGCCGTGGACAGCGAGATATCCCAGCCAAATTTTGATGACCAGGAGACGATTCTACGCGGACTGGTAACCGATTTGACCGAGGCTGTCGACCAGATTGAGATCGGTTCGGAGCTGGCCGGGGTTACCGACGGTGACCTGATCTACAAAGGTGATATGGCGAAATGGGAAAAATTCGGCAACTCGCTGAAGCTTCGCATCCTTATGCTGATCAGGAACAAGGACAATTCGGTAGACAGCGAAATTGCGGACCTGCTCGAAAATGAGCCCTTGATTCGCACAAACGCGGATAATGCGGAAATCCCGTTCTTTAATGAAACCAACAACGCCAACAACCTCTGGAAACTGAACAACCAGTTTGCCGGATTTGTCAATGCGGGGAACGGAAACGGGTATCTTTTTGCCGGTGACCCTCTCGTGTCATTGATGAAAGATCTCGGCAATAATGGCGATCCACGGTTAGGCACCTATTTTGAGTACGCCGTTGATTTTGATGACGGTACGCAGCAAACCAGCGAATACTTCGGGCAGGAAGCCGGGGTATTTGACTACAACGACGGGGAAACCTCCATGCTGAGTCAAAACATCATTCGCCAGGATTGGCCCAGCCGCATTGTTACGGCCTCAGAAGTACTCTTCTACGAGGCGGAATACTATGCCAACCAAGGCGATTTAGATGCCGCTGAAGACAGTTATGAAGCGGGAATTCGGGCAAGCATGGATTACTTTGATGACAAGCCCGGGTCCATTCCGGACAGCGAGCGCGACGACTACATCAACGCCCTGGATGATCTGAGTACACTGGGACAAACCCAGGCACTTGAAGACATCCATGAGCAGCAATATATCGATGTCTTTGAAAAAGCGCCTGAAAACTGGACGCAGTGGAGAAGGGTGAAAGTGCCCGACCTGCCGGTGCCGCAAAATGCGCTGCTTGGGAATATCATCCGTCGATTTCCATATCCACCGGACGAGCTCTCTGCAAATCCCAATGCGCCAAGTCGCCCGTCAAACGACACGCCGATGTGGTTTGAAAACTAATTGCCTAATCTAATTTAAAGAGACTTACCTATGAAATTGTTAAAAACATTCGTCTTAGTGGCCGCGGCCTTAGCCACGATGCTATTCTACGGCTGCGAAAACGTAAATGAACCGTACGATATCAGCAGTACTGCCCAACCGCCTTATGTAGAGCTGCAGGACACGACCAGCCAGGTTCTGGAAGGAGATACCCTGGATGTAGTGTTTGAACTACCCGTGGCGATTGGGGAAGATGTGGATGTCACCTTCTCCATTTCGGGAACGGCAGAATATGAAACCGACTGGAAAACAGATGACGACAATGTCAGCCCGGACGGGGGTACGGTAACCATCGAATATGTGGATTCCACCACTTCCAACGATGAATACGCCCTGGAGCTGATCTTTCCGAGAGATGGTGAGCAGGACGGGGAAAAAAACCTGACTGTTACCCTGGAAAGTGCCGTTTCTGAAAGTGGCGAAGAGCTGATGGTGGGACAAGGCCCTATTGAAAAAGTTCAGAATATCAGTATTCAGGACTTTGATGAAGTAATACCGGTTACAACCGGTACATACGATTACGAGGTTACCGGTGATTTTGCAACTTCAGGATCTGGCGTAGAAGTTATCAAATTAGCTGATCCTGTCGTTGAGGATGGAACCGAATATCCTTATCAAGTCTCAAATGTAGGTCCAGGTGTATTTAGTGGTGCAGTACCCCATGAATTTAGTGTGGTCGGTACGGGTGTCGTTATTGCTCCAAGTACTTATTCAGATGTAGTTGTAGAAGGTGGAACCTACAATACTGAAACTGGTACCTTGACTATTAATGTCAATTACGGTCCGGGTGTCTATACATGGACAGTTACCCTTACCCCACAATAGACACTTATACACTCTAAACTTAAAAAGGCCGCTGCATTTGGTTGCAGCGGCCTTTTCTGATTGTAACCCGCGAGGCATACCAAGCCGGCCTATTCAACTACATTTCGCGGCAGGTTTTCCGGCAGCCGCACCAGCACCTCGTAGTTCATGTTGTTGGTCATCTCACTGAATGAGGCCACCGTCATCTCCTGCTCTCCCTGGTGCCCGATAATGACAACCTCATCCCCCTTCTTCACGCCGGGGATGTCGGTAATATCGATCGTCAGCAGGTTCATGTTTACCAGCCCCGCTACCGGCGCCCGCTCCCCGTTGATAAGCACGATGCCCACATTGGTCAGGTTCCTGCCAAACCCGTGCGAGTATCCTATCGGTACCGTGGCTATCGTTTGATCGCGGCTGGTCAAGTACACGTTGCCGTAGCCGATAAACTCTCCCGCTTCCACGTGCTTTATACTCATAACGCGGCTTTTCCAGCTCAACACCCGCTCCAGGGGATCCACAAACGGGGTTGCGCGGTCCGTATGGTTTTTCTTAATAAAGTTCATGTATGTTTCGCGGTTGGGCCAGAAGCCGTACTGCGATATGCCCACGCGCACCATATCCATCCTGGTCTCGGGGTAGTTCAATACCGCAGCCGAGCAGGCGGTGTGCCGGTACCGGCCCTCAATGCCTTTGTCCCGCAGCCAGTCGTAGAGCTTTTCAAACTCCTTAATCTGTTCTGTCACCCGCACATGGTTGCTGACGCTTTCCGCACCGGCATAATGCGTGCAAATTCCTTCAATAATCAGATGTTCAGATTCCTTCAAGAGCGTATCCGTCACTTCCGGGAGCTTGTGTTTTTCCAGGCCGAGCCGGTGCATGCCGGTCTCCAGGTGAAGGTGAATACGCGCCGGTTTGCCCACTTTCCGGGCCGCAGAAACGGCGGCATTCAGGCGGTTGCGTTCGAAGATGAAAAAGGAGATCTCCCGTTCAATAGCCCACTCAATGGCGTTGTTGCTGATCATGCCCATGATCATGATATGGCACTGCTCCGTTGCGGCCTTATATGCGGCTGCGGCTTCATCGGCACTAAACACCGCGAAATACCGGACGCCGCACGCCTCGGCCATCGGCACAAAATGATTGATTCCGTGCCCGTAGGCGTTTCCCTTGATCACGGAACAAAATTTGACATCGGGACCGATCAGATCCCTGAAAAATAAGATATTTTTTTGAAAGGCATTTTTACTGAGTTCTAAATAGGATGGTGCAAGTTCTTCAGGCATAAAGTATCGCTGTTATTGTTCAAATCCTGTAATCTGGTTGAGTATATGGATAAACATGCTGACTCCGGGAGAGATCAACGCATCCGGAAAATCATAGCTGCCGGCATGCAGCGGCGGCTGGTCCACGCCCGCCCCCAACCCGAATATCGCCCCCTTGTAGCGCGAGGTAAATCGTCCAAAATCTTCGGACCAGGCAAACGGAGTCTCCTTTCGGGTCAGTTCGAGTCCTGCCCTGCGGGCCGACTCTTCAATATATGCGTTGCACCCGGTATCGCTCCGGGTGGCTTCAAAACGCTCCGTCCAGCGGGTATCGGCCTGCAGGCCGTATGTTTGTGCAATGTTGCTCACCGTGTCTTCCGCCCGCTCGCAGAGTGCTTCCATCAGCTCATTCTCGTAGGTGCGCAGAGTCGCCCGAAATTCTGCATATCCCGGGGAAGTTCCAAATGCGACCTCGCCGAGCTTCGAATGGATAACAGTCGCCTTGGCGGCCTGGTCCAGCGATGCATAGAACTGGGGAAACGCCGAAAACTGCTGGATGAGGGTTGCCAGCGCCATCGCGGGACTCCTTCCGCGCTCGGGATGTGCGGCATGTGCGGTTTCTCCCTTCAGGATCACCTCATATCCTCTTGAGGCGGAGGCAAAGACACCATCCCTCAGCAAAACCTGTTTCAGCGGGTAGCCCGGCAGGTTGTGGAGCGCAAAAATAAAATCCGGTTCCACTGCCCGAAATTTGTGGTCGTCAAGAACACGGGCTGCTCCCTGCCCGGTTTCTTCGGCGGGCTGAAACAGCAGGTGTACCTCTCCCGCCCGGGGGTTGTGATCCTGCAGGTAACGCGCAACCCCGGCCACAATCGCCATATGTCCGTCGTGGCCACATTTGTGGGCAACTCCTTCTGTTTTCGACCGGTAGGAAATCTCATTTTCTTCAGGAATCGGCAGGGCGTCCAGCTCGCAGCGGATCATCACACGGGGTCCCTCCCGGCTTCCTTCAAATACGGCTATAATCCCTTCTCCCCCAATACCTTCGAGCAGCCGGTCCGGGGCACAACCCTCGAGCAGCCGCCTGATGCGGTTACTCGTTTTATATTCTTCGCCGGAAAGTTCCGCCAACCGGTGCAACTCGTGGCGCAGCTCCGTAAGTTCTTCTATTGTATTTCCAGCAAGTGTTTCCATCGTTCATCTATTGTATTAAAAAACTTTTGAATTCTTCAGTGGTCGACGTTTTGCCACCCTGAGAATGGCCTGTTTCTGTAAAGCCGTTCGATTATCAATGGAGATAGGTTTTTAAGCCTCCTAAATGTAGTCAGCACTACTCCCGGTTGTGACCGGGTGGTACCACTCGTCTGGGTATTGGAGATTGCAAAAAGATCTGTCAGGTTCCAGTCTACTTCATCCGTTACAGAAAAGTAAGCGCTCAAACCCTGGATTGGGATTGCTTCCATGCAGAAAGAGGATCACACGAATCATGTAACGATACTATTTGCACTACTACTCCGTGGTGATCTTCCACATCGGTGTCATCTGCGTTCCGTTAAACCTGAGTGCCCATAGTTGGCATGGTACCATGCCTTAATAGATATCCCCTACAATCAAACGCGGATCAGGGTATTTTTCAAGTGCCGTTTCAATATTTTCTTCAGCCACCACGCCGGGCATGTCGGCCCGGCCCGGATCTTCGACCGAGAGCTGAAAATGCAGGTGGGGCTCCCATCCGCCATTTTCCCGGTGCGCTCCCACCTCCGCGAACTCCTGTCCTTTTTTAATTTCCTGCCCTTTTTCCAGCCGGTCAAGCGACGCTCTTGCCAGATGCCCATGCAGCGCAAACAGGACCGCCCCATCCAGGCTGTGCCGGGTTACGACGGTGGGACCGTAATCCCCCGGCCGTGCGTTATCTGCGAGATAGGCGATTTCTCCCTCAAAAAAGGCACACACCGGCACCCCTGCCGGCGTCCAAAAGTCGATACCGACATGGATATTCCTGCGGTTTTGATACTGGGGAGCCACGTACATGCCGCGTCGTTTTTCGTTGTAGCGCCCAATACCCCACTTTTCCCGGCGGATCAGCCCGGGATCGTATCCCATCGAGAAGTCGAAAACATACCACTCCCCATCGTATGCTACAACGGGGGCGAACGAAAACCGGGCGGGATCAAAAGGAAGGGATTCCGGGTTCATTCAACAATTTTATCGATATAGTCGGAGTTCATTATGCCGAGCGCCCCCATATATTTCAACCGGAAGCGGATAAAGTCGCCCACCTGGTAGTTATTGCTGTTGTCTCCCACATCGAGAACCAGCATGTCGGAGCTTGCGTCCGCAACCCTGATATCATCGTGCACATTGATCAGGTGGTCGGGATCGATGTCGAGATAACCGATATCCAGTATGGCCCGGTAGGAGGTCTCCCCGTAGGCCTCCTTGTCGATGTCGTAGGTTTCACCCTGGGGATTCGTACCAAGATCTCCACTGGGAACTTTCGGCTTTTCGGAAATTTCGATGATCTGCGTGTAGAGTTCAAACACCCCTTCGTGCATTCCTGAAATTGTGCCCCCGGTAAACAGGTTTTTGCCGAAAAACAGGGCTTCTCCCACCCGAAAGTGGTTGATGCCGCTGGGCAGGCGGTTTTTTAGCAGCAAAGGAATGGTAACCGTGGTCCCGCCGGATACCAGGGGAATATCGACATCAAATCTCAGTTCAAGAATTTGCTTGTAGAGCGAGAGTTGAATCAGCTTGTCCTCGTCGGGCATGACCCCGTGCATGCAGTTTAGATTCGTACCCAGCCCGATGACCTCTACATTCGGCAGTTTAAAAATCTTTTCATAGAAATCGATCAGGTCGTCGCGTACCACACCTTCCCGGAGATCGCCCATCTCAATCATCACAATCACCTTGTGGATCTTGTCCTGCCGGCCGGCCTCCTCCGAAAGCGCGTGCAGGGTGGAGAGCTCCGTATTCAGGCTTACGTCAGCATATCTGACCACCGACTCGATAATATCTTTGGGCGGGGGCTTGATATAGATCGTCAGCGTTTCCGGGTCGATCTCCTTGATCTTTTCCAGGTTGCTGATGCGGGAATCGTGCATCTCCTTGACTCCCAGCTCGGCAACTTCCTTCAAAAATGGGGTATGCCCGCATAACAGCTTCGTCGTTATTCCCCACTTGATGTCGTTCTTCTTGAACAGCTGGTCAAGATAATTGTAGTTATCGCGCAGTTTATCGCGATATAGCTTGAGGTATGCCATGCTATTTTTTTAGTCTCATTTCGAGATATTTATTGGTAAAACCGTACTTCTCATACAGATGGACAGCGGGGTTGTGTTCCTCAACGTGCAGCGCAATATCTCCATCCGTTGCTTTGATGATTCGCTCCATCAGTTGCGACCCGATACCCTCACCGCGGTATTCGCGATGCACGGCGATATAGACAAGAATATTTTCGGGAATATATCCCTTCATATTGGTCTTGTTAATGATCACCGCCCCGGCAATCTGCCCGTCTTCATGCGCAATCAAAATCATTCCGTCCTGCCCGTCCTTATCCCCGTAGGCATAACCGATACAATTTAAAATATGTTGTTTTTCATCCCCAAATTCATCCAGGTGTTCATATAAAAAATCGGCAATTTCTTCACGGCTGAATTCCGTGGGGTTTTTATCATCGGAATAGCTTATATCAAAATTCATTTTATACTTGTGGATTAACGGGTTGTTCATTTCTTTCGGCGGTCTCGGCCTGCTGCGGCGTGCTGCTGTCCGGGAATAAAAGCGATCCGGCAATAAAGGTGACCGCGGAGACAGTGATACCGAAAACGTTGGCATCGAGACCGGCCGGCAGTTGTTCTACAAACACTTCAAGATACACCGTTGTTCCTCCACCTGCCAGCATGGCTATGATAGCCCCGGCACTGCTGCTTTTCTGCCAGTAGAGTGCGCCTACGATCGGCACAAACAGGCCTGAAACCATAAAGGCGTAGGAATAGAGCATCAGGTCGAGAACATTTGTCATCGTGGTGGCAATAAAGAGGGCGACAGCCCCAATGATCAGCGTGGTTACCTGCGAGAACCGCAAGAACTGATCCCCTTCGTGATCCACATCTTTAAAATACCCGATAATGTCGGATACAACATTACCTGAAGCCGCCATCAGGCAGCTGTCGGCGGTAGAAAGAATGGCAGAGAAATAGGCTGACATCATGATTCCCATCAGTCCCACCGGCAGCACCGTACGCAGCAGCATGGGCAGCCCGGTCTCAGGGTCGGTCTCCGAAATATTGGCCGCTCCCAGGTAGTCGAACATGCCCTGGGCGGCCGCCACCTTGGCAAAAAGTCCAAGTGATACCCCCATAAAAGCCATCACCGGCCATTCAAAAAGACCTGCAAGGTACCAGGCTCTTTTCGCGGTTTGCTCGTCGTTACAGGCATATATTCGCTGGTAGAGTGTCATCCCCACAAACCAGATCGGGATGATCGTGACCCCCCAGTAAACCACGCGCTGCCAGGTCAGGTTGGTGATGGTCAGCAGGCTGGGATCCACGGAGCGCTGTATCGCTTCCCAGCCCCCCACGGCATAATATGACACCGGGATTCCGATAAATATCAGCCCGGTCATCAGGATGGCCCACTGGATGGTATCGGTGTATATAACCGCTTTCAGTCCCCCCAAAACGGTATAGAGCACGGCAACCGTGCCCATAATGATCAGCGCCGTTTGCAGGTCCAGGTTGGCAAACGTTCCGTTTGCGAGTTTGGCCCCCGCCAGGATCTGGGAACTGGTAAAACCGGCATATCCCACGGCGGAAATGATTCCCGCCACCAGGGCCACGTGGGGATTAAAGTAATACTTAAATACTTCCGGGAACGTGTAGGCCTTGTCAAACACCCTGTTTCCCTTCACCTTGGGAATGAGGAAAACTGCGGCCAACCACGCCCCCACGAGACCCGTAAAGAGCATCCATGATCCCGAGAGCCCCAGTACAAATCCGAGTCCGCCCAAGCCGATCGAAAAGCCTCCGCCTACATCGGTCGCCACCACCGACAGGCCGATATGCAGGCTGTTCATATCGCGTCCGCCTACATAGTAATCATCGGCGCCCTCATTTTTTTGGAAAAAGAAAAATCCAAATCCAAGGAGTCCGATCATGTAAAGGATAAAAATCGTCAGGTCGATCCAATGCATAAGACAGGCAAGTTAAACTAGATCGTTGATGATGAAGAGATGATGTTGGATCATGAGAAAGAAATCCAATGGAATGAGCAGCCACAGGAACCGCGATGAGCGTTGTAACTTCAAGATTCTGTGGATGATTTCAGCAGCTTATGAACGTGTACGATGATTGAGATGCTATTCCGCGTGGGTTTACAAATACGTTTAGAATCAGGCTACTCAAACAGATTTCAGTTGAATTTCCATTAAATATACACCCGGGGAATATGCATCTTCTCAAATAGCATCGGCCGGCAACCAAATCTTACCCGCCGTTAAACCCGGATTGCGGATTTGCAATCGGTCAACCCGCATTGAAGTGACTAAATATACAGGTAACCGACCGCGGATGTCAAACCGGCACCTGGTTCATTTTTCTGAGAAAAGATACTACCACAGCCGCTGCGGCGTGGTATCGTCTCCAACTGCTTTTTTGTGCTCCACTTCGTTGTTTCCACCCGTGTCTTGATGAGATTCTTCCGATTCATAAATTTTCTGATAGGGCGTCGTATGTTGTTCGGACTTTTCCCCGGTTTGCACGGGAGGTTCATTCTGTACTTTCTTTTCATTCTTTTCTGGAGTCCCATTCAGGGGAACAAATTCGGTTTTTTCCCTGTCTTTTTGCTTGAACCGGAAATCCATCCTCAGCCGGCCTTGATGTACCGATCCCTCCTCGATTAAATATTTTTTTGTAGAGATCTCTCCCTGAACTACTGAACCCTGCTTGAGAACAACTCCCTCGTTGGCCTGGACATTTCCCAGAATTTCTCCTTCCAGAACCAGGCGGCCTGTATTCACTTCTCCCTGAAATGCAGTATCCTCATCAAAAAAGATATACCCTTCACTCATTCTAAATACGACCTCCCTGCAAGAATTTAAAGATTTTCAATAATGGCTGCTGTTCTCTTTGCAGAAACAAGATTGTAACCCCTGTTGAATGGAGTCAAACTAAAAAATCCTGCTCGATATTCTATATTAGATTCAGTTAATATTCTTGAATTGAGATTAATATCGGCGGGAACTGACGGGAGGGAGAAAAGTCAACTCCTTTACAATTATCGGCAGCGAGAAGGTGGTCGTATCGACAACATAAAATGCGAGAATCACTGTGAGCGACCTTTGTGAAATCACGTAACTGGCCAAGAGCTATCTACCCATCACGGTGTAAGCCTTTACCAGGGAGACCCTTCCTGCGTTCAGGAGGGCTGGCCGATGTTGTAAAACCGCCACTAATAAAAAAGCCCTGCCTTTTCCGCGGCGCATAGAACGCCTGAGAAAAAGACAGGGCCAAACTCAATCTACTTAAATGTACGTTGGCGGTTAAGGCCGCTTATTCAAGGGTATTTGACGGCTCGGCGGCAGATTGCTTGGATACGCATACAAGCGTATTTGCATTCCCCATGTCAACACCTACGGCCACATCCTCCTGGGCCTGTTTCTGGGTGTTAATACAGTACCCGCGCACCGCCATTGTATGGGGATTGTCAGGGACTATCACATTGAGGACTCCTTCAAACTCAGACTTTATCTGGTTGGTCAGTTCTCCAAAATAAGCTCCGCCCCCTACTACATAGAGCTTGTTGCAGGTTTCAAAGTCGGAATCCTGGAAGGCGTTCATCAGGGCGGGACGGACGATATTACTGTAGTAGGAACGCAACACCTTTTGCTTCAGCGTGGTCAGATCTATGGTACGCTTGTTGATATTGATCTTCCCTTTCTGAAAGGCCACATTTAACTGGTGTTCCGTCTTGAACCCGAGGTAGTGATCCTTTTGGAGCTCATCTTCCATCAGGTTGATCGCATAGCGGATACCCCGTGTACTGATCGCGGTACGCCGGATAATTCCGCTCTTTGTACTTACAACTCCCTCGCAGGAACCGTAGCCCAGGCTGACTACAAAAAAGTCATCGGTTTCGGGAACGTCCCCATGACGCAGCGCAATGATACTGCCGGCCACTTCAGGAACGACAAACACCTGATTTAAATTAACCGAAAGGGCCTGTTTGCCACTGGCCCCGTTCATACGGTATGTAGAACTGTCATATACAATATCAAAGGTTTTGGTCAACCGCTGTTTAGCTGTATTTTGATGCAGCTGGTACATGGCAAAAGGGAAACCCAGCGTCAGAGAAAAGTTGTTGCCGGCTTTCTGCTGCGCCAACAACAGGGCGGCACGAAACAGGAGTTCGAAATCCAGTTCACCTGGCGCACAATTGATTAAACGATGAGGAGACAATCCCTCTTTTAACGCCAAATCCCCGATGATATAGGACTCATCATTGTGTTCAATTTTCAAGCCTTCTAACAGACTGTTGCTTACACCGTTCAATTGAGCTCTTGTAGACTCAAAGACACTCGGAAAAACTGATATATCCATCATGACATCTCCTCTGTATTCGGACTGAGAATCTTTATAGAATGATTTTGTTTAGAATTTTGCAGTGTTAGTATAAGAATTTTTTAACAAAAAGCTACTAGATTTACGCAAAAACCGGATATTTAATACAACGATTTTGGTTATAGATTGCTACATTGCGAGAAAAATGTCCCCTGCACAGACAAAACGATTGTCAGACCTTATTTTTTACAAATCGGCCGTATCATCGTAAATTCAGGTCAATCTAAAAGTAGAACACGTTTTTTATATGAACAGTACGCAACACGCCATTGAACTGGAAAACAAATATGGAGCACATAATTACCATCCCCTCCCGGTAGTGCTGGAACGCGGAGAAGGGGTTTTTGTCTGGGATCCGGAGGGAAACCGGTATTATGACTTCCTGTCTGCGTATTCTGCTGTCAACCAGGGCCACTGCCATCCCAAAATTATTTCTACCCTGAAAGAGCAGGCTGAAAAACTGACGCTCGTTTCCCGGGCTTTTTACAGCAACATGCTGGGACAGTACGAGGAGTACATGCACGACTATTTCGGATATGACAAGCTTCTGCCGATGAATACCGGGGCAGAAGCGGTGGAAACCTCAATCAAGCTGTGCCGTAAATGGGCCTATGAACGAAAGGGGATTGAACCTGACCGTGCCAAAATTTTGGTCGCCGACGGGAACTTCCACGGAAGAACCACCAGCATTATCTCCTTTTCCAATGACCCGCTGGCGCGTGCCAATTTTGGTCCTTATACCCCGGGATTTGAATCGATTCCATATGACGACCTGGAGGCACTTGAACGCGCGTTGCAAAATCCCAATGTGGCCGGTTACCTGGTAGAACCGATTCAGGGAGAAGCTGGGGTCGTGGTTCCTTCGGAAGGATACCTCAAAAAAAGTTACCAGCTCTGTAAAAAGAACAACGCCCTGTATATCGCTGATGAAATACAAACCGGTATTGCCAGGACCGGTCAGCTGCTCTGTGTAGACCATGAGGGAGTTCGACCTGATATCGTTATTTTGGGAAAAGCCCTCTCCGGAGGGGCGTATCCCGTATCGGCAGCCCTGGCCGACGACGAGGTGATGGAGTGTATTCGTCCCGGTGAACACGGATCCACTTACGGTGGAAATCCATTGGCGTGCGCCGTTGCGATGGCTGCGCTTGATGTGGTAAAGGAAGAAAACCTGGCAGAAAACGCAACTAGGCTCGGGTCCATCTTTCGTGATAAAATGGAACAACTGATCGGTGAATCGAACCTGGTCAGCAGTGTTCGGGGCAAAGGGCTGCTAAACGCGATGGTCATCAACGACACCCCGGAAAGCAACACAGCCTGGAATATCTGCCTGAAGCTGAAGGAAAACGGTCTTTTGGCCAAGCCGACCCACGGCAACATCATCCGGTTTGCCCCCCCTCTTATAATGACCGAGGAGCAGCTTATGGACTGCATCCGAATTATTAAAAAAACGGTCCTCGACTACGAGCACGCGGCCGTGTCCCAGTAACAATCTGGAAGATCGATTGGGGTGGGTTCGCATTTAAGTTCGGTGCATGTAATCCCCCTCGTGTACCGTTCTGCATACGCATTCACCAGGAAACCAGTTTAACACTGGCCTGCCCCATTCAACAAAAGGGCCTTTTAAAGACTATTCAAATCGTTATGAGCTTGTTGAAGAATTTCCAAATTATGATTTGAGCTTTTAATCAGGGGACTCTCAAAAAGTTAAATTCGCCCTTTTCCCCTTCTCAATCATCGTTCCTGGTTCATTTTTTGTTCGGCTAAAAAATGAACTAAAAAAGCCGCTGGGGATGGGTAGATGTTCCCTTTCCCGGGTCGGTTCGGGCCGGTTGTTTTCAAACGCCGGCCGCTTCTCAATTGGTGCGTGCCGCCATTCCCCAGACCCCGAGGGATACTTGCCACCATATTGCCAACCCCAATGCCTAATAGCCGATAACAAATAACCAAACTGCACCTGCGCTTGTCGCTGGCGGCTACAAAAAATCCAGCCTGAATATTCTTCTTATTCGAAATGTACCTTACATAAAAAAAGCGGCTCTCCACCTGTAGCAGAGAGCCGCTTGATTAGTGGCGGGGGCAGGATTCGAACCTGCGACCTTCGGGTTATGAGCCCGATGAGCTACCAGCTGCTCTACCCCGCGATAGAGTTGACAAATGTAAGCTTTACTTGAGCCAATGTCAATATAAAAACGCGTATTCCTTTCCAATTTGTATAAAGCAGCGTTCAACGATTTTTCACTATTTTAAGTTGTGTTAATTCAGCTTAATCAAATGAGAGTTATATGTCATCAGATACACCGGTTACGCCTGAACAAGTTCGTCATATCCTGGGAAAGCACATCCTGGCAGATGGTTACGAAATAGTACTCGACCTTGATCAAAGCCAGGGACTATATCTTATCGACGCAACTACAGGAGAAGCCTATCTCGATTTCTTCAGCTTTTTTGCCTCCAATCCACTGGGAATGAATCATCCCCGCCTCGCAAATGATCAGTTCATTCAAAAGCTGGGAAAAGTAGCTGTAAACAAACCCTCAAACTCGGACATTTATACCGAGGCGATGGCGGAGTTTGTCAACCATTTCGATCGAATTGGTATCCCAGACTACCTGCCCCACACCTTTTTTATCTCGGGTGGAGCGCTGGCGGTCGAGAACGCGCTAAAGGTGGCATTCGACTGGAAAGTCCGTAAAAATTTTGCCAGGGGATACACGACGGAGAAAGGGCACAAAGTTCTCCATCTCGAGCAAGCGTTCCATGGGCGGACGGGATATACCATGTCGTTGACCAATACCGATCCCACCAAAACCAGGTATTTCCCCAAGTTCGACTGGCCCCGCATAGTTGCACCGGCAATGACATACCCCTCCACTGAGGAGCGGATATCCCGGGTAATGGACCTGGAGCAGCAGGCTATTGAACAGGCTCAACGGTATTTCGAAAAATATCCCGACGAGATTGCCGCTATTATCCTTGAACCGATACAGGGGGAAGGTGGAGACAATCACTTCAGGCCGGAATTCCACCGGGCGCTGCGCCGGCTGGCTGATGAGCAGGAAGCCCTGCTTATCTATGACGAGGTGCAGACGGGCGTGGGCATGACCGGCAAATTTTGGGCCCATGAGCATTTTGTGAAGCCCGATATCCTGGCATTTGGCAAAAAAGCCCAGGTGTGCGGCATTCTGGCCAGCCGCCGCGTGGATGAGGTGGAGGAAAATGTATTTAACGTCTCCTCCCGTATTAATTCGACCTGGGGAGGAAATCTAGTGGACATGGTTCGATTCGGGCGTATTCTCCAGGTTATTGAAGAAGAGAACCTGGTGGAACATGCGGCTGAACGTGGTCGCTACCTGCAACAAAAAATTGACGAGCTGGCCGAACGGTATGAACAAGTGACCAATCCACGGGGCAGGGGATTATTTTGCGCTATCGACTTTCCAAACACTGAATTCCGGGACCAGGTTACTTCCCAGTGTTTTAAAAACAAGCTTATGATCCTGGGTTGCGGGACGCGAACCGTGCGATTCCGTCCGCCGCTCACCGTGCAAACCGAGCATATTGATGAGGCGATCAGCATTATAGCAAAATCGCTCGAGGAGGTTATGGCCACCAGTTCCGCAAAGGCTGGTAATCGTTTCTGAGTTGCATTGAAAATCCCTGTTCTCACACCATCTGGTGAGATTCAGGCTGAATTACAATTTCATTTAGTACCGATGGGTCCGGCTGATTCGCCGCGTAATATACCGATTTCGCCACTTCTTCAGGATCAAGCATTTTCTCTTTTTGCACCCTCATATCGACGTTGGAACTGTCCCACAGGGGGGTGGCCACCCCTCCCAGGTACATCAGCGTGAAATTGATGCCGCTGCGGCGATGCTCTTCGACGAGAGATTTTGTAAACCCGGTTACGGCAAATTTGGTAGCGGCATAAACAGACGCATTTTTCATTACATATTTTCCCATCGTGCCGGGAAACATTATCACCTGTCCCCTCTTTTCGGTAGCCATGTGACGTACCACGGTCTGGGTCACCAAAAAGGTTCCGTACACGTTGGTTTCAATAAGATCTTTTGCATCGTCCGGTTTGATATCCAGGAGGGGCTGAATAATGGCCGAACCGAAGGCGTTGACAAGCACATCGATCCCTCCCAGATCGCCCGTAATTTCGCGGACCATGGTGGAAACGGATGCCAGCTCGGTGACTTCAACGCCGATCACATATGCCTCACCTCCGCTGTCATTGATCTGTTTTGCGGTCGACTCAGCCTTTTGCGTATTTCGGGCGGCCAGTACGACTTTTGCCCCGGCACGGCCAAAAACGCGGGCGCATGCACTGCCGATTCCGCCGGATCCCCCGACAACAAGTATGACTTTTCCTTTCATAAAACCTGGATTGTGATCTTTGTTATGCTATCCACTTCCCCATTTGGCAAAGCAATATGAGAATTATTCATTCCTGAATTCGTTTTAGAGAAATCAGTTCATCGCCCCGGGAATAACGCCCTGGTATATTTCACTTATTTCCTCGGCAGAAATATCGATGGCATCGTCGATAACCAGGTTTTCACCGGTTACCGATCCCAGCAGAAACAACGGTATTCCGGCATCAGAAAAGTGGGCCTTGAACGCCTCCAGGTTCTCTTCCGATACTGTTACCACAATCCCCGACTGGGCTTCGGAAAAGAGCTGCTCAACCAGCGAGCCCCGCAGTTCTTTTAGGCTGAGGGAGGCTCCCTTTCCTGAAAATTCAACCATTTCGGCAAGCGCCACGGCCAGTCCGCCGTCAGAGACGTCGTGGGCGGCCGTCACCAGCTGTTTTTTGATGGCAGCCAGCACGCTCTCCTGCAGCGAAGCCTCAAATTCAAGGTCGATATCCGGAGCGTTCCCGGTCGTCATCTCGTGAATAATCCGCAGGTACTCGGAGCCCCCGAGATCTTTGCGATCGGCCCCGAGATAAAACACCAGGTCGCCCTCGGATTTAAACCCCGGGGTCATAGTGTGTCGCTCAAGATCTTCCACCAGCCCCAGCATCCCTATGACGGGCGTCGGGTAGATCGCCGCCTCCGGATTTTCGTTATAGAAACTGACATTCCCACCGGTAACAGGCGTATTAAAGGTGCGGCAGGCCTCACTCATGCCCGCCAGCGCCTCCCTGAAGGTGTAATAAACTTCCGGCTTGTACGGATTTCCGAAATTCAGGCAGTTGGTAATGGCCAGCGGTTTGGCGCCGCTGCAGACTACATTGCGTGCTGCCTCGGCCACTGCAATCTTGCCCCCGCGCCGTGGATTCAGGTACACGTAGCGGCCGTTGCAATCCGTCTTTACGGCCAGACCCTTGTTGGTGCCCTTGACGCGGACCACACCCGAATCGGAGGAACCCGGCCCGTTTACCGTGTTGGTGCGGACCATCGTGTCATACTGCTCGTATACCCACTTTTTAGAGGCTATATTGGAGGAGCCGAGCAGTTTTTCCAGCGTTTGAGTATGGTTATCCGGATGCTTGAGCGTGCCGGTATCGAACTTCTGTACTTCATCGAGGTAATCCGGTCGACGGGATTCCCGCACATACTGCGGGGCTCCACCGCCGAGTACCAGGCTGTCGGCCGGGATATCGGCTTTTACCTCCCCGTCTTTGTAGTAGGTCACATTTCCGTTTTCCACCACTTCCCCGATAATTACCGCGTTCAGATCCCACTTTTCGTATACATCAATGACCTCCTGTTCGCGACCTTTCTCAGCTACAATAAGCATGCGCTCCTGGCTTTCGGAAAGAAGCAGTTCGTATGCGGTCATTCCCTTCTCGCGCTGGGGGACCTTGTCCAGGTCGATCTTCATACCGCATTTTCCCTTGGCACTCATCTCGGATGACGAGCAGCTTATTCCCGCCGCTCCCATATCCTGGATGCCGACAATGCCCCCGTTCCTGATCACCTCCAGCGTGGCCTCCAGCAGCAGCTTCTCGGTAAAGGGATCGCCTACCTGCACGCTCGGACGCTTGTCCTCGCTCTCCTCGCTTATCTCTTCAGAGGCAAAAGTGGCCCCGTGAATGCCGTCGCGCCCGGTGCTGGACCCCACAATAATAACCGGGTTCCCCGCGCCGCTGGCAATAGCAGAGGCCGTCCGGCCCTCTTTCACGATACCCACGCTCATGGCGTTGACCAGGGGATTCCCCTCGTATTTTTCGTCAAAATATATTTCCCCGCCTACGTTCGGAACGCCAAACGAGTTGCCGTAGTCAGCAATGCCCCGAACCACACCATCGAGTAAAAAGCGGACTCTCGGGTTAGACATCTCCCCGAAACGGAGTGAATTCAGGCTGGCTATCGGGCGGGCTCCCATCGTAAAAATATCGCGGTGAATACCCCCCACGCCGGTCGCGGCTCCCTGGTACGGCTCAATCGCCGAGGGATGGTTGTGGCTCTCAATCTTGAACGCACACGCCAGTCCATCGCCGATATCGACCAGGCCCGCATTTTCTTCGCCGGCTCCGACAAGCAGCTGCGGTCCCTCGTTCGGCAGCTTTTTTATTTCCAGGATGGAGTTTTTGTAGGAGCAGTGCTCGCTCCACATAACGGAATATACGCCCAGTTCCGTAAAGGTCGGCTTCCGGCCCAGAAACTCCTGTATTTTTTCGTATTCCTCTTCATTAAGGCCGTGGTCAATAGCGAGTTCCAGGGTTACTTCCGGTTCAGTTATGGTGTTTTCTGACATCAGGTACGTGTATTAGAAAATTGAAAATTGGAAGTTATTTGTCGGTTCATGAACGGTGCCATCGGGTATATTAACCTGGCGAATGAAACCAGAGCTACAAGTTCAGCAGCTTTTTCAATTCCTCAAAATCATCGAATACAAAATGGGCATCGCGGTGCCGCTCATTTTTGGTATCCTCTTTTTCAGTGTACCAGGCCACATTCCATCCAAACGCCGTGCCTCCGATTACATCAGAGGTATAGGAGTCGCCAATGTACAAAATTTCTTCCGGCTTGTGCCTGGTCAGCGATGTAGCGTGTTCAAATATTTCAGGCTGCGGTTTCAGGTAACCGGTTTCCTCCGAAATCACCAGGTGTCGGGCCGTATCCGCCAGTCCAAACTGTTCGATTTTCTTTTTTTGAGTTTCCGCAAAACCGTTGGTCAGGATACCCACGTCAAACTGCGTGCTAATATGCTTAAACACCGCTTCCGCCCCTCCTGTCCAACTCCAGTGGTTTCGATAGGCTTTCATATAGTAATCACCGACTTCCTCACAGGCAGACTCATCGAGCCTGAGACTCCGCAGCGTTTTTTCAAAACGCAGGCGCTGTAATGTCTTTCGTTCTATCTCGCCCTTGCCATATTCCCGCCACAGGGCGGTGTTGATGCGATGGTAGGTTTCGATGAGTGTATCGGGCGTGGTAATGCTAAAAAAATCGAACTGGTGATATAGATCGTTCAATGCCGCTTTTTCTGCTCCCCGGTGATCTAACAGGGTATCGTCCAGGTCAAAGTAGATGAATTTCGGATCCAAAATAGCATACGTATTAGATTCTCATTTTCAGTTGGCTAAAATACGTAACTAATGCATTATCATAAAAAATAAATTCCGGGTGATCCTTGCATCAATCTGCTGTTCATTTCGTATATTGTGCTCGAAATTCCAATTGTTTAAAAATTTTGAGAGTATCATGAATATTAAAACGTGGATCGGTATTGGCGCTCTCGCCGCCCTGGTATTGTATGGAATCAATATCAACAACAGCCTGGTAGCCCAGGAGGAATCGGTTGATCAGGCCTGGGCCCAGGTTGAAAACCAGTACCAGCGGCGATCGGATCTTATCCCCAACCTGGTGAACACCGTGAAAGGCGCGGCAGACTTTGAACAGGAAACCCTTACCCAGGTGATTGAGGCCCGAAGCAAGGCCACTTCCGTACAGGTAAGTGCAGAAGATCTTAACGATCCCCAAAAAGTGCAGCAGTTCCAGCAGGCCCAGGCACAGCTCTCGGGAGCCCTTTCCCGGTTGCTGGTAACTGTCGAAAAGTATCCCGAACTTAAGGCCAATCAAAATTTTCGGGACCTGCAGGTTCAGCTGGAAGGTACAGAAAACCGGATAGCCACCGAACGCAAACGCTACAATGACGCCGTAAGCAGCTACAACACGGCCATACGGCGCTTCCCGGGCAATATTTTTGCCGGACTTTTGGGATTTGACAACAAAACATATTTTGAAGCCGACGAGGGAGCCGAGCAGGCGCCGGAAGTTAATTTTTAAAATTGCATCTGTTTGGTAATCTCAACCGCCATATGAATTTTACACCTCAAACCACAACTCATGTCTTCTGATCTGTATCTTTCTGACGAACAGGAACAGCATATTATTGAGGCTATAGCGGAAGCCGAGAACCGGACCTCCGGGGAAATTCGGGTTCATATTGAACCCAACTGTGACGGTGATCCGCTGGAGCGGGCGGCCGGGGTTTTCCATGAACTCGGAATGGATGAAACACAGCGTCAAAACGGGGTGCTCATCTATATCGCCGCCGAAGACCACAAGGTGGCAGTATATGCCGGGCGGGGCATCCACAAGCAGGTGGAAGAGGGTTTTTGGGAAGGAGTCCTCAAGCTGTTGGTGGAATATTTTAAAAATGATGATTTTGAACACGGCATCGCTGAGGCTGTAACCAAAGTAGGGACCAAGCTTGCTGATCTCTACCCCGGTACGAAGGGAGATCTCAACGAGCTTTCAGACGAGATCAGCTATCACGAAAACCCAGATGAATAAAATAAAAACAACTAACACAAAACCAGGGATTTACTCCAGTATGATACACAGCATCACCACATCGAAATTTGCTTTAACACTTTGTCTCATTTTCACTGCTTGTTCATTTTCTTTAAATGCGCAAAATAGTAATGCCGACCGGCATCTTTACCAACTAAAAGTATACCACCTGGAAGATTCGGAACAGGAGCAGCAGGTAGATGACTATCTGTCCAACGCGTATATCCCCGCACTGCATCGAATGGGGCACCAGCCGGTGGGCGTATTTAAGCCGATTGGGCAAGATACCGTTTCCGACAAACGCATTTATGTCCTGACAGCATTCGATTCATTCTCTCAGTTTGAATCTCTTGACAACAGGCTTGCAAACGATGACCAATACAAGCAGGCGGGAGCATCCTATATCCAGGCTGCTCATGACTCCCCGCCCTTTACAGAAATTGAGACCGTTTTGTTGCGTGCTTTTTCCCATGCTCCAACCATAGCAAAACCGGAGCTGAACACCCCAAAATCGGAGCGGGTCTACGAGTTGCGCAGTTACGAAAGTGCCACCGAAGCTCTGAACATCAACAAAGTTGAAATGTTTAATGAAGGTGGCGAAATACAGCTGTTTGAGGACCTCGATTTTAATGCCATTTTTTACGGAAATGTGCTGGCCGGCAGCAATATGCCCAACCTGATGTATATGACCTCTTTTAATAACATGCAGTCCAGAGATGCCCATTGGGAATCCTTCAGGAATTCTCCCGTCTGGGATCGCATGTCTTCGCTGGAGAAATACCAGAATAATGTATCACATGCAGACATCTATCTTTTAAGGGCAACCGAGTATTCTGACCTTTAATCCCTGTACTGGCAGAGGACTTTTTCAGGACGCAGTATGTTGTCCGGGATTCAGGCCTGAACGAATGGTAACGGCCGATTTTTACTCGTAAATATGAATTTCGATTTTCAAAAATGCCGATATTCGGTAAGCCAACAGCCCTATGAAGTTCTCTGAAATTAACTTTTTGCACGTTATAATCTTCAGTTTATGATGACGCAATCAAGAACAATCGGTTTGTCAATCCTGCTGTTCTGCCTGACGGCCGGTCCGCTATTCGGTCAGGACTTTCCCTTTCCCTCTGAACCGCAGGGACATGTCAACGACTTTGCCGGCATGCTCTCTCAAGCTGAAGTACAACGACTGGAAACCAAGCTGCAAACCTACCGCGATACCACCACCAACGTTATCGCCATAGCAACACTCCCCGACCTGCAGGGGATCTCTATTGAAGAGGTCTCAACCCAGCTCTTTAATGAATGGCAAATGTGGCATGAAGATCGTTACAATGGAGTGCTGATTGTCATTGCACCCAACGATCGCAGGATGCGCATTGAGGTCGGTTATGGTCTTGAAGGAGCGATTCCCGATGTTATGGCCGGCCGTATTATTCGAGAAATTCTCACTCCAAACTTTCGCAATGGTGACTACTACGGGGGGCTCGACCGCGCCACTTCGGCCATGATCGGGCTGGCTTCTGGTGAATATGAAGGGGAACTGAGCAGCTCCTCCCCGGATGGCGGTATCCTCAACAGTGATCTCGTTGTTTTCCTGCTTTTCCTTGCATTTGTACTGTACGTAACGTCACGCAGGGGCGGCGGCGGAGACAAAGGCCGCAGAAGACGGCGTCACTCCCTCAGTTCCGGTGGTATCATCTGGATGGGAGGCGGTTTCGGCTCCGGTGGAGGCGGAAGCTTTGGCGGAGGAGGCGGATTTGGCGGATTCAGCGGCGGAGGTGGGTTTGGCTCTGGTGGCGGAGGCGCCAGCGGAGGCTGGTAATACTGCCGCTGGTTGAAATTTGAGACCTATTCAGTGCAAATAACGGGCCCACACAATCAGGGATTCTTCTGATAGTAGCGCAATCCTGTTTAATACAGATCCAGCTCGAGTAGAGGAAAAAGAGGCCTGGTAAAAGACGATAGCCCATTATTAACTCGTCGAAAGCAGGCTTACACGCCCAATGTATCTTTCCGGGCTGGAGTTGAAGGGGTCTGGGTTTTATACTCATCCAGCGTAAATTCGTCTACTTGTACCACATCCACCCGCGCTTCTTCAGCCCGGCGGACCAGATCAGCCTCCTCTTTGTCGATGATTCCCTTCTCCAGGGCTTCATCTATCACAAAACGGGCCTGCGTCTTCGGGATCTCTTTCTTTTTGGCAGCCTGGTGGAGTTTTTTGTAAACCGGTTCCGCTTGCGTAATTAAATTCAGTGCCTGGTCGTATCGGGCAAGGGTTTCCGACTCATCCTGTGGGATATACATTCCCGCAGTCAAACGGTCGCGCTGTTCACCGGGCTTCTGCATCGCCTGGGCAAGCTTGTGCCCGAGATTGTCGGACGGTTTTGTGCCGATGCGATTCATGCGGGACCAAAGAGCAACAGGTCCTCTGAAAAGCCAGCTCAGTCCCGGTACCCTGATCTCGCGATATATTTCATCAAACGCTTCCTGGATACGCATAAAGGCGTAATCCATCGACCACTCAAAAAAGATACGATCCTCTTCGCGCCTGCCTTCGGCTTCAAACCTTCGCAATGTTGCCGTTGCCAGGTACATCCAGCTCAATATATCGGCAAACCGACCGCTTATCTTCTCTTTAATTTTGAGCCGGCCTCCGTAAGAACCAAGTGCGATATCGGCAAGAAAAGCAAACGAGGCCGAACTCCACGCCAGCCGCTTGTAATACGTTGCCGCCGGACCATCAACCGGGGAAGAAACAAAGGCGCCCCGCGTCAAACTCAGCACAACCGAACGAGCCCCATTACGTACTACATGCCCGATATGCTTCCAGAAAACATTGTCAAATGCCTGTGCATCTTTGCGGGTCAGGGCGTCGATCTCATCATATGCAAACGGGTGGCAGCGTATGGCACCCTGGCCAAAAATCATCAGGCTGCGCGTCAAAATATTGGCTCCTTCTACCGTAATCGCGATTGGTGTCGCGGTATAGGTGGAGGAAAAAATATTCCGTGGACCCCGTGAAATTCCGGCGCCCCCCTGGATGTCCATTGCATCATTGACGACCTGGCGCCCCAGTTCGGTGAAGTTATATTTCGCTATTGCCGTAATTACCGAGGGTTTTTCACCGATATCCAGTCCTCCACAGGTATAACGACGGGCTCCCTCCAACAGGTAGTTGAACCCGCCAATACGGGCCATCGGCTCCTCAATTCCTTCAAATTTGCCGATATTGATACCAAACTGGTGACGTATGGCCGCATAAGCTCCGATAGCCCGGGTGGCCACCTTGGCGCCTCCCGCACTCTGCGCCGGCAATGAAATACCGCGGCCCACACCAAGCGATTCCATCAGCATGCGCCAGCCGTTCCCGGCCTGTTCCCGGCCGCCGATAATATAGTCGACGGGAATTTCAACATCCTCCCCGTCAACGGGACAATTATAAAACGGCACTCCCATCGGATCGTGACGCCGCCCCAGCCTCACGCCCTCCGTATCGCTGGGAATCAGTGCACAGGTGATGCCCAGGTCCTCTCCCTTGCCCAGCAGGTTTTCAGGATCCCTGAGCTTGAACGCCAACCCGATAACCGTCGATATGGCCGCCAGGGTAATATACCGTTTCCGGAAATTGAGGCGTATTTTAAGTTCACCGTCCTCATCCCTGAATACTTCGCCACCGGAGGTCATCGCGCCGGCATCAGAACCTGCAGTAGGCTCCGTCAATGCGAAGCAGGGGATCTCATCCCCGGTTGCAAGCCGGGGCAGGTAGTGCTCCTTTTGCTCGCTGGTCCCATAGTGCATCAACAGCTCTGCGGGTCCCAGCGAATTGGGGACCATCACGGTGATGGAGAGTGGGCCACACCTTGAGGCCAGCTTTGATATGATTGCGCTGTGGGCGGTCGCAGAAAATTCATGTCCCCCATATTCTTTCGGGATAATGAGTCCAAAGAAACGATGCTCTTTCATAAATGTCCATACCTCATCCGTAAAGCCCTTGCGCACTGACACGTCCCAGTCGTCCACCATCCCGCACAGCTCTTCCACCGGTCCCTCGAGAAACGCCTGCTCCTCTTCGCTTAATTCAGGGTAATCCTCGTTGGCCAGTTTGGACAAGTCGGGCTTGCCGGAAAACAGCTCCCCGTCAATCCATACATTCCCTGCTTCAATAGCTGTCCGCTCGGTTTCTGAAATCGTCGGTAAAAAGTTCATTGCATCCAGCAACTTCATAATCGGTGAAGTTACCAGTGCCCGGCGCAGCGGCCTGATGTTAAAAATCAGGCAGAGAACTACATAAACACTCAGTAGCCATACAGGAGCTCCGGCACCGTAGAGTGCCACCAGACCGGAAATAGCCCAGATCCAGAGGGGAGCCCCTATATAGGCGTATAGGATGGCCACTATTAAGCTGACTATTAGTGCCCAAATCGGAAAATGTGAAAAAACGCCAAAAAACTGTTCCATAATATCATCCTCGTAATAGATTCAGTAACAGGCCATTACTATAACCCGTTACTTTTGTACCACCGTTCGCACGTGAAAACCCTCGATAATATGTTGAATCGCCTGCTCAATAAATTTCGTCCGGTCAATTCGGGTATCCAGCCTTTTTGTCAGCACCACCGACATGACCCCGTGAAGCTGAGCCCAGAAGGTGTAAGAGGCGGTACGCGGATCGGGCTCCACCATAACACCCTTTTCTACCCCTTCTTCTATCGTTTTTGTCAAGATCTCGTATCCCTTCCGCGCCTTCCTGAACTTTTCCTTGGGATAGCGGGTCATCTCGTCGGAACTTACAACATAAATAATCTGGTACTCACGCGAGTGGCTCAGGGCAAAATTGACGTACGCCCACGCCAGCGCACCCAGGCGTTCAATGGGATCTTCCTTTCCGGAAGCAGCTTTGGCCAGCTCTGCATTCAGCTTTTGTATCGATTCATCAATGAGCGTGTGAACCAGGTGATCTTTGCCTTCGAAATGGAGGTATATGCTCGTGGCGCTGACCCCGATCTCCCGGGCGACCCTTCGCAGGGAAAAATTCCGATACCCATCCTCCAGCAACAGACTTCGGCTGGTATCAACAATCTTTTGTCGTAGTGATATCTTGGTTTCTTCAGCCATTATTATACTTAACACTGTTAACTCACTACTTATTAAGCAAATAAATGATGAAAAGCAATAGCAAGCCAGCTTGAATTCGAAGATCGGGCATTTTCTGCCCTATCAATCTCTCTCTAAAAGAAAAGAGGAATTCAGGAATATTGAACCTTTTCTTTAGAACAAGCTTATTTTTTTAACCGATATCCCCATTATTCCTTTAAAAGGACAAGTGGGATACTGCTCTCCTGGAGCAGAACATATCACCGGGTACAAAAAGCAACATATTTCTGAACAGCTAGCCCGTTGATTGAAAAATTCTAATCCCCATAAATTTGTGCCAAACCGTTGAAAATGGTAATCTATAACCCATCATGAGAGTATTTATCGGTAAATAGATAAAAATCAGGTTAATATGAATAATTTACAGGCATTTTTGGTTATATCCCTGGGAATTCTGTTCATACATACGGCATCGCTACAGGCTCAGAACCAGGACAAAAAAACCTGGATTACCACCTATTTTGGCCACCATGAGTACCATGGGGATATAGGAAATGAAATGGGTGCGTTTAATCTCGGCGACGACTGGGCGGGGGGAATTGGTGTGAGCCGATACCTGAGTCCTAACTGGGATATTGAAGCATCCGCGATTTATGGAAAACTGGATTATTCGCCCGAAAGCGGCCCCTACCTCGATCAGGGATTTTCAAATGAATTTATAAACCTGAATGCTCTTGTTAAATTCAAGCCGCTGGATTCATTTAGCCCGGTTCAGCCGTTTGTTGCCACTGGACTGGGGATAACCCCGTTCTTTAACGGGGAAAAATATTTCCCGGGATTAACACAGGAAATTCAAAATTTTGCCGCCTTCAGCATACCCCTTCAGGGGGGGATGGATATACGGGTTACCGACAATATACACGTGACCTTAAACGCCACCTACAACAGAACCTATTCTGACGGTATTGACAAGATCGGAAGCCAGTTTGATACGGATGGCCGAAACCACGATGACTTCGTGGTATTTTCAGCTGGGTTAAAATTTGCCGCCAGCCGGTCTACCGACAGAGACCGCGACGGGGTTCCCAACGAACGCGATGCCTGTCCCAATGTGTACGGCAACTCCTTTTTTGGTTGTCCCGACCAGGATGAGGACGGGGTCAGCGACCGCAATGATGACTGTCCCACGATTCCCGGCAGCAGAAACCTGAACGGCTGCCCGGATGCCGACAAAGACGGAATTTCCGACATACAGGATGCCTGCCCGAAGGAATGGGGCCGTCCGCAAAATAACGGCTGCCCGGATAGTGACGACGACGGGGTCATCGACAAGGAGGATGCATGCCCGCAACAACCGGGCGATCCGGCCAATGAGGGGTGCCCCGCCGACACCGACGGGGATGGCATTACAGACGAGAAGGATCAGTGCCCTAACACACCGGGACCCGAGTCCAACAACGGGTGCCCTGTGGAGGAGGAAAAACCCGCCGAGGACAGCGACCAGTGGGAAACGGAGCTGCAGACTATCGCCAACAACCTCCAGTTTGATTCCAACAGCTCAACGCTGGCCCAATCTTCGTATGACGATCTGATCCGCCTGGCTGAAATGATGCTGGAAGACTCCGCTCTGCGCCTGATCATACGGGGCCATACCGACAATGTGGGAGATGACAACCAGAACCTGAAGCTTTCGGTAGACCGCGCAAATGCCGTGAAAGACTACCTGGTTTCACAGGGAGTGGAATCAAGCCGGATTTTCGCTTTTGGTTATGGGGAGACCAGGCCTGTCGCCTCCAACGAAACCGAAGAGGGGCGAAGACAGAACCGCCGCGTGGAGCTGGAACTCTACCGCAAGTAAAAATGCAGCAACTTTGAGTCCGGTGCCTGTAGTTTTGAGACACAGCCCCGGGTGAGCTCCACACGGCCTTTGGCATCCCAAAAGATGTTGAATACAACTCGACACGTTACTACCGGATGGGAGACCGGGGGAGCCTGAATTTCATATATTTGATCGTTTTACCGTTTTCCAGGTGTTTCTTTTCATAATAGGTTTGGGTGGTCAACAGGGGATCATCCGCCCGCTCCTGGTATACATCCTCAACCAGGTCCACGAGGCGACACTCCTGCCGAATTACGTTCTTTGAAAAGTCCCAAAGCGCATCGCTGTCGGTTTTGAAATGAATAAGGCCGTCCTCCTTCAACACTTTCTGATAAATCGCCAAAAATTTTGGTGCCGTCAACCGCTTGTTTCGGTCGCTCCATTTCGGATAGGGATCGGGAAAAGTGATCCATATCTCCTCCACTTCGCCAGGCGCAAAATATTCATCCAGGTGATCGATGTAGATCCTCAGAAAGCGAACATTCGAAAGCTCCCGTTCCAGTGCCCGTTTGGCCCCTTTCCAGATGCGTGCGCCCTTTATATCTATCCCGATATAATTTTTGCCGGGATTTCTCCGTGCCAGTTCCAACGTGTACTCCCCTTTGCCGCAAGCCAGCTCCAGGGTGATGGGATGATCATTTTCAAAGATATCCTCACTCCACCGTCCCTTGGGTTTTTTCTTGTCTGCTTCCTGGAAGTCGGTCAGCTCCATGACATGTTCAAATTCAGCAATTTCAGCAAATCGTTCCAGCTTGTTTTTACCCATACAACAATAAAAATATTAGGTTTTCAGGTCTGTTCTTAGCGCGGCGCCCTGTGTGTGCGTCTGCTTTTGCGAAATATGGCAGGAGGGACGGCTCTGTGAAGCAAGGTAGCAGCCCGACAAATTTGACTGGATCTTTGTGCTTCACAACATTCCGCGAAAGTAGTTCCTGTATAGAAATGCGAAACGCGGTACAACCGCCATGTTCGCCAGCTGAGCATGTTTTTTAACGTCAGGGATTTAATCGCTTAATACGCCATTTCCCCTGTTCGGAACTCACCGGTCTGCTGTAGACAATCCGGTCGTGAAGCCGGCCGGCCCGCCCCTGCCAAAATTCGATGGTTCGGGGCCGCAGATTATATCCGCCCCAAAACGGGGGACACGGAACCTCCTGTCCCTCAAAACGCTGGTTCAGCTCGTCAAATTTGGCTTTGAGCTCATCCCTGTTTTTAATCTCCGAGCTCTGCTCCGACGCCCACGCCCCGATTTGGCTGTCGCGCGGCCGCGACTGGAAGTAGCCGGCTGATTGTTCGCGAGGTAATTTTCTAACACGACCCTCGATGCGTACCTGTCGTTCAAGGGCCGGCCAGTAAAAACAAAGCGCGGCATACGGATTTTCAGCCAGTTCCCTTCCTTTTCGGCTGTTGTAATTGGTGTAAAAGTGGAAGCCCTCCTCATCAAATCCCTTAAGGAGTACGATTCGTGAGGAGGGTTTCCCGTCGGCCGATGCCGTGGCCAGGGTCATGGCGTTGGCATCGGCCATGTCGGAATTCAGGGCCTCTTCAAACCAGATCGTAAACTGGTCGATCGGATCCTCGCGGACCGTCTCCTCAGAGATGCCATCTCGTTCATACTCCCGGCGAAGCCCCTTTACCTTCTCCGTATCGGTTCTATGGTCTTTCATAGCTGTTTCCTATCCGAAATATGCCGGTTCATTCCCCTTTTTCCACTTGATATTACAACCCATACTGGGGACCTGTTCCTCCACGATGGATCCATCTTCCAATACCTTGTCAACCGCCTCTCGCAGATCTTTACCTGTTACCGGCTTGTCGTTGCCCGGGCGGCTGTCATCAAACTGTCCGCGATATACCAGCTCGCGTTCCTCATCAAACAGGAAAAAATCCGGCGTACAGGCCGCCTTGTAGGCGTGGGCTACCTCTTGCGTCTCATCAAAAAGATAAGGAAAGGGATATCCAAACCGTTCGGCGTCTTCCGCCATCTTTTCAGGACTGTCATCGGGGTAGTTCTCCACTTCGTTCGAGCTGATTGCTACAATTCCGAGATCTTCCTCGTCATAGTCATTGGCAAACTCGACCAGGGCTTCCTTGATATTTTTTACATACGGGCAGTGATTGCACATAAAAATAACCAGCAGTGCCCGGCTGTCGTCAAAATCTGCCAGGGAAACGGTATCACCGGTTGAAACATCAGGAAGAGAAAAATCAGGGGCCTTGGTTCCCAGCGCTAACATGGTGGATGCTGTTTCTGACATATGTATATCGATTTTTTATTTGGATTTGTTATGGGATAAACCGTACAAACTTTTACAGCCTGCAGTTCCACTAAAGCATAAAGATAGGAAGGGTAAAAGAAAAGCCCGATATCTTAGATTTATTAGTGAAGTAATTAGGCTCAGGAAGATATGAGACTACCACCCTCGATACCGGGCCGGGTTATCTATGCATTTACATAACGGAAAAATAAAGCGGATGTTTCATGTTGATTCAGGCTGATCACTCTGCCGACGTCTCTTTTGTCCACTCCACAAAAAGCTGTTCCAGCTCGTCACCTGTATCCGGGAATATCGTCAGGTGCTCGTCTGCCCTTTTCTGCTTATACACATTTTTTACGAAGGAGAGATCTTCATCGGCAGACACATTCTTCAACATCTCACCCGCTCCATCTGTTATTCCCGCTATCAAGAGCTTCCGTGGTGCCAGCGCAGCTGCAAGATCGGGCAGGTCATAGGTCTCAAGCGCACCGGGCACCGCACTGATGTGGTACGTGGGATCATAAAACTTCTGCCTCACCAGCGACCAGTATGAGTGATACGGCTCGATCAGCGCTACCCTATTCAGTGTAGGTTCAAAAGCGGCGGCATGCAGCAAAACCGGGGCCATATCGTCCCGCGCAACGCCATATATCTCCCGGGGGTTGACCTGCTGTTCGAGCAGACGAACGAGCCGTACAACGTCGCCCGCCCGTATTCCCGTAATACTCCGGCCGATAAGCACTGAATTGGTCCACACGTCATAAGAGACAGGATCAAAATCCTTTACCCGGGTTACATAATTGGCCAGATCCCCCGGCCCGGTCTCCCCCGTTCCAACCAGGTCAGGTGCCAGTACCGTAAATCCCCGCTGTACGAACCACTCCATTTCTTCCATCGGGGTCGTCCCGCCGGCTTTGCCATCGGGATGCAGATAGAGCACCACCTTTCCATTGGAGTTGTCAGGTTTCATGAGCAGGTAAGGAACCGGGTATCCCCCCTCTCCCCGGGTAAAATATTTTTCGATTTCGTAGCCATCCCGGGAAATGCGACCGGTAAAAACCGGCTCGGCGATCTTTCCCGGTACTTGATAGCCGGAAAGCTCCCTGGCAGATTCCAACACCATGGGGAGATGAGTCTCAATATTTTTTCGGGAGGCGCGCAACTCCTGTATTTTCTGGCGGGCTTCCCGCCGGTTCAGGCTGAACACGGTTTCTCCACCCAGCGAAGTGATGACCTGGCCGGTTTCCGTAACCCGCATCTCCTCTTCACCCAATATCTCGACCGCCTGATCGGTCGGATCCCCCGGATTGTCCAGGTGTTCCTGGAAAAACGCGTACATCGCCTCCCGGTTGGCCCGGGTTGAGGTGTGTCCGCCCCCATCTTCCACCATGTTAAAATGGCCCGGCGTCTCGTAGGCATCATACACTTTTGATACTTCACGAGCTGTTTCACGCGCCCCCTGGATACTGAAAAAGTCCTCGGTTGTCGTAATCATCAGGGTGGGCCGGGGGGCGCGAACCTCCAGCAGATCCGCGTGGTCGAGACCTGCGGAAATCCCGTGATAAAAATTCTGCTCGGCATCCTGGGGACCGATGGACTGCAGCAGGCGCCTGAAACTGGTGATATACGCCTCCGGTGCCGCCGCATGTATGCGCTCGTCGAACGCCGCAATGTAGGCCGTTTGCGTACCACCACCGGAGCGCCCCGTTATCCCAATCCGACCGGGATCCACCTCTTCCCGGGAAAGCAGGTAGTCCACCGCCCGGATTCCGTCCCAGATCATATACCGGGCCAGCGAGCTGCCGGAAATAAAGGCCTGGGTTCCCACGTACGAATGTTCCCTGGTTGCACTCCCCACCACAGAACCGCCGGCAGAGACGTCGTAATACTGTTTCCGCTCCCCCTGTCCCACCGGATCAATGGCCAGCACAATAAATCCCTTCTTTACCAGATTCAACATCTTGTGCTGATACGTTTCACTGCGATAGCCCTCCTCGGTATGCCCGCTGAGGTATAGTACAGCCGGAGCCTTTCCCGTCAGTTTACGGGGAATAAAAAGAGAAGAGGTTACATAAAATTCCGGTTGCGATTCATAGACAATATGCTCTACGCGATAATCGTCTTTTTCAAGTATCCGCGTTACCCTGGCGTTCAAAGGGGTTTTCGGGGGAAAGGGGCCTGTGATCTCCTCAAGAATAGCCCGAACCTGTTGCTGTCTCTCCCGCCAGTCGGCCAGCGTCTGAAGGTTGGAAATGTAGGCCGAGCGCTTATCCAGGAGATCATAGGCCTCTTCCGAGAGATGGCGATACAGGGAATTGTGTGCATCCGTAAACTGAATCCAGTTGTTGTTGGAAGATTCTCCCCGAATTACGTTCAACTCATCCTGTCCACTGGCACTGCCCATTATAATCAAACAGAATACGAGTGTTCCCCATATGCCTTTTAGAACAACTGCGAGCTTGTCACTTGCTTTATTTTGCATAACATTTTTTGTGTTTAGAACCTGTGAGAAGATGTTAATTTTAATAAAATCGATAATGTTTTGGGTCAAGATACTCCTCGAATATTTCTCAGATCGCTGTTAAAAAAAATTGTGTATGAATTTGCAATTCATACCGTTCCCTCAATCCTCGTGCAATGCATCATTTTCAATGAACCCGGTTAATTATTAATTCCCGAACAGGCCCAGTTGGGACCCTCTGCCCGGCCGAAAACTTTTAGTTGAAAGCCCGCGGTTCCCTTCATTCAGTCCAAACCGTTTGGCGTGTAGCTTAAAAAGATCGGCTATCTGCCGTGCATAGTTGCCTTGTCCCCGGAATCGCCCTCCGAAGCGTGGATCATTCAGTTTTCCGTCGCGCATATCACGGATCCGGTTCAGAACCTTCTCCCTGCGGTCGGGGAAATACTGCTGAAGCCAATCGCAAAAAAGATCCTTGACTCCATGCGGCAACCGGAGAATCGTATACCCGGCATGCGTTGCCCCCGCTTCAGCCGCAGCTTCCAGTATATTTGCAGACTCGTGATCCGTGAGTCCCGGGATGATCGGGGCCACATTTACTCCCACCGGGATACCGGCCTCTGCCAGGGTTTTTATCGCCTGCAGGCGCCTTTTCGGTGTAGATGTTCTGGGCTCCATCTTTTGCGCCAGCTCCCGGTCCAGGGTGGTCACCGAAAACGTAACGCGGGCTGCATCGTGTTCCGCGAGCTTTTTAAGATAATCGATATCGCGTGTCACCAGGTGATTTTTGGTAATTACGCTCACCGGGTTCAAAAATTCAGCCAGCACGTTCAGACATCCGCGGGTAATCTCCAGCTTACGCTCAGCCGGCTGATAGGGGTCGGTAACACCGCTCATTACCAGCACTTCCGGTTTCCATGTCTGGGATGAAAGTCGCTCTCTCAGCTTGCGAGGAGCTTCATATTTGACCATAATGCGTGACTCAAAATCGAGTCCGGCCGAAAAACCCAGGTACTCGTGCGTGGGGCGCGCATAGCAGTAAATACATCCATGCTCGCAGCCGCGGTAAGGGTTGACGCTTTTATTAAATGGAATGTCCGGGCTGTCATTCGTTGAAATAATTTCCTTGGTATCATCCCGGTAGAACCGGGTCTCCCGGGAGGGTTTTTGACCCGTCTCCTCATCCAGGTCGTAATCGGTATAGAACTCCTCGAACCGGTTGGCCGGGTTATCAGAAGATCCTCGTCCTTTTATGGGATTTTGATCGCTCTTCCGTTCAGACATCCTTGTTCTGCCGTTTCTGCTGTTAAGTGTACCTGTAAGATACAATCTGAATATCCTAAAAATAAAGAACCCGGCTTTTCACCGGGTTCTGGCAAAACATTATAAACGGCAGGGGTGTCAACCTACTGGCACGCTGTATCCTCGAAGTTGGAATCCCAGCACATTTTATCGCCAAGATAGTTCACATAACCGATGTCGGTTTCGGTATTCCAGAAAATTTCGACGTCGAATTCGCCGTCACTGGAGTGCATGTGAAGCGTGTGCTCGGGCACTGCCTTGGTGTAGTCGAAATTTACAGACTGGTATTCAGCAGAACCGGTGTTGTGGATGGTATAGGAGGAAGTAAAATTGTCCTCATCTTCACGACTCCACTCAAATGTAAAGACCGCTTCTCCCGAAGAGCCGTTCTCTCCAAGCGTATAAACGCTCCATGATCCCTCGTTGCCATCTGAGGAGCTCGTTCCCGACATAAAGCGGTAATTATCCAGGCTGGGACCATCGGGGACATCCACGGAAACGAAAAGCTCCCATGAAGTTTCTCCCGTAACATCGTTGGGTTCGGCGGTCAACCGAAGTTCAGCTGATTGCTGAACCTGGGGATAGGTGTAGGAATAGGTCCATTCCCAAACACCGTCATCGAAAGTGGGTTCGGTCTCCCGCGCCTGTTCAAAAAACGGCATGTAGACCTGCGTAATCCCGAACATGGAGTGGACGTTTGACTGTACAAATTCTGAAGCCATGCCGAAAGCAGCCCCATTTTGTACCGATTTATTCTGTGTGCTATTGTTATTGAAATACTCGGTTTCCGGCTGGTAGCTCTGCAGTTCCGGCAGTTCCGGTGGCGTTGGATCGGGGGGTTCCACCGGATTGGTACTATTGTCGCCACAAGCAGCAATACCCACGGCCAGCACCACAATCCCAAGTAACTTTGATAATCTATTTGCTATACGCATCTGTAGGACCTCTTTTTGTTTTGTTGTTTTAACTGATGAGTTAATGAATATGCAAATAAATAGAGAAATAAGATTATTTCAAAATCATCTCAGGCAATATAAACTGTTTTAATATTTACAAACTCCCTGATGCCCACGTGCGAGAGTTCGCGCCCATACCCCGATTGTTTGATCCCTCCAAAAGGCAGCCGCGGATCAGATTTCACAAAATCGTTGACAAAACAGCAGCCGGCCTCCAACTGGGTGGCAGCTATCGATTCCGCCTTTTCCACATCCGAGGAAAAGATGGCAGCTCCCAGTCCAAAATCGGTATCGTTCGCCACCTGGATCGCCTCCTCCTCGTTCATCACCCTGATCACGGAGGCCACGGGACCAAAAAGTTCCTCTTCATACGCAGGCATCCCCCGGTGCACATTGGCAAGCACCGTAACCGGGTAGTAGGCCCCCTCACTCTTGGGGAGCGCTCCCCCCATCAGCACCTCTGCCCCATTTTCTATACTCTCCGTCACCTGCCGATGGAGCTCGTCCCGAAGGTCGAGGCGCGCCAGCGGACCCACGTCGGTCCCCGCATCAAATGGACTGCCTACCGTCTTCTGCTTCATTTTTTCGAGTACCCGTTCTGTAAATTCTTCGTATACCGGCTCCGTTACAATAAACCGTTTGGCCGCGATACAACTTTGACCGCTGTTAAGGAGCCGTGAAGTGACACATGTTTCCGCCGTGCGTTCCAGGTCCGCATCCTCAAGCACGATATAGGGATCGCTGCCCCCCAGCTCCAGGACCGTTTTTTTGAGGACGCTGCCCGCCTGCTTTGCCACCGCTTTGCCGGCCCGGGTGCTGCCCGTCAGCGTGACGGCGTGGATATCCTCATTTTTGATGATTTGCTGGGTTTGATCGTTGTCAGCGATAACCGTCCGGAACAGCGCTTCCGGGATACCGGCCTCGTGCAGCAGCGACTCGATCGCCAGCGCGCAGCCTGTGACGTTGGAGGCATGTTTGAGAATGACCGCATTCCCCGCCATCAGCGCTGGAGCACCAAACCGGAACAACTGCCAGAACGGAAAATTCCATGGCATAATCGCCAGCACCGTACCCAGTGGATTAAAGGTGATATAGCTGGACGAGGCATCAGTCTGAATCGACTCTTTTGACAAGAACTGGCGCGCATTCTCAGCGTAATATTCGCAGACCCAGGCACATTTTTCCGCCTCAGACACGCCCTGCGGCAGCGGTTTGCCCATCTCAAGAGCCATCAGCTCGGCATATTCGGAACTCCGGTCATTCAGAATACCGCCGGCTTTTTTCAACCGCCCGGCCCGCTCCTCAAATGAAAGGACCGCCCACTCCTTTTGGGCCGCGCTCGCCTTGTGAATAATGCCCGCGATTTCGGTATTCTCCATCTGTTCATATTCTTCAACAATTTCTCCGGTGGCTGGATTAACTGACTTCATGACGTTAAATAGATTGATTAGCGTTTTTTTATGAAACTCTTATCCGCCTCTCCCAATTCCGGGAGGGGCCTTCAATATAAGAGGTCCGGTGGCAGCAACTAAATCCAGGGCGATACTCACCAGTGGCGGTCCAGTATATCCATGATTGTATGCAGTGTGTCGTCCAGCAACGCATCTTCCATAATCAAGGGAGGCGCCAGCCGGACCAGCGTGTTGGAATGAAGCGTCCACCCTAGGATAATCCCCTCTGCAAAGCAGTCTTCCACCACCTGGCGGGTACGCTCCGCCTCTTCCAGTTCCATCCCCAGCATGGCTCCCCGGCCCCGTATTTCCCGTATGGCGGGATGATCCAGTGTGGATTTTATTTTTTGTTCAATATGGCGGGCTCTCGTATCAAAATCTCCCTTCAACAACTCGGAGAGCGTGGCACAGGCGGCGGCACAGCTGACGGGATGACCGCCAAATGTCGTGACGTGATTGAGCGGGGGATCCTGCTTGAAGCCCTCAAAAATTTTACTGGAAGAGACAAACGCTCCCATAGGCATGCCCCCGGCCATCGCCTTGGCCAAGCACAGGATGTCGGGGACAACCCCGTAATGCTGGAACGCAAACAATGTACCTGTTCGATAGAACCCCGTCTGGATTTCGTCAAAAATTAACAGCGCGCCGACCTCATTACATCGCTCTCTTACCGCTTGCAGCCACTCCCGGTCGGCTGGAATAATACCGCCTTCACCCTGGATCGGCTCCAGGATAACCGCTGCCGTCTTTTTGTCGATGGATTCCAGCATCTCCGGACTGTTGAACTCCAGGAACTCCACATCCGGCAGAAGTGGGAGATAGGGGTCGCGGTACACATCGCGACCGGTCACACTCAGCGACCCGTGCGTATCGCCGTGGTACCCGTGCCGGAAAGCGACAAAATGATGGCGGCCGGTATGTTTTTTTGACAGCTTTAAAGCCCCTTCGTTTGCTTCGGTACCGCTGTTGACAAAATATACGCGATCGAGCTGCGGGGGTAGCTGCCGGGTGAGCAGCTCCGCGTATTTCGACTGGGGTTCCTGGATAAATTCCCCGTAGACCATCACGTGCAGGTGCTTGTTGAGCTGCTGCTGCACCGCCTCAATCACGGAGGGGTGCCGGTGGCCCAGGCTGCTTACGGCAATGCCGGAAATAAAATCGACATACCGTTTCCCGTCCCGGGTAAAGATAAACGGGCCTTCCGCCTTGTCGACCACCAGCCCCATCGGGTGATCGCTGGTCTGTGCAATATGCTGGTAAAACGATTGCTCTGCGTCCAAATCAAATAGTGTTTTTTTTTTACAGTTCGTTTAAAATCACGAGGGAATTGAAAACCTAGAGGGCTTTGCAAAACTAGGGGTTTTGTTCAAGTTCAAAGCCTGAGCGAATTCGAAACCGGAGTTTATTACCTATAAATGAGGATTTCGAATTCGCGAAAATACAGAAATTGGATAAAAACACGGTTTTGCAAAGTTCTCAACCTAATCAGTTATTTTACCTTAATTCAAGTCCCGTTGCAACGACGTTTTCAAATGAACAGGAGATTTCCCGACGACCTTAACCTGCATTTCTCACAAAAATGTGGCCTGAATGCACACAATACCCTGATACGCCATAAATTACATTGATTTTGAGACTGAAATAACTATATCAAGACGTAGTGGGCTGCGAAATTGGTGAGAAAGCAGGTTAGATTGTTCATCTACAAATTTTATATTACTGATCGAAAATCCACCACATTCTTTGGCTATGGAGCGGCAACGCCTCCCTTGGACCCCAATCAGGAAGTTAGAACCGACTCGATACTCCTGGAATAATTGTTACCGGATTCCCCGGATTTGTCACAAACAACAGATTTTTTGATACTTGGTATGAAACAACCAGCCAGCAGATTCATTCTCACAGCCATCGTTCTCATTTTGAGTGGGATTGCCGCCACCGCCGGTTACTGGTATTATCAGACCTCGGGGCAGAAAATAGCGGCGGGTGATGCTTCCCCGGGAGAGGTTAAGGTTGGTGAGTCGCTCAGCAAGATCCAGACAAAAGTGGCGCGCTCGCAATACTTTTTCCGCATGCTGAAGGATCCCGGTATCAACGCTATTCCTCCCAATATCCGCAACCGTGAACTCAGGTTGGCGCGTCAGCAGCCCACCCGTAGCCAGAATCCCATCCGGATTAAGCAAAAAGATGGCACTTTTGCCTCCCTGGAGTTCAACTGGCAATCAGCCGGACCGATCGATGTGGGGGGGCGAACCCGAGCGCTCGGCATCGATCAAACCAACCCAAACATCATTATTGCGGGAGGAACCTCGGGCGGCATCTGGAAATCCGTCGACGGGGGGAGCACGTGGGACCTGAAAACCGATCCCAGCCAGCACATGAGCGTGACCTCCGTGGCTCAGGATACGACTGAACCGGATACCTGGTATTACACGTCGGGTGAGCTCCGGGGAAATACGGCCGGCGACCGCAGCGGATTAGCCGGGTACTTCGGGACCGGGGTCTTTAAATCGACCGACAATGGCGATACCTGGAGCAAAATCCCCTCTACCGACGACAACGACACCGCCTTCAACAGCCCGTATGATTTTATCACGCGCGTGGTGGTAAGTCCCACCACAGGATCCGTATTTATTGCCAGCAACGGCATCGGCATCTACCGCTCGACCGATTCGCAGCCGTTTCCGAGCGCCCAGCAGTCCCTGCCCCCTCCCCTCCTCGGCACGGCCGGTGGCCACCAGTATGTGGATATTGCGGCGGGACCGGACGGTCGGCTTGTAGCTGCACTCTCCGAGGAACAAGCGGGAGGGTCGCCTGTACAGGGAGCAAATCCAGGCCTGTTTGTCTCCTACAACGACGGCGATGACTGGATAGAGATTACGCCTGATATTGAGAATTTTCCCGATACCTACCAGCGCAGCGTCATCGATATTGCCCCCTCTGCCCCCGACACGGTTTACGTTATGACCTATGTCGGCGGTTCGGGCGAAGATGAAGATGTACGCCTCCATCTCGTAGACCTGAACGACCTGCAAAACGGGGGCACGGTCCAGAGCGAGGACCGCACGGAACATATCCCGGATTTCGGGGGCGAAATAGGCTATATGAGCACGCAATCCAATTATAATATGGAGATCGCCGTAAAACCGGATGATCCCGATTTTGTGCTACTTGGCGGCATCAACCTGTTTCGCTCCAGAGATGGATTCAGCTCGAGTCCCCCGGGGGGATATGGTGACGATGACAAGAACGAATACTGGATCGGGGGATACGCCAAAGCCAATGACATTTCAAAATACCCGCAGCAGCATCCCGACCAGCATGTCATAAAATTTCATCCCAACAACCCCAATATTGCCTGGACGGGACATGACGGTGGCGTAAGCAAAACCATTGATATAACCGGCAGCTCTGTCAGCTGGGAAAACATGAACAACGGGTATGTCACCACCCAGTTTTACGCGGTGGACATCCCCGAAACGCCCGGTGACAAGCGCCTGATGGGCGGTACCCAGGACAACGGCACGCCTTTTTTCCGGTTCAACAGCCAGCAAAGCCAGCAGACCCAATCGGCGGTCAACATTTTTACGGGAGACGGCGGCCATGCCTACTTCACGCCAAGCTACCTTTTCGTCTCCGCCCAGAACGGGAACGTGTTGCGATGGCAGACCGACCCTAGCGGGAATCCGAGTAATTTTGCCTACGTAACGCCGATCGATGCCCGGAACCAGCTCTTTATCCATCCTTATGCAGTCGATCCCAACGACCAGGATATCATGTACTACCCCGACGGGGATTCTCTCTGGCGCAACATTCAGATCGGCGAGATCACCAACAGCAGCAATCCCGACGGTACCAGCGAGGGATGGAACATGATCACCGAACTCAGCTCTTCCGGTGCAGGAAGCGGACACCTGATCACCACGCTGGAGGTTACGCAAACCCCCTCGGATATCCTCTACTACGGGGCCTATTCGGTTACCGGGGGGCAACCGCATATATACCGGCTGGAAAATGCCAGCACTTCCTCCGACGCCCGGGATATATCGATCCCCGGGGCGGAAAACGGCTCGTACCCGCACGATATCGCAGCCAATCCCTCGAATGGCAACGAACTCCTGGCGGTATTCTCCAATTACGAAGTCCCAAGCGTATTTCATTCAGCCGACGGCGGTGATACCTGGCAAAACGTGGAGGGTAATTTGACCAGCGTCAACGAGCAGGCCGGTCCGTCGGTGCGCTCTGCCACTATTATTGAAGGTGAAACAGGAACAATTTACATGCTGGGTACGAGTACAGGTATATACTCAACCACTGATTTGGAAGTAGAAAACATCCAATGGACTCAAGAGGGTGCGTCATCAATTGGATATACAGTCACAGAGCATCTTTCCTCCCGAAATATTGATGGTACTATTGCAGCCGGAACTCATGGACGCGGTGTTTTCAAGGGTGATTTTCAAAGTACGGTTCCTAATTATCGATATATAACATTAGACCAATATCAAGCAGCACCAGGGGAAAAGATTAATATTAACTCTACGAACCTTGATTTTAATCCCGAAGGTAATATCGTTTTGTTTAGTAATACTCCGGCCGAAATTGAAAGTATTAGTGAGAATCAGTTAACAGTTATTGTACCACGGGTCTCAAACCGAGTTATGGACTCTCAAAATGCCAACACAAATAAATTAGTCCAGGTTCAAGTAAAAGTTGGAGATCAAACCATATCAGCATTACAAGGCTTCGAGATACTTCCGCCCGAGGAGTTTGAGCTGGGACAAAACTTCCCGAATCCATTCAATCCCACAACCACGATACCGATAGACCTGCCGACCGAAGCCGGCGTCATCATCCAGATCTACGACATGTCAGGCCGTAAAGTACTGGAGCCGGTTAGACGAATATACCCGCCAGATAACTACAATTTTGAAGTGGATCTCAGCGGACTGGCGAGCGGCGTCTACATGTACCGGGTCATCGCGCTTCCACAGGGTGAGACAGATGAACGGATCATCAAAACCCGTAAAATGACGCTCATAAAATGAAACAAGATACGTAATACCTGATCCGTACGAATCTCACGTCTGACGTTTGACGTCTCACATCTCACGTTTCCATCTCTCAATAAGCACCTCAAACTCCTCCTGGATATCCTGCGTGCCGTTATCCGCATACCACTTATGCAGCTTCCGGGCCCACTCCTTGCGGGAGTAGCTGTCCATCCATTTGTCATAGACCAGGCGCTGAGCCTCTTCCGGGCGCGGTCCCCAGCTGCCCAGTTCTGATAACGTCTCGGGTTCAAGTGCAATGAGTTTGGGAATGGAGCGCGCGCCGTCGGTTTCGTAGTGATCCATAATCGCCTCATACTGGTGGCGCAGCAACAGTCCGAGTTCAATATTCGGTGATTCATTGGCTATTTTAGCAATTACCGGCAGACTCTGCGCCGCATCTCCGCACCAACCTTCGGTGAGCACCAGCCACGTCATTTCGGTGTCAAGATCCCGGAGCGTCTCTTTCAGGCTCTCCTGCAGCTCGGTGCGTTTGTCCAGGCGGTTCATGCGATGGACGTTCATCTTCGTATACTCCGCCAGCGCCTCCGACTGTCGGTCTCCCGTCACTTTTCCCTCTTCCAGGAGTTCATCGATTAGGGACCTGTATGATTGATAGGTTAATGCGTTTTCAACAATTTCAGGGGTGAATAGTTGCTCTGCTACTTCAGCCATGTGTAGATTAAATGTTCAACTTTGTATTTGTGAATAGGTTTTCTGACGATCTCCACGCCAATCTTCTTACCGGATGTAATTCTGGTTCGCTTTAAAAAAGAAGCACGTGAAGACGATGCTTCAGGATAATTCCGGCACACAAAAACAGGACAAACGCCAGGGAGGTTCCATATTTTATCCGCATCACTTTTTCATAGTCATCGGCGTGCAGTGAAAGGGTATTCAGCAAACGGTTGATCGCCCCGCCGGTGACCATCCCCAGGAGAAGAAACGTTATCCCGATCCACGGGCTCGCCGTTCCAAGGGCTACGGAGAGTAGCAGAACACCTGATCCAAATGCGTACCGGAAAAAAGTAAATACCGCCTCCCTGCCAAATACGATTGCAAATGTTTGGTCGCCGCGGACCCGGTCTTCTGCGGTCTGGTAGATTTGGGAAGTGGGATACAGGCTCAGTATAACCAGCGCAACGCCAATCGATGCCGGCACTACCACAAGGGAGATCGGACCGCCGGGATTTGCCGCCAGGTACCCCATCAAAAACGAGTTTGTTCCCGTGCTCACTCCAATCGCCACCAGGCTCCGCACCGGGGTCCCTTTCCAGCGGGCCAGCGGAGTGGAATAGAGCCAGAAAAACAGCATGCTTACGGCATAAACCACGGCAAACGGCACACTGACCATTGTGGCAAAATAAAATCCCGCAAACTGAACCAGCAGGGAAACGATCCACATCCAGCGCTGCATGGGGGGTGGATGTTTGAGTCCCCCGATTGCCCCTTCGTCCTTGTCCCACCACGAATTGTAGGCCGTGGCTCCACCGAACAGCAGCAGATGCACATTTAAAAACTGCGTTCCAAAAGTGGTCCAGTCCATTGTTTGTTGAAAAAAACCGCCCATCAGGTATCCTCCCGAGAGAATAAACACCTGGTAATGCCACCGGAGATGGAGCAAAAAATGCCACAGCTGTCCAAAGATCGGAACCCTTGCCTTATTCATTATCACCACCGATTCCTGGTTAATTGATAGAAGGCTTCACAATATCATACATTTGACCTCCCAAACCAACCTCCAACCTTCAACATTTAACCTTTAACATTCAACCTTCAACATTTCCCCTCCACACAACAAGATGATATCCCTGGTAAAAAATGATATCTTGGGCGTTATGCGAATTTCATTTATCGACCATATCGCCGAAGCACCCCACATACGGGAAATAATCCCTGAACAGCAGTGGCACACCCGGATCAAGGAACATGAGCGGTGCATTGCCGCCTTAATTGACGACTACCTGGAGCGCCGGCAACAGCATGAAAAAGATCCGGTGATGGACTTCCTGTTTGAATACTACGCCTTCCGTCCCTCCCATCTCAAGCGCTGGTCACCGGGCTTCGGCCGCCTGCTGGAAGGTTCCGATTTTGATGCCCTGGAGATCAGCGAATTGGCCATTACCGGCAGCGGAGCTTTTCTTGATCCCGAATTATTTCCCGAGAACCGGAAGAGCGCGGTGCGGTGGATTTTGACTGTCCTCCGGAATTCGGCCGGCAAGAAGCCCTCCTTCGGTTGCTTCGGCATGCATGAGTGGGCGATGGTCTACAAGGCGGACCAGGTCCGGCACGAACAGATTCCCCTCCGGATGTCCGGGGATGAGCTGGCCGAATTTGTGGAGTCCCGCCCGCTGGCCTGCACCCATTTTGATGCCTTCCGTTTTTTTACGGATGAAGCCCGACCGCTGAATAAACATGAACTCAACCGTGACAACTTCCAGGAGATGGAACAGCCCGGCTGCATCCACAGCAACATGGACCTGTACAAATGGGCGTTCAAGATGTACCCCTGGATCGGCAGTGACCTCGTTCGGGAGGCGTTTGAGCTGGCAGTGGAGGCGCGGTTTGTCGACATGAAAGCCAGTCCCTACGACCTGCGAAAACGTGGACTGCAGCCGATCAAAATTGAGACCAGCGAAGGGCGCGCGAAGTATGTTGAAAAACAGCAAGAGATTTTCGAAAAAGGCCGGCCGGTGCGCGATAAGCTGATCCGGGAATACCGGCAACTGGCAGATTACTTTGACTGCTGATCGGGTGGAGGTCCTTGCGGGGAATCAGGTCAAAACAGTCATAAAGTTGGAAAGTGTTAAGTATTAATTTACAGCCTAGGAGTCTGTCGGACTTAGCCTAATCTACTGCGAACAATCCGAATTTGGCCAGATTTCGAGCTCTTTTTCGTTAAATAGCCCCACTACTCGCCTCAAAAGACCTCAAAATCTGACTCAAATTGGCTGATTCTCGTTACAATTCCCTAAGTCCGACAGACTCCTGGAATCCGCTTTATTAAACGGGAAACGAGATTTTCCCAAAATTGACGCGGCGCGGGGTTCCCTGCTTCGGGTCGATCAAGAATCCTTCTCCGGCGAGCATCTCGTTGGCCAGTACCGCAAAGCTGGCCGCCTCCTTGGCATCGGGATTGTAGCCGATTGCTTCAAAGCTTTCCACCGGTATATCCTCCAATAATCCATTGAGCCACCGCATCATCGTCTTGTTGTGCATGCCCCCGCCGCTCACATACACCGCGGGGGGCATATCTGCGTCCAGCCCGTCGGCGACCGAACGCAGTGCATCCGCAATCGTTTCCGCCGTGAGCCATGTCAGGGTAGCCACCAAGTCTGTGGCAGCAATTCCCGTTTTGCCGACTTTTTTCTTGTTCTTCTCAACCCATTTCAAATTAAACAACTCCGGTCCCGTGGTTTTCGGGAACGGTTCATGAAAATAGGGATCCTGCTTCATCTGCCTCAACAGTTCAGGTTGTACGGTTCCCGAAGCAGCGATCGCTCCATCCCGGTCGAACTCCCGGCCAAATTCCGACTGCACGACCGCGTTGATCAGCGTGTTACCCGGGCCCGTATCGGTAGTGACATACCGGGCATCGGACGCTTGCGAGGGAAGAAAAGAGAAATTGGCGATTCCTCCTATATTCAGCAAAAATCGATTTTCCGTGGGGTGAGAAAACAGCAATTTATCGACCAGCGAAGCCATCGGGGCTCCCTCGCCGCCGGCGGCCGTGTGTTTTTGGCGAAAATCGCTGATGGTGATGATGCCCGTGTTCCTGGCAATGTGATCGCCATCGCCAATCTGAAGGGTGGCATTGGGCATCCCTTTTTTCCGGTGTTTCACAAACGGGGCATGGTAAATTGTCTGGCCGTGACTGGCAACCGCATCAATATCGGTCGGTTCCATCTCCCACCCGGCCAGCGTTTCCAGGACCAGGTCGGCGTGGTAGTTTGCCAGCCAGGTGTGGGCCAGGCACACCTCTTGCAGCGATGCCTCTTCCACCGAAACGACCTCTCTCAACCGGCTGATAATATCCTGTGGATAGGGAAATGTTTTGATTTTTTTGACTTCAAGAAGCGTCTCGCGGCCCGCTCCCGTAATGTTGCACAGGACCATATCAAGTCCGTCAAGCGAGGTCCCCGACATCAGTCCCAATATGTTTCGTTCCGGTTTTGATGCAATCTCCGAAAGCTGCTGTATGGAGTAGTTCATAAATTTTATTGCGTATTTAACGGTTCCCGCCGTATGTTTGAGCGAAAGATGAGCAGCAATTACCCAACACGCAACAGTGATTATGGCAGAATTTGACGAATCGGATTACCAGGCGTATGAACAGGACCTGGAACTGCTGACCGAAACCCTTCGAAAATGCTTTAATGCCGGCCGGGCGCGCTACAACGTCGTGGGGCATCAAAACGCTCTTTTTGTAGAGATCGAGGGCCTCGACGAGCTGACACCGGAAGAAATCTCCGAGGTGGCCGAACCGGTGCTGGAAGAGCTGGACATGGATTTTGATGAAATCTCGCTGCTGCCGTTAAAAAATTAACCTTCGAACGCAGGTAACACAGATTCTACCGATCACCTCGGGATTTTTTGTAATCAAGATCATGCACCAGTGTAACCTGCACATTTCATCCCATTTTTGTTCTATCGTATCGTATTCCTGCAAAATTTTGTTCGTGTTTTCTCGGCAGCTCAAGGGTTTGTATTTTAAAGGGGGCTTTGCAAAACCGCTGTTTTTCGATACCCTCATAGAATCAAACCCAACATCAGGTCATTTATTTGGTTATGGAACAGGATGCTCCCAATTACGAACTGCGATGTGTAGCGGGCAATCACCTCAACACTGAGCAGGAGACGACCACCTATTGCACGGAATGCGGAAGCGTGCTTCGCGTTTACTACGATGAGAATCCCGGTCGCATCCAGTACCCGCTGGAGCATCCAAAGCCGGAGCCACTCAAGACAAAACCCACCGCCCTAAAAAAACTCGACCGCCTCTCTGAAACCTATGGCGCCGACCTTTGGGCCAAGCTGGAGTTTGAACACCCCACCGGCTGCTTCAAAGACCGGGGCAGCTACATTGAAGTGCAGAAGGCGATAGAACTCGGAGCCGATGCGATATGCCTGGCCTCCACCGGCAACATGGCGGCATCGGTGGCGGCCTATGCCTGTTATTTCAACATCCCCTGCTTTGTATTTGTGCCGGAGAAAACCACCGATGCCAAAATTGCCCAGGCGACTATCTATGATGCCAACATCATCCGCATTAAAGGTGATTTCAGCACCTGTGAGGCACTTTGTCGCAAATTTGCAACGTCGGGCAACTACTACCTGGCGGGAGACTACGTATTCCGCGAAGAGGGCCAGAAGTCATTCTCCTATGAACTGGTTGAACAGGAGGGCAGCGACTTTGATTTTATCTTTATCCCCGTGGGCTGCGGCACCAATTTCGGGGCGATCCACAAGGGATTTACGGAATTGAAAGCGGTCGGCAGAATCGATCGAATCCCCCGTCTAGTTGCCATCCAGCCAGAGCAGAGTTCGCCGGTGGTGGAAGGAATTTTCAAGAAAGAGAAAATTATTAAAAAACAGGTCAATACCATTGCCCAGTCGGTGGCGGCATCGGACCCGGTGGACTTTCTAAAAGTGCTGATCGGAATCGAGGAGACCGGCGGAGAAGCATTTACCGTTACAGAAGATGAGATCCTCCAGTCGCTCAAGGAGATGGCGGTTAAAGAGGGGCATTTTACGGAGCCCGCCTGCGCCCTGCCCCTGGCGGCGTTTAAAAATAATGCGGCCGCCTTTAGCGGTAAGAAATGCCTGTTTGTACTTACCGGTGCCGGACTCAAGGACACGAAGGTCGTTGCCAAGCACTCCCTCTCCTCCCCGGTTCTTTCGCCTGATCTTGAGAAGGTGAGCAATTACATACACTCCGGCTACATCGAGATGCAGAAGCAGTCGTGGGGCCGCTCGCGCGATACGTTCGTGGCCAATCTCAAAATGGATGCCGACCACCAGCGACTCTATAACGAGTATATCGAGAATATAAACAAGAAGGGGAAGTCGCTCAGCAACAACGAAATCGAGGTGCTCCAGTCGCTGGTCTTCAATGAAGAACTGGACCTTAACTATCCCGTGGAAGTGGTGGATTACAAAATCACCATGCACAAGCACGGGCTGGTGCACGCCACCGCCAAGCTGAACCTGCAGGGCAAAAATGTTACCACCCACGCCAACGGGGTGGGCCCGGTGGATGCCATCCTGACAGCCATCAAATCGGAGACCGACAACATATTCAACCTGGAGGTAAAGAATCATGAAGTCGAAATCCTGAGTCCCGATACCGACTCCCTGGTCGTTGTTACGCTCACCCTGGCCAATGCAAACTCCGACCAGGAATGGGTCTCCAAGGCCGCCTCACCCGATACGCTGGAAGCCGCTGTACAGGCGTTTACCAAGGGACTGGCTATTGCCATGAAGGGGGCCGAGGCGTAGGCTATACCCATCTCCCATTGTCAATATTGCTCCAGCAGCCACGCTTTCAACCGCCCGAAATCGCTGTCCATGTGGGTACTCTTCTTCTCCTTCTGCAGGCACGCTGCGAGTCGGCCCGGTAGTGGGATTTTCTCCCCGATTACGGGTTCAATGACATCTCCGAACTTGGCGGGATGGGCGGTAGAGAGGATGACAAACGGTGTATCATCCGGCTCCCCAAAATAGCCCGCGGCCTCTCTCCTATACGCTTCTGTCGCCAGGTAACCCACGGCCGTATGCGGATCCAATAAATAGCCCGTTTTCTCTTTTACGCTCCTTATCGCATCTGCGGTCTGCTCATCGGAAAAGGATGCTCCCCATATATGACGCCGAATCGCCTCGTGATCGTGGTTATACAGGTATTCGATCCTGGCAAAATTACTGGGATTGCCCACATCCATCGCGTTGGAGATCGTTCGCTTGGAGGGACGCGGGTTAAATGAACCGGTTTGCAGGTATTCCGGCACGACGTCATTCACATTGGTGGCAGCAATAAAACCGGAGGCCGGCATCCCTATTTTCCGGGCCATAAGCCCGGCAGTCAGATTTCCGAAATTACCGCTGGGCACGCAAAAAACAGGGGGATTTTGTTCCGTTTTCTCCATTTGTGCCAAGGCATACAGGTAATAGAATGACTGGGGAATCAGCCGGGCGATGTTGATGGAGTTTGCCGAACTCAGCACAAGCTGTTCATTCAACTCCTGGTCGGAAAACGCCTGTTTTACCATCTGCTGGCAATCATCAAAGGTACCGTCTATTTCCAGCGCAGTTACGTTTTGTCCGGCCGTGGTAAGCTGCTGCTCCTGCAGTCGACTCACTTTTCCGCTGGGATACAGGAGGCACACCTTCACGCCTTCAACGCCTAAAAATCCCTGGGCCACGGCACTTCCCGTATCGCCGGAGGTCGCCGCCAGGATAACGATATCCTGTTCTTTATTTTTACGGAAAGCTGAGAAAATGCGCGACATAAACCGGGCTCCAAAATCCTTGAAGGCGAGCGTGGGACCGTGAAACAGCTCCAAAATGTTGAGATTATCTTCAATGGAAACGAGCGGAGCGTCAAAATTCAGTGCTTCCTCGATAACCGAGTGCAGGGTGTCGTCGTCCAGTTCATCCACAAAAAGCCGGCTTACTTCAACACCGATCTGCTGCAAACTCTTGTCGTGAATATTGGTCAAAAAAGCCTCGTCGAGCGCAGGCCAGTGGTCCGGAACATACAGCCCGCCGTCGGGAGCCAATCCCTTCAACACCGCTTCTGAAAACGGTACCGGTTCTGAATCCCCATTTGTACTGATAAATTTCATCATCTTTTACTGCTCTTCTATGATATATGGATCTTTGCGGGCTATCTTCGAAATATAGACGTCATTTTCAAGATCGAGGCGGTCAAACTCCTGCTTCATGGCTGCAGCCACCTGCCGCGCCTTTTCAACGGACGGTGTAAGAGCAAATATTGAGGGTCCGGATCCCGAGATGCCGCTGCCGAGGGCCCCGGCACTGAGGGCAGCCTTCTTTACTTCGTCAAAACCGGGTATCAGCACCGACCGAATCGGCTCGATAATCACATCCTCAAGCGACCGAGAAATAAGATCATAGTCGCCCTTAAGCAAGCCGGCTACCAGTCCGCCGACATTGCCCCATTGTGTAACCGCCTTGCTGAGCAATACCTCGCGCCGCAATATTTTCCGGGTATCTTCCGTGCGGATTTCAATTTTGGGATGAATAACCGTGGCAAACAGCGGCACCGGGCACTCCAGCTCCACCACGTCCGGCGGGTCCTGGCTTCGGATAAAGACAAAACCTCCCAGCAACGACGGCGCCACATTGTCGAGGTGTGCGGCACCACAGGCCACGCGCTCCCCCTCGGCGGCAAATCCCAGCAGTTCCTGCAGCTCAAGCGGACTGCCAAGCAGACGGTTCACGGCGATCACAGCTCCCACCGCACTGGCCGCACTTGATCCGAGTCCACTGCCCATCGGCATCTTCTTGTGAATCTCCAGCTCAATGCCCAGGTCCATATCGAGGTGACCCAGCAATGCGCGAGCTGAAACCCCGGCAGTATTCTTTTGCGGGGAAACCGGAAGCATGCCATCGTCTCCCGTTACTTTTTTGATACTCACACCCTCTCCATCGACACGCCGGGCTACAATTTCGTCCCCCGGCTTTTCCAGGGCAAAGCCCATCACGTCAAAACCGCAATTCACGTTGGCGACGGAGGCGGGGGCAAATACTTTTACTTCCTGTTTTTCTGCATGGCTCATGTTAATATTCTGCCCAACCATTTGATCTTGTTGTAATTATCTGTTTAACAGAACACGGGCTACGCCGACTCGGCTGATAAACACTGAGAAACACTTTGAATTTACATAGATTCAGGTCCCCTGTGTGACTCGTGTTCCCTGGCATGCTTGCAACTGGTACCCGCATCTTCTAGTATTCCTTGCCGAAGGTAGGGGCATTGCTGATGCGGAGAATGTCGGCAATGATGCCACTGGCCGTCACGTTGGCCCCGGCGCCCGGTCCTTTCACCACAATGGGACTCTCCTCGTAATGCTCGGTTTTGAAAGCGATGATATTGTCACTGCCTTTCAACCCGTAAAACGGGTGCTCCGGGCCGATCTGTTCAAGTTTGACCGTGGCACTGCCGGACTCATAGCGGGCGATGTAGCAGAGCTTGTTATTTTGGGCGGCGGCCTGCTCATAAAGCTCCTGGAACTCCTGGTCATACTCTTCCAAAATATCGAAAAACTCCTCGACCGTCGGCACCTCCCGCGCAGGCTCAGGCACCAGGTTTTGGATATCGATGTTTTCAAACTCGAGCTTGAGTCCCGCCTCACGGGCCAGTATCAACAGCTTGCGTCCCACATCCTGGCCGTTGAGGTCTTCACGCGGATCGGGCTCGGTAAACCCTTTTTCACGGGCGCTGCGCACCACCTGGCTGAACGGCTCGCTGCCGTCAAAGGTGTTGAAAATGTAGCTGAGCGTGCCGGAAAAGACCCCTTCGATTTTGAGGATATCATCGCCGGTCAAAATCTGCTCCTTGAGGGTGGCCACAACCGGCAAGCCCGCCCCGACATTGGTTTCGTAGAGATAGGCCACGTTGTGTTGCAGCGCCAGTTCCTGCAGCTCCTCGTACTTGGCGAGCGAACTGGAATTCGCCTTTTTGTTGGCGGTCACAATAGAGACGCTGGATTTGAGTACATCCGAGTAGACCTCGGCAATTTCGTCACTGGCCGTACAGTCAATAAAAATACTGTTGGAAAGATTCAGGTCCCGCATCTGGCCAATAAACTGCCTGATATCCGCCGGTTCCCCCCGCTCGTTGAGCTGCTCTCTCCAGTTCTCCATCGAAATTCCCTCCTCGTCAATCAGGAACTTCTTGCTGTTGGAGACGCCCGTCAGCTTCAGGTCAATAAAATAATCGTCCAGCAGTTTTTGGGTCTGCTTTTTGATAAGCTTCAGCAGGGTGCCGCCGATCAGGCCGACGCCCACCAGGAACAGGTTGACCGTTTTAATCCGGGAGAGAAAAAACGCATCGTGCAGGGTATTCAGCGTTTTAGTCTCATTTTTTCGTTCCACCACGACCGAAATATTGCGCTCCGAAGACCCTTGGGCGATCGCCACCACGTTGATGCCGTTTCTGCCCAGCGCCTGGAACACGCGGCCTGAAATACCCGGCGTATGACGCATGTCGTCTCCAACAATAGCTACGATGGAAAGATCATTTTCCACCAGGATTTCATCGATAATGCCATCCTGCAGCTCATATTTAAACTCCTTCTCAATAGCTTCGCGTGCCGCTTCCGCCTGGCTGGGGAGAACCGCGAAGCACACGGTGTGTTCGGATGACGCCTGGGTAATCATAATAATATTGACCCCGGCTCCGGCCAGCGCGCTGAAAATACGCGATGCCACCCCGGTAACGCCGATCATGCCGCTGCCCCGGATCGTCAGAAGCGTAACATTGTCGATCGAGGAGATCCCCTTGATGCTTGACTCCCCGCTCTGGGATTCGGTGCTGATGGTCGTTCCCTCCTGCCCGGGTTTGAACGTATTTTTAATCAGGATCGGGATCGACGCCTTCATCGCAGGCTGCATGGTCGGCGGATACACCACCTTGGCCCCGAAATGGGAGAGCTCCATCGCCTCCTCGTAGGAGAGATGCGGGATCACAAAATAGCGCTTCACCTTGCGGGGATCGGCGGTCATGATCCCCTCGATATCGGTCCAGAGTTCAATCGCCTTCGCCCCCAGCGCCGCGCCGAGCAGCGAAGCGGTGTAATCCGAGCCGCCACGCCCCAGCGTAGTCGATTCGCCGGTCAGTGTAGAGGCGACAAAACCGGTCACCACCTGCAAACTTTCGCTGTCGGCATCCTCAAAAAACTCCCGGATCGCCGCGTACGTCTTATCGGTATGGACGTGGGCCGAACCATATTTTTTGTCGGTTTTGATAATCTGGCGCGCGTCCAGGTATTCGGCATTCAGCTGCTGGTCGGCAAGATACTGGCTTATGACAAAAGCGGAAAACCGCTCTCCGAAACCGAGCACAAAGTCACGGGTACGGTCGGTGAGCTCCCGCGTGAGATTCACCCCGTGCAGCACGTCGTCCAGCTCGTTGAACATCATCTTGAACTGTGCGAGCGTGCGACTCTGCTTCTGGATGCTCAGCAGCTCCTTGATCACGGCGTTGTGGCGGGATTCGATCTCATCGAGAATACCGGCATAACTTTCATCTCCGCCTGCCGCCTTCACAACCGCCTCTTCCAGCAGGTCGGTCACACCTTTAAAGGCGGAGACCACGACCGCCAGGCGATCTTCCTCCAGCTTGTCGACAATAATCTGCCGGACCTGGCGGATGGCGTCGGAATTTGCAACGGAGGAGCCCCCGAATTTCAATATGCGCATGTAATTTTAGAATCGTTTGATTATGGTTTGTCGACAGGCCCTGAAACATGCAAGGGACAGATATTTACATGCCGCCAAATGCTGCTGAAGAACACTATCGAAGGACATCTTCCAATACCAGTGAGGCATCGCTCTGTTCATCCCTGTATTTCACGATCAGGGGACAGGAAATGGAAAGTCCCTGCTTCTCGGCCCATGCTCCGGAGGCCGGGCGCGTTCCCGGAACGACGACAGCGCCTTCCGGGATCGGGGCTCCCTTCTCTCGTATCTCTTCATTCACGCAGTCATAGACCGGGATCGATTTGGAAAGGGTGACTCCGGGAGCGATGACCGCTCGCCGTTTCACGAGAATTCCTTCTACAATGACGGATCCCGCGCCCACAAAACACTCATCTTCAACAACAACCGGCGTCAACCCCACAGGCTCCAGCACTCCGCCGAGCTGCACGCCCGCCGAAAGATGCACATTCTTGCCTACCTGCGCGCAAGATCCGACCAGCGCGTGGCTGTCGATCATGGAGCCCTCATCCACATAGCCGCCTACATTAATGTAGGCCGGCGGCATGATAATAACATTTTCGGCCACGTACGCACCACGACGCACCGAAGATCCGCCCGGCACCAGCCGCACGTTGTCCCCCGCCTTGAACATCCGGGGCGGCAGGTTGTCTTTATCCACAAACCCCTCATATATGCCGGTATATTCCGTATTCTCCCCGGCCCCGAAAGCGGCCAGGATCGCCTCTTTCACTTCAACATTCGCCTTCCAGGTATCCCCTTCCGGGTTGGCGGCACGTATTTCGCCGGTTTCAAGCTTGCTTAAAATGTCATTCCAGTCGATATCACTCATTGAACTTTATTCTCCTCGTACCATTTGGTTATCGATTCATCTGCCTTGAGCAGTCGTTCGGTATCTTCCAAATCTTTATCGGTCAGCGGCGGACGCAGGGTGCTCGACTTTATCCAGCCCTTCTCCTTCAGCAGCACCTTGGAGGGGATCGGGTTGGACACTGAAAATATCGAGGCGATCGGCTCTTTCCAGTAGGTAATCAGGTCTTTCGTACACCCTTCGATGCAGAGTTCCACGTACCGGTGGGCGGCCTTCGGCCATACGTTGGCCATCACTGAAACCAGTCCCCGGCACCCGTTCAGTGAAAAATAGGGCGTCAGCCCGTCATCTCCGCTATAGAGCGGTATATCCGGGGCTGCCATGCGGTATTCCTGGAAATGGGCGATGCTGCCTCCGGCTTCTTTCAGGGCATACAAGTTGGGATGCTCGGAAAGTTCCTTCAGCGCCTCCTTTTCGAGCCACGAACCGGTCCGTGACGGCACGTTGTAAAGCATGCAGGGTTTGTCCGCGGCATCCATGAGCGCCCGGAACCACTCGATCTGCCCCCGCAGCTCGGGCTTGGCATACAGCGGGGTCACCATCAGGAATGCGTCAGGGTTAAATTCATGGCAGTATTCGATCCATTCGATCTGCTCCCGCAGGTTAAATCCGCCAACCCCCACCATAATTGGGACATCAACATTTAAGCTCGTGGCCGTATTGACCACCTGCTGCTTGTCCTCCAGTCCCAATGCGAGGCCTTCGCCGGTGCTCCCCAAAATGAGGACGCCGTTGCCCGCCTCATCCTGCTTGTGGATCAGGGTGGCCAGATCCTCCAGGTCCAGGTCGCCGTTCTCCTTCATCGGCGTCACCAGGGCGGTCCAAAGTTTTATATCGTTCAAATTCGTATCCATGCTGTCTATCTGTCAATTGCCTGATCAAAAATAGTTGAAAAATCGTAAAACCCGGGGCCAATATCATCCTTCACAACCTGTTCGGCGGCCCAGATAGCCCCCTGGGCGAAAACGGCGCGATCATGGGCCTGGTGTTTTAAAAAGATCGATTCCGCCGCCGTTTTTACCGTCAGCTCATGAATACCCTTGACATCCCCTTTTCGTTCCGACGTAATGTCCGCATCCTTGCCAAGCCACTGCTTCCACGAAATTGCCGTTCCGCTTGGGGCGTCCTTCTTGTGCACATGATGGATTTCATGGATATGGTATTCAGGATTATCCAGCATTTCGGAACCTTCTGAAATCACCTTGATCGCCCGGCGGATAATATTCATTCCCAAACTGAAATTCGAGGCTTTCAGCCATTTAACGCCAGCCTTCTTCAATGTGCTGTCCAGGTCTTGCGGCCACTCATACCCGGTGCTGCCCCACACGGCCGGGACACCGGACTCCAGCACCACATCAAACACATCGTCAACAGCGGAACCGGGCACAAAAATGACCGCCGCATCTGCTTTCTTCAGTTTCTCAACCGTCGGTTTATTATTGACGTCAAAGGTATCTGATATCTGCTCCCCGGTTAACAGTTCTACTACTTTTCCACCGGTTTTTCCGGTGCCGATTACAGCTAATTTCATGAACTTGCGTTAGTTATCATTCCAAAATAGAAGGGTAAGTATAAGCTTTTAAGATAGGATTTTCACACCCATTATCAGGTTTTATTCACACTCGCAACTGCTGGATCGCAAAACGGAACGCTGTTCATCGATTGGGGAAAATATACATCCCGTTGTTCAACAATATTATTTAACGCCAGCTCCGGCTGCGGTCACTGTACCGACAAAAATTTCTACGGCCGGGAGGCAACATCCTCTGATACTTTTTTTGTTAGATTCCTTAATCCGGGTTCACTTTATTTACTAGCCAAGGGTCTGGTTCTGGCGTAAGAGCAATTATCATTGTCAGGAATATTTGCAGAACCAGCTATTTTGTTGGCAGGTAGTTGTACTACCGACCTTGGTGACCTTTTAACGGGAGTACAACTCCCTCAGAACGAGGAATTGAGGGTTTTGCAAAGCCCTCTTTCAAGGAGATCGGGTCCAATTCCATGAACGAATATTTGAGTTAAGCCTGACAGGTAACAGAGGTGGTCACTCGTGGTTTACCTATAGACCGCAGGCTGATCATGGTTATCCACATTTTCAGGAAAAATACTTCATCATTGCTGAATTAATGGGAAACGTAATCTCTAACTTGCACTCTTCCCCCAACAAAAGTTAGATTCTGCCTTTCAAATGTAAAACGAATGGACTTATATGATCACCTCACTGGTTATCGCCGCACCCCTGTTCACCAACGATGCTGTTGTGCTGGGCATCCTGCTGCTTATACTGGCTGCCATCTTCATCACGTCAAATTTGGACTCCCCCTTCTGGCAAAAGTTTTACACGTTCGTCCCCTCCCTGCTGCTCTGTTATTTTGTGCCGTCAATTTTTAATTCGCTGGGGATCATATCCGGGGATGAATCAAACCTCTATTTCGTGGCCTCTCGCTACCTGCTGCCCGCAAGCCTGGTACTCCTGACCATCAGTATCGATTTCAAGGGCATCCTGAGCCTGGGTCCCAAGGCGATCATCATGTTTTTTGCGGGTACGATCGGCATCGTGGTCGGCGGACCGCTGGCGGTGCTCACATTCTCATACCTGGCCCCGGAGGTCGTGGGCGGAACCGGACCCGAAGCGGTGTGGAGGGGACTTTCGACCGTGGCGGGCAGCTGGATCGGCGGCGGGGCCAACCAAACAGCGATGTACGAGGTTTTCGGTCCGAGTGACGACCTGTTCTCAGCGATGGTTACCGTGGATATCATTGTGGCCAACATCTGGCTGGCGTTTCTCCTGTACGGGGCGGGAATATCGGACCGGATCGACACCTGGTTCAAGGCCGATGCCACGCCTATCACCGAACTGCGCAAGAAGATTGAGGATTATAAAGCGAGTATCGCCAAAATTCCCACGCTTACCGACTTTACAACCATTGTAGCCGTGGCTTTTGTAATGACGGCGGTGGGACATCTCGGTGGCGACCTGATCGCCCCGTGGATCAATGCAAATGCCCCCCAGCTGAGCCGCCTGAGCCTGGATTCCAGCTTTTTCTGGATTATCGTGATCGCCACGACCGGCGGACTCGCACTCTCGTTCACCCGGGCTCGGGAGCTTGAAGGGGCGGGCGCCTCGAAAATCGGCAGCCTTTTCCTCTATATCCTGGTCGCCACCATCGGGATGAAAATGAACGTGCTGGCGATATTTGAAAATCCGGGCTTTTTCCTGCTCGGACTGATGTGGATTTTGATCCATGTCTTCATCCTTTTTATAGTCGCCAAAATCATCAACGCCCCCTTCTTTTTTATTGCAGTGGGCAGCCAGGCCAATATCGGGGGAGCGGCCTCGGCCCCGATTGTCGCCTCGGCATTTCATCCCGCCCTGGCGCCGGTGGGAGTGCTGCTGGCGGTATTCGGCTATGCCGTCGGAACCTACGGGGCCTGGCTCTGTGCCATCCTGATGCAGATGGTGAGTTAAATAGACGTCAGACGTCAAACGTCAGATGTGAGAGGTGAGAGGTGAGACGAGTTTTTCCAGTTAAAAAAAACAATGATACATTAACGAGCAGGTGGTTTTAATAGCTAAAAAATGTAATTATCTGGCAAAGCACCCTTAAGCGTTTCACGCCTGACGTCTGTTTTAGAGACCTTTGCAGAACCTGCTATTTTGTTGGGAGGTAGTTGTACTGCCGACCTTGGTGACCTTTTAACGGGAGTACAACTTCCTCTGAACGAAAAAGTGAGGGTTTTGCCAAGCCCTCTTTTATTTAATTAAACCTTCGGCCGGCATATTCCGTACAAGCTTTATTACAGTTAATAACCCAAAACCAAGTTCGAAAGATTATGGCAGACAGAGTTGTACACACAAAAGTAACGGAAACGGTACGCGGCGGCATTACGTTGGGATCTGCGCTGGCGGTGACTATCTCCTGGTCCGTCAACAAATCGATCATATGGGCGATTATCCACGGTATATTAAGTTGGATATATGTGATATATTACGCCCTGTTTTACTAATCCAAACGGTGTGTCAAATGGATTTGAAAGAGGGCTTTTAAACCCGGGAGTATTGCCGAAATCCAGGGGTGGCGTATTCGAAACCCCTGTTTTATTAACAGAGGACTTTGCAAAACATTCGAATCACCGTTTGGAGGGAGTTGTACTCCCGTTTTATATGCTTGGAAGATCGGTGGTACAACCACCTTCCAACCAAGCATCAGGTTCTGCAAAGGCCTCTTGACAATAGAAATGAAAAATTCGGATACGCGTACATGCCGAAGGTGAAAACGATAGTTTTAAACGTCCTCTTCAAATCTGTGTCTACCGAAAAAGACCTATTAATTCAGATATAATTGATGACCAAGTATAAATTTATCTACCTGATCTGGTTGTTGCCGGGCTATCTCCTGTTCCTGACGGTACACCAGGTCCTGGTTTATGACGGAATTGGCGACACCTACAACAACGGCGAAAGCTATACCGCCCAGGTACTGGATTTTGACATTAAGAAGATCGCCTCCCAGACCAACGGGTACGTCGTCCTTGCATTCGAAACCGGAGAGGGAGAACGGATCGAACGCCGCCTCTCGCTGCCGATAGAGCTGGCGAGCATGATCACCGATCTGAGCCAGATCCCGATTCGATACCAGCAGGGGGCGTTTGAGGAGATTGTGCTGATGCCGACCTACAGCGAGCACCGGAACCTGGCGCTCAGCAATGCGGCCATATCGTTTATCGGGCTCCTGATTACCATCGGGGTTGCCTGGACGGCACACAAGTACGCAAGCCGGAAACTCACCGAAGGAGAAGAGAAGCTGGTCTTCGAACGGGTGGACCAGCCAGTAACCAGCGAGCAGTAAGCACCGGTTCGCATTTGTGACCTGATCCCGGACTACCCTTAAAAAAGTAATTTCCAGTTCCCAACAATGGAGCAAACAAACAACGAAGAGAAAGGAACCCTTTATCTCGTTCCCAATACATTAGGGAAAACGCCCGAAAACAATACTATTCCCGAATATGTACTTTCCGTAATCCGCAAGCTGGAGATCCTGGTCGTCGAAAACATTCAATCGGCCGTGCGATACCTGCAGTGGGTGGGCAATACCATCCCCGACTACGAAATTGAGTTCCTGTTGCTCGATAAAAATACTGCCGAACAGGAAAAAATCTCCTTCCTGCGGCCGCTTGAATCGGGGAATAATGTTGGCCTGTTATCTGAAGCGGGGTGCCCGGTGGTGGCAGATCCCGGCTCCGAACTGATTCGCATGGCCCATAAACGAAATATCAGGGTAGTCCCGCTGGTGGGCCCCTCCTCCATCCTGCTGGCCCTGATGGGATCCGGCTTTAACGGGCAGCAGTTCGCCTTTCACGGCTACCTGCCGATTGACGCAGAGAAACGCCGAAAGGCGATCCGGGAGCTGGAACAGGAATCGCGGAAGAACAACCAGACCCAGATCTTTATGGAGGCGCCGCACCGCAATGACGAGCTGTTGAAGGATGTTATCCAATGCTGCAGCGATTCGACCGAACTCTGCACGGCCACCAATCTTACACTGCCCGACGAACGGATCATTTCTCAATCAATAAGCAAGTGGAAAAAGAGAGATCAGGTCTCCATCCACAAAGAACCGACGATCTTTCTGATTTCTACCGAAAATTAATCCACTCTACTCAACCGCTGCCGGCTGCTGTCCCTCAGAATAGGCTTCCAGTGGTACACAACTGCACATCAGGTTGCGGTCGCCATAGGCATCATCCACGCGACTGACGGCCGGCCAGAATTTATTGAACCGGAGACGATCAAGGGGAAACACCGCCCGCTCGCGGTCATACGGCCGGTCCCATCGGCTGCTCATTGCCACCCGCATGGTATGGGGAGCATTCCGCAGCAGGTTCTGTTCTTTATCGGCCAGCCCGTCCTCAATCTCTCTGATCTCATCCCGTATGGCGATCATCGCCTCGCAAAAGCGATCCAGCTCCTCCTTCGATTCACTTTCGGTGGGCTCAATCATCAGGGTTCCCGGCACCGGGAACGACATGGTCGGGGCGTGGAACCCGTAATCCATCAGCCGCTTGGCGACATCCACCGAATCGATTCCCGCAGACTGCTTAAACGGGCGCAAGTCAACAATAAACTCGTGTGCCGTTCGCCCGTTCTTCCCGGTATAGAGCACCGGGTAATGATCTTTCAGCCGCTCTTTTAAATAATTGGAATTGAGAATAGCGACCTCCGTTGCCCGTTTCAATCCGCCGGCGCCCATCAGCTTGATGTATGCATAGGAGATTGACAGGATGCTTGCGCTGCCCCACGGTGCAGCTGAAATGCCGTGAATCGCCTGCTCCCCCCCGGTCGGAATGACCGCATTGGTCGGAAGAAACGGCTGAAGATGTTTTCCAGCCGCTATAGGCCCCATTCCCGGTCCACCGCCGCCGTGCGGGATACAAAACGTTTTATGCAGGTTCAGATGGCACACATCCGCGCCGATCTCCGCCGGACTGGTCAGCCCCACCTGTGCATTCATGTTGGCGCCATCCAGGTAAACGAGTCCCCCATGCTCGTGGATAAGAGCACAAATCTTCCTGATATCTTCTTCAAAAACGCCATGCGTAGAGGGATAGGTTACCATCAGGGCCGCCAGCTTCTCCTTGTTTGCCTCTACTTTGCCGGCCAGGTCCTCCAGGTCGATATTTCCGTGCTCATCACACTGGGTGACGACCACCTCCATCCCGGCCATTACGGCGCTTGCCGGGTTGGTTCCGTGGGCCGAATCGGGCACGATCGTCACGTTGCGATGTTCCTCCCCACGGCTTCTGTGGAAGGCCCGAATCGCCATGAGACCGGCGTACTCTCCCTGGGCACCGGAGTTGGGCTGGAGAGAGACCGCTTCAAAACCGGTAATCGCCTTGAGCTGCTCCTTCAACCGTTTAAAAAGGGTGCGGTATCCCTCCGCCTGGTCTACCGGCGCAAAAGGATGAATCTTGGCAAATTTTGGCCAGCTCAGGGGTATCATCTCGGCGGTGGCGTTGAGCTTCATCGTGCAGGACCCGAGCGATATCATGGAGTGTACCAGCGAGAGATCCCGGTTTTCCAGTTGTTTGAGATATCGCAGCATCTCATGCTCGGAATGGTACAGGTTAAATACCGGGTGCTCCAGGTAGGAACTTGTCCTCGTCAATCGTTCGGGGTAGTCGACTTCCGCCCTTTCTGACAGCTGATCCAGATCCACTTCCAGGTTGCGGCCCGTGGCTTTGGCAAAAATATCCAGCACTTGGGCAACATCATCAAGGTCTTTCACTTCATCAAAAGAGATCCCGATGCAGCCATCGCCAAAATAGCGAAAGTTCACCTGCTGTTTGAGCGCCTGTATCTCAATCGAACGCTGCTGTTCACGGGTTGTACGAACTTTTAGCGTATCAAAATACGTGGTATTTCCAACCTCAAAGCCCAGTTTCCCGAGTGCCTTTTCGGCCGTTTGGGTAAGCCCGTGAATGCGTTCGGCAATGCGGCGCAGGCCCCGGGGACCGTGGTAAACGGCATAGAACCCGGCCATCACCGCCAGCAGCACCTGTGCCGTACAGATGTTGGAAGTCGCCTTTTCCCGCCGGATATGCTGCTCACGAGTCTGCAGCGCCATTCGGTAAGCGGGATTTCCCTCCGCATCCTGGGTTACCCCGATAATTCGCCCCGGTATTTTGCGCTGGTATTCTTCACGGGTTGCAAAGTAAGCGGCATGCGGACCGCCATATCCCAGCGGTATGCCAAATCGCTGGGTTGACCCCACGACCACATCCGCCCCCATTTCGCCGGGCGGCGTCAGTATGGCGAGGCTCAGCAGGTCGGCGGCCACAACGGTTTTTACGCCTTGCTTCCCGGCTGCGTCAATCAGGCCGGTGTAGTCATAAACCTCCCCGTCGGTGGCGGGATACTGGAGCAGCATGCCAAACAGCCGTGGATCATCGATATCCACCTCTTCATGATCACCGATAACCAGCTTAATACCCTGGGGCTCCGCCCGTCCCCTCAGCACATCAATCGTCTGCGGGTGGCATTCTTCGGAAACAAAAAACGTGTGTGCATGCTTTCGCTTCGATCCCCTGCGCGAGGAATAGAGCATCGACATCGCCTCGGCGGCAGCGGTGCCTTCATCCAGCAGCGAAGCGTTGGCCAGTTCAAGTCCCGCAAGGTCCGAAACCATCGTCTGAAAATTAATCAGCGCTTCCAGGCGGCCTTGCGCGATTTCTGCCTGGTACGGAGTGTAGGAGGTATACCAGCCGGGATTTTCCAGCACATTCCGCTGAATCACATTCGGGGTCAGCGTATCATAATATCCCATCCCGATAAATGATTTGTAAATTTCATTCTTGTCAGCCACCTCCCGGAATTGTTCCAGGAACCGGTATTCACTCATCGGCTCCTCCAGCTGAATATCCTCCTTCAGCCGGATATCACCGGGTACGGTTTCATCCATTAACTGATCAAGGGATTCCGCCCCGATTGTTTGTAGCATCTCGTTGACCTGTTTGTCATCGGGACCGATATGTCGATGCCAAAACCGCTCTTTATCAAAATTAATACTCATTTAGCTGATTTTTGGGTAAATAGTTTAGAAAGAATGGTTCTCATAACTTCGTTGATCTGCAGATCTTTACACACTTGCCATTAAATCATTAAATGGCCTTATCAGATTCACAAAAGGTAAGCAAGATGCGGATAAAATTACAGAGGCAACCAGACCCCGCATTGTCTTTTTTATAACGGTCAAAACTCTCGGTGCTGTACGCCTTGCCAATGGAAAATGTAAAAACAGGGAGACTCTGCACCAATACAGTGTTACACTCTTCTAAAGAGTGTTTTAAAAAACCAGGGACTTTGGTCAGGGTCACCCCCTGAGCGAATTCGGAACCACAGTTTATATCCCATAAATGAGGATTTCGAATTCGCGAAAATGCCGATATGGGCCAAAATAACGGTTTTGCAAAGGTCTCTTAAAATCTGGATTCGCACTTTTTTAGCAACCCCGGGTATGTTCATCAAAACACAACAATATCAACTCCAGAAAGTTTATATTTTTTCAGGTTCACTTTTTTATCTTAGTTTAGAAGCGTTTTTAACAATGGCTCAACTGCCGAATTCCGACGATTTACTGTACCTGCAATCCGAAACTGTTACCTTCGGGCAGGCGCCGGATTCACAAGAGCTTCCATGTGTTATTCGTTGAACCAGCTTAATTTAACAACAGCGGGTATGATCCCTGACAAAACCGGTTTTCTCGTTACCCTTATCTTGTTTTTCACCCCTTTACTGGCGTTCACGCAAAGCCAGTCCAAATTGGTGGTAGAGCCCTCATCCCTTTCGCTCGAGGTGGATGAGCAGACCTCCCTGGACGCAACGGTTTATGATGCCAATGGCAAAGCTACGCAGGACACCGTTATTTTTTACTCCCGGGCCCGGGCCTCGGTTTCTGTTACGCCGGAGGGACAGGTAAAGGCGTTTGAACCGGGTCGTTTTAAAATTGTTGCCGTGGCCGTCAACCAGGGGGCCCAGCTTACGGAGATAGTACCCGTGGAGGTGGCCCACCCGCCTATCGAGACGATATCGCTTACGAACCTACCGGCAAATATTTATGCCGGGACTACGCTTCCCCTCCACTTCAGCGTGACTGATGCCAGCGGCAGGGAGCGAGATGAGGTGGATCTCGCGCTCTCCAGCTCCGACCCGTCGATTGCGGAAGTGAACCAATTCGAACAGCTTGCGGCAAAGAACCCCGGGATGGTCACCCTGACGGCTGCCGCAGAATCCATGAGCCGGTCGTGGGAACTGGAGGTGCTCCCAAATCCGGTTGCAAAAATTCAGCTTACTGCAGATGCCTCCGAGGTGCGGACCGGGGATGTCGTACACCTGGAAGCCAAGCCGTTGACTTCCGAGGGAGAAACCGTAGCAGACGCTCCTGTCACCTACTCTTTCACATATACCGGGGGTGAGGGACGCGGCGAAGGAGCAGCCGGTAAAATTGAACAGGACGGTCGCTTTGTGGCCAATAAACCGGGACTGTACACGCTGATCGCCAAGTCGGCATCCGCCGTGGATGAGCATATGATCCGCGTAACGCCCCGTAACGTTCAGAAGGACCTCAGGGTTGTGGGCCACGGGCAGGTACTGGACAAGCACACCTCCGACCTGTGGGTGTGGGAAGGTGTTGACGGTCGCGACTATGCCGTGACCGGAACCTGGGGGGCGGCCGGCGAAGCTTTTTTCTGGGATGTCACCGATCCGGCCAAGATGCAGATTGTCGATACTGTTACCGTAGATGCCCGTACGGTCAACGATGTAAAAATCTCTGAAGATGGCCGTATTTGCGTGTTGACAAGGGAAGGCGCCTCCGACCGCAAAAACGGGATTGTCATCCTGGATGTGACGGATCCCCGAAATGTCAAACGAATTAGCGAATACAACGAGGGACTGACGGGAGGAGTGCACAATGCGTTCATATGGAACGATCACGTGTTTGCCGTCAACAACGGTCGGCGCTACGATATCATCAATATTGAAGATCCCGCGAATCCCAAAACCGTCAGCCGGTTTGAGCTGGATACGCCCGGCCATGCGGTCCATGATGTTTGGGTGGAAAACGGGATAGCCTACTCCTCGAACTGGAAAGACGGCGTGCAGATTGTTGATGTGGGAAGTACCCCGCAGGCCCATACTCCCGAAAAGCACGATGCGGGGGTTGGCTCTCCGGATAACCCTGTAAAGCTCGGCAGTTACACCTATCCGAGCGGGTGGAATCACGCGGCATTTCCCTTCAAGAGTCAATCGACCGGTGACTTCTACGTCATTGCCGGCGATGAGGCATTTCCCAACGGCATAGCGATCCGCGACCAGCCGACGATTCCCGACGGATGGATCCACTTCATCAAGTTCGAGGATGGCTGGGATCAACCCCGTGAAGTGGCGCGTTACCAGGTGCCGGAAGCGGGAACGCACAACTTCTGGGTCAAAGGCGATACTCTCTATGTGGCCTACTACAATGCGGGACTCCGGGTCGTGGATATTTCCGGTGACCTGATGGGGAACCTGTATGAACAGGGGCGTGAAATTGCAAAATTTTTGCCGATGCACCACGAGGCGATCGTTCCCAACGCCGCCATGAGCTGGGGGCCACAGCCCTACAAAGGATATATTTTTGTATCTGACTGGAACTCAGGCTTGTGGGCACTCAAACTGGAGGAGAATACCCGTCGGAGTTCACGTTAACTTTAGTTATCAGTTATTGGTCATTAGTTGATTTGTATTTTTCGCTGGTATCGGTTGCAGCCTCGATCTTTATTTGCTCACGTTACAGTACAGTTCGGTGGCTCATTTCCTAATGTAATGTAGAAATCTCGTTGAAGAAGACTTTATAAAATATACAGTTTCAATTACAATCTCTTTCAAAAAGCGATAATATTGGCATCCGTTGGGAGCAAAACGACAGGCAATTCATTTTGGGAATCTACCTGAAATATTCCCGGCTCGCTTCCTGTTTTCTGGTTTCAGACTTGCAAAAACTTTGACTCTTTTCCTTATGAAAAATTCAGACTTATCCAGATCAGCGCTTTTTTTAGCCGTTTTTGCAGCTATTTGCTGCTTCACCCTGTGGCCATTTGAGCGGGCCACGGCCCAGCAATACCGGGTGTACGTGGCGGCAGAGTCGGACGATGAGGTCGCCCTGGTCACGTTTGATGCCAACACGGGTCAGGGTTTTGTGGAGGATGTCGTTGGGGTCGGCCAGTACCCCACCGAAACCGAGGGGCCGCACGGCATTACCGTATCCCCTGACGGCGACCACTGGTTTGTCTCGGTAGCCCACGGCAATCCCTACGGGTGGCTGTACAAGTTTACGACGGGAGATAATAACTTTGTAGAACGAACCGAGCTGGGGCTTTTTCCAGCAAGCATGGAAGTTTCTGCGCTGACCGGCGTGCTGTATGTAATCAACTTTAACCTGCACGGCGATATGGAACCAAGTACCGTTTCAGTGGTGGATCCCGAAGCGATGGAAGTAGTCAGGGAGATAATAACCGGCATCATGCCCCACGGATCCCGCATCAGCAGCGACGGCAAGCGGCAGTATCACGTCTCAATGATGACAGATGAATTGATGGAGATCAACACCCTGACAATGGATATTTCACGCCGGCTGAATGTGGCCCCTGAAACCTCCGCCTCCGCCGGCAGCCCGGATGCCACGATGCATCAAGCCTCTCACAACGCGCATCCCAAGCCCCGGGCCAAACCGACCTGGGCCGATCCACATCCCGCAAAATCCCTGGTATATGTGGCCAACAACGGTTCGGATGAGGCAGTGGAGGTCGATACAAAATCCTGGAAAGTGACACGCAGATTCAACACGGGGAAAGGTCCCTATAACCTGGAAGTCAGCCACGACGGGAAACTGCTGGTTGTCACCTACAAAGGAGAGGGGGCAACGGGCGTTTGGGACCTGGAAGAGGGTCGCGAACTGGCAAAAATTAAAAACAGCCGTCTTGTTTCCCACGGAGTCTCCATCTCACCGGACAACCGCTTTGCTTTCATCTCTGTAGAGGGAAAAAACGGGGAACCAGGCTCTGTGGATGTCATCGACCTGCATAAGCTGGAACTCGCCGAAGTTATTGAAGTGGGCAAACAGGCGGGCGGCATCATGCACTGGAAGATGACTGAGGAGTAAGTAACTGTTGATATCTTCGATGCTTTTCCTGTTGCAGTCCCTCCCCTTCTCATTTTACGAAACTGTTTCCATCAGTATTTTCATGGATATCAAGTTATCGCCAGGCAGAAAGAGCATCTGCTGACCGGTCATCCAGCACAATCATTGTAAAGCCCGCACAACCCAGCTTGTCGTTATAACTCGAGCAGTCTGCTGTAAGTGAGGCAAGGATGAATGTAGAATCAGGGATAACGAATTCCGGGTCCCGAAGGCGAGCATGAAAACCACCCTGCGTACGGGGCTGCTGACGGTTGAAGACGCCGGCTGGCAATGGGATGGAGCCTATCTCCCGCGACACGGTCCTTCCCCTCTGCCGCCCGGCAGAGGGATTTTTTATCTTCTCAATATTATGCCGGTATCTTCTGACAAAAAAGATGGTATCTTTTTCTCCTTAAGATGGTATCTTTTTTTGTATAAGATGGTATCTTTTTTTTCAGGAGCTATTGCCCCGGTTGTTTAGGTCCTTTCTTTGTTCATTTTTTCATCGAAGAAAAACAAAAAAATTACCGGCGGAGGATGGGAATTATGAATGGAAAATTAGAAATGATGAATTTCGAAGGGGTGATCGTTTGAACGTGTCAAGCAATTGTTCCGATACCGGAAGAAGTGTTGTCTGACGAGGGAGCGAGCTACAAAATATACAACTTGGTCTTTCCCGGCCTTGAATGGGGCGCGGAGGCCGAAGCCGGCGTTTGTGGATGTTGCACCGGTGAGAACCTTGATAGCGGGCAGCCGGCGTGACGGACCATCAACATCCACGCCTGCACAGGCTGCAGCGGGTGCCCCATTCACCGCCTTGAGTTTTTGGTTCCT